>JANPHT010000317.1:0-80023 GCA_031424595.1 Planctomycetota bacterium
CATCGTAGAATTGACTTATGGTGTTTTATTGTCAATTTGCAGGCCGTTAACAAAACGTTAAGAGGTCGCCGCGTTGATGTTGCTGAAGGTCAACGTCATTTCTCTGAACGGGCTTGGAAATACCTTAACTGTTGTCGCACAAGGCACTTGGCCGACTTACAACATGAACGCATCAAATGATGCCGTTTTGCATACCCTCGCGCAATCGGTGTAATGCCGCGTGACGGTGTTCAAAGACCCAGCAAAACACAGAGTTGTTGACCATCTCAGCATCAGCAGTTAGCATCCTGAGGCCGAACCGGAATGCGGCTTCTGTGATTGGTCATAGGCTGTCAGGGAGGACGAGATGGCGGATAATTCTGTAAGAGTGGGGTCGAAGCTGTTTGTGCTCGACACAAATGTGATCCTTCACGACGCTGGCTGCCTGAAAAACTTTGAAGAGCACGATGTGGCCGTGCCTATCACAGTTCTTGAAGAACTGGATCGATTTAAGAAGGGCAACGAAGACATCAATTTTCAGGCTCGAGCTTTCCTGCGACGTCTGGACGAACTGACTGGCGATGTGCTTTCCTCCGAAGGAATGTCGCTTGGCCCGGGACTTGGCTCGGTGAGAGTTATTATTAAGGCATCCCATCATCAGCGGCTGAAAGAAGCTTTTCTGGAGGATTGCCCTGATCATCGGATTCTGGACGTCGCACTCACCCTTCAGCAGGATGAAGCGCCACGAGCGGTTGTGCTGGTCACCAAAGACACCAACCTGCGAATGAAAGCCAAATCCCTGGGGCTGACCGCCCAGGATTACAGCACAGACAAGGTGGAGAGCATGGACAAGCTCTACACCGGAAAGCGACTTGTCGAAGGACTTGGCAGCGGTGTGCTCGATAAGTTCTTCACTGGAGTCGGGCATGTTCCATTTGATCAATTGACCGAGGTCACACAGCCGATTGCCAACGAGAACTTTGTTCTTCGAAATGGGTCAAAGTCCGTCCTCGCAACATATAACCCAGGCGAGAAAGCCTTCGTTCGCATCGACAGAGTCTCCGCATCGTGGGTCAATCCGCGGAACTCTGAGCAGTCCTTCGCACTGCATGCGCTGCTGGATGACAACATTAAGCTGGTCACGCTGACCGGCAAAGCAGGCTCTGGTAAGACTCTGCTTGCTTTGGCTGCCGCAATGGAACGAAAGAGTCACTACCGTCAAATCCTGCTGGCTCGTCCGGCAGTACCATTGAGTAATCGAGACCTGGGGTTTCTGCCCGGTGACATTCAGGCAAAGCTTGATCCCTACATGCAGCCGCTGTATGACAACATGGCCGTCATGCAGCAGCCTCTGGCCGGGCTCTCGGGCACATCTTCGGCCCCGAAGGTTCAGGACTTGCTGGCCGCCAATCACCTGGAAGTAACGCCGCTCGCTTACATTCGCGGCCGCAGCCTGCAACGAGTCTTCTTTATCGTCGACGAAGCTCAGAACCTGACCCCTCACGAGATCAAGACGATCATCACACGTGCGGGGGAAGGCACAAAAATTGTCTTCACAGGTGATATTCAGCAGATCGACCATCCGTACCTGGATTCGCTGTCGAATGGCCTAAGCTACCTGATTGACCGCATGGTCGGCCAGCCGCTCTTTGCTCACGTAACGCTGGAAAAGGGAGAACGCAGCGAGCTTGCGGAACTTGCGAGTAACCTGCTGTAAGCAGACCACGATCCAAGCGCCGAGATGACGAGATCGCGGGAGAACAGGGCGGCAATTGTGCAACGATTGCGGCGATTTTTAATGCCACCCAAGTGGTTTGAGACTGTTGAGTCAATCTCAGATCTGAAGATCGGACAAACGACCGCGCACGGAAAAGCCTCCGAGATTATTCCCGGAGGCCCTTCTGATCATACGACGCCCGATCGATTCATCATGCGTATTCGCGGGACTTCTCGAGGCCTGGCAGCGGAATCGGATACTTGCCTTCTGCGTCAGCCTGAAGTGGTGACGCGGATTCCATCGTCAGCTTATCGATATCCGGAGCAAATTCATGCTCGCAGTTCATCATCTGCTCCAAAGTCATTTCCTGACCCGTGTGAGCCGCCATGCGGCCCATTGAAGTCACGATACTGGCCATGCAGCCACGTTCGACTTCATTGTACTTCTCGTCATTGCGGATGGCGGCAATCAGATGCTTCCATTCGTCAACGTAAGGATTGTTCTTTTCGGGCTGAGGGTACTCCCAGGCCAGATTCTTCGGATCTTCGTTGTGACCCTTGTAGATGCGAGCTCGCGACGGCCAGTGAGACGCCGACGATATCACAGCAAGGCCCTTCGTCCCATGAGCGTAGCTTGCGAATTCCTGATGGCAGCCGGGAATCGTGCGACCGTTCATGAACAGCTTTGTGCCGTCTTCAAATGTGTACTCCATCGAGTAGTTGTCGAAGTTCTGATCAACATTGTCACCGCGATAGTGCCGTCCGCCGCTTGCTTTGCATCGAACCGGCCATGCATTCTTGATCCAGCACGATTCGTCAATGTTGTGAATCAGGAAGTCGCTCACCGCACCGCCGCTGAGCCACAGGAAACCGTGGAAGCGGCTGATCTGATAAAGCAACTCGCTGGCCCCTTCCGGCTTTGGACCGGTGGCAGCGGTCCCCGTCGGACCGGCCATGCGGTAGGCGCGCGACATGGTGATTTCGCCGATTTCACCACTTTGAACCCGATCGAACAATTCGCGGCGAGCTTCGCAGTGGCGGCACATCAGTCCGACAGCGACCTTCAGGTTTTTCTCGATCGCCTTGTCATTCAAAGCCAGCATGCGTCTTGTGGTTGGGCCGTCAACAGTGACCGGCTTCTCCATAAAGACATTCAGACCTTTTTCGATCGCGTAGGTGTAGTGAACCCAGCGGAAGGCTGGCGGCGTTGTCAGAATCACCACATCACCTGGCTTCAGAACGTCCATGGCTTTCTTATAACCATCGAATCCGACAAAGCGGCGCTCAGGTGGGACATCCAGCTTGCCGTTCGAACCGTGTTCCTTGCTGAGATTGCCATGGCTGGCTTCGAGGTTCTTTTCGAACACATCGGCCATCGCGACAACCTTGATCGGGCCATTGTCAACAGACAATGCGTTACCCGCAGCTCCGGTGCCACGTCCACCGCAGCCTACAAGGGCGATGGAAATGGTTTCGTCCTGAGACACATACATACCAGAAGCGACATTGCTGATCGCCGCAGTGACAGCCGCTGCTGTGGCTGAAGTTTTGAGGAAGTCTCGTCGTGAGGCTCCGCTGGAGTTGGTAGTCATGAAATTCTCCGCGTTCCAAAGGTGGGAAGTCCAACGAATTTGCGAAGGCAGATTCGTCAGAGAAAGATGATTAATGGCGTCAAAACTCGCACTCGACGAATTCCGGCGGGCGCGACATTATGGCGTGGATTCCGGGTGAAAGAAAGCAGAACGGACTGATCCGGCCTTTCCTTCACAAAAGCTGTTCGCCGCCATAGAAACACGGAGCCGTTTTTTCTGCTGGTACGATCCGGTCTCATCGCAATCACACTGAACCGTTGCTCCGCCTGGATCGGGCCAGGCGACGAGATGAAGCTGGACAATTGTTGTATAAGTCGGACAATGATGGGCGTTCTGTTTCGCCGACGCACTTCCATAGCCTGTGAGCCCAATGCGACGCACATTCGCCGTTCTCATCGCATCCTTGTTGCTGAATTTGCCAACCGCGTATTCCCGGGATGATGCCAATCACGCGCCGGAACCTGTGCCATCGTTTCGAAATGAAGTTATGGCTGTTTTGTCGCGGTCCGGATGCAGCCTTGGAACATGCCACGGAAATCAGAATGGCAAAGGCGGGCTGAAGATCTCTTTGCGAGGTCAGGATCCAGAAGCAGATTTCATCACACTGACTCGGCAACTGGCGGGGCGACGAACGAATGTTCTCAATCCTGACGACAGCCTACTTTTGCGAAAGCCGTCGATGCTGGTACCGCACGAAGGCGGTCGGCGATTTACTCCCGAGTCGGCAGAGTACCAGCTCCTGCGAAAATGGATCGCCGCAGGGATGCCAGCCGACGGCGATCCAGTGCCACATTTGACACGGCTGGACGTAACACCTGCAGCCTCAACGTTGCATGCTCCGGAACGAACCATCGACCTGAAAGCGACGGCTACATTTTCAGACAGCTCCATAAAAGACGTCACATCGCTGGTAGTATTCGAATCGTCTGACCCTACCGTACGAATTTCAGCAAACGGCGGCGTCGAGTTTGCAGAGTCTGATGTGTCGCGGCAAACCAGCGTCACTGTTCGTTACCTGAACCAACAAACAACAGCGCGTGTGGAATTCGTCCCGCAACGACCAGGCTTTGCGTTTGTAGCCCCCGCGCCCGCGAATTTTATTGATGAACTGGTCTTCGCTCAGTTGCAACGGTTGAAAATCAATCCCGCACCAATCTGCGATGATGCCACTTTTCTTCGTCGAGCGTCGCTCGATCTGACAGGGCTCCTGCCTTCAACAAAAAAGGCTCAGGTGTTTCTGGCTTCGGCCGAACCGAACAAACGTCGACAGCTGATTGATGAACTGCTGGCCTCTGACGGATTCATCGATTTTCAAGCGCTGCGCTGGGCTGACTTACTGCGTGTTGAGGACAAGACACTGGACTCGAAAGGCGTCGAAGTCTTCTATCACTGGATTCGCGAAAGTGTGGCCGCCGAAAAGCCCTTGAACCAGTTCGCCGCAGAAATCATCGCCGCTCGCGGCAGCACGTACACAGAACCACCGAGTAACTTTTATCGAGCCCTGCGCACACCAGAAGAGCGGGCAGAATCGGCCGCGCAGGTGTTTCTTGGCGTGCGACTTCAGTGTGCCAAGTGCCACAACCATCCGTTTGATCGATGGACTCAGGACGATTACTACGGCTGGACCAATTTCTTTGCGCGAGTCGATTACAAGATTATTGAAAACAAGCGCCGCGATGAAAACGACAAGCATGAATTCAATGGCGAACAAGTCGTCTTCATGAAGGACGAAGGCGATGTCAAGAATCCAACAACAGGAAAGAGTGTCGGCCTGAGATTTCTGGGCGATGCCTCAACGGCGGCACTGGAACTGACGAAACAAAAAGATCAGGATCGACTGATGCAACTGGCCGCGTGGCTGGGAGACTCGCACAACGATCGGTTTGCAGCGACGCAGGCAAATCGGATCTGGTTCCAGCTCATAGGCGTTGGAATCGTCGATCCCATCGATGACTTCCGAGCCACTAATCCAGCATCAAATCCAGAACTGCTCAAGGCACTGCAAGCAGAATTCACCACTGCGCACTTCAGCACTCGACATCTGATGAGGCTGATTCTGAATTCGCAAACTTATCAACTGTCTGCCGAGATCAACGAAACCAATCGCCTCGACGAAACACTCTTCTCACACGTTGTTCCACGTCGGTTAACGGCGGAACAAACACTGGATGCCATCGGTCAGGTGTTGCAAACCTCAGCGAAATTCGGTGGCCATCCGGAGGGTACGCGGGCCGTTCAGTTGACCGGCGTTCGTAACGGAGGCAACCGCTATAGTCGACCGGAAAATGGCGACCGCTTTCTGGCACTCTTTGGAAAACCTGGCCGACTTCAGACCTGTGAGTGCGAACGCACGGGCGAAACGACACTCGCACAGACGATGGAAATGGTGAGCGGCGAATTGATTTCGGACCTTTTGCGAGATAGCCAGAACAGCGTCGCTCGCGCGTTGAATAGTGATCAGTCAACCGATGAGTTCCTGGATCAGGTCTATTGGTCGGCACTGACACGAGCACTCACGGTGGACGAACGAACGTCGCTCAGATCGTACATCGATGCTCGCCCCGATCGCCGGGGAGCATTACAGGATCTGGTGTGGGCGGTTCTGAATTCCAACGAATTCCTCCTGCGGCGATGAAATCTCATCGGATGTGCGGCCGCTGCTGTCACAGTTTAGACTGTGTTCCACTCCAACCGACACGATCTGCGATCGTTGCCAGCCGATGCGATTGCGATATTTGTAACGATTGAAGGAATTTTGTAGTTGCTTTGGGTTCGTTCGACGATTCATCATGCATGGCATTGCAGAATTGCGAACGGCTGTAAAAACGGATTTCAGTCAGTGACCCACCGCCCGGACGGCTTGGCAGATCTGGAGTTCCGTGAAATGAGTGGTATTAGTCGGCTGACGTTGATCGTTATTTTGTTCTCACTTCTCGCACCGAGCGCGTCTGCTCAGACAACAATGCCTTCCTCTGACGTGATCCTTGAATGGAATCAGGTCATGTTGGATGCCAATGCAGCCGACTCCCGCCTTCTGATCGCTGACCAGCCTGGCCCAACAGGGACGTCCCGAGCCTTCGCGATCGTCTCCGTCGCGATGTTTGATGCGTGGAATTCCATCTTCCACAAGTACAATCCGTACCTGACCGAGCTGAATGGATACCATTCTGCAAATCTGTCGGCCGCAGTTTCGACCGCCGCCAGAGACACGCTTGTTGCACTCTATCCGCAGCAGGCTGCGACTTTCAGAACGGCCTACACGCGGACGATGCTGAATGTTCCCGCTGGAACCCCAAGAACGAAGGGGATCGATCTTGGCAAGAAGGTTGCTTTAGCAATTCTTGCCAACCGAAGCAACGACAACTCAAAGATGACGGTGCCGTACATCGCCAGTACAGATCCTGGAAATCATCAACCAGATCCACTTCACCCCGGACAAGGTTTCCACGGTCCGCATTGGGGATTTGTAACGCCATTTGCCATCACCGATGTGCATTCCCATCTGGCTGCACCGCCGCCATCGCTCGATTCCTTTGAGTACGCTGTGGCTTATCAGGCTCTCGCAAATTTCGGCGGCGAAGAGGGCCAATATCCAACTCTTCGTGGTCCAAAAGAGACAATCACGGGCATCTTCTGGGCTTATGATGGCACGCCAGGTCTGGGAACGCCACCGCGGCTTTACAACCAGATTGTTCGAGTCATCGCCGCCCGGAAGAACAACTCGGTTGAGGCCAATGCACGACTGTTTGCCTTGATCAACATCGCGATGGCCGATGCCGGCATTCAATGCTGGTATTCCAAATACCACTACAATCTCTGGCGGCCAGTCGTCGGAATACGCAACGCTGCGAATGATACAAACGAATTCACAATAGGCAACCCGGCGTGGTGGCCAATGGGAGCTCCTGCAACGAATGGGGCTGGCGATGGAGTTAACTTTACACCGCCGTTTCCAGCCTATCCATCGGGACATTCGACTTTCGGTGCTGCAGCGTTTGGAGTCACTTCACTTTTTTACGGCACCAGTGAAATTCGTTTCAGCTTTACGTCTGACGAGTATAACGGCGTCAATCGCGGCAGTGACGGTAAGAAGCGGCCCGTTGTCACGCGCACTTACAACAATCTGGAAGATGCGACCTACGAGAACGCTTTTAGTCGAATTTATCTTGGAATTCACTGGCCGTTCGATGCCACTGAAGGAATGATCAACGGCAAGACCGTTGCCAAAGAAGTTTACTCCGGCATTCTGAGGCCTAAAGCGCCCGTGCGATAATCGCCGAGAAACGGGACCACCGATCGCAGACCTTGTCTTAATGTTCTATCTGGTCGCGGCTGGCCGTTACCAGCCCACTTCGAACTTGCGAACGGACAGCTGCCCCTCTCAGCGAACTGCCGATCAGGTTGCCGAGCCTGAGCGGTGTGTTTTCACTGGTGCCGAAAATGTCGGAATTCAGAAATACGCACCATGAGTGAATCGCACAACTCGCCAACTACGGCTTGTTTTCGACTGCTGGTGCTGATGGCAGAAACGGGAACAGCCTTCGGATATCGGCATCCGACGGCTGACGGCCGTACTCACAGATCTCAAAAGCTTCGGCATATTTCACAGCCGATCCTTTTTCATCACCATACCATTTGAGCAGCGACGACCGATATTGATTGGCGTCTCCCGATTGGCGGCGATCCCAGCGTTCGCGGAGCCAGACTCGACGCAGTTCGGGCTGCGATGCCGGAGGGGCCTTGGCGGTTTCTTCCTCTGAGCCCAAAGCTCCACCTTCAAACGTCTGCGATTCCAGAGCCAGCAGCGCATCGACCTTCTTCTCGAACACGTCATCCAGAGACACAGCAATATCCGCCTCGAAGGGGTAGGGCCTAAGGAATCGATCGCTGCTGTAAAGGAACACTGGGTTTTTCTTCAGTGGCGGCGTATCAGGACAGAAGAACGGCACAGCGACCATGTAAGCGGCATCCTGGACCAGCACGCCGACGTAGCGATGGTCCGGATGGTAATCCCAGGGACGGTGAGCAATCACGATGTCGGCGTTCCAGTTGCGAATCAGTCGAGTAATCGTCTGACGATTTTCGAGCGTCGGCAGAAGCTCACCGTCGTGAATATCCAGCACCTGTGATGTCACACCCAACCTCTTCGCGACCTCCGCAGATTCCGCCGTCCGGCGCTTCGCCAGAGGTCCTCCGGCCATCTGCCAATGGCCAATGTCTCCGTTCGTGACAGACACGAGTTTGACCCGATGCCCCATTGCAGCCCACAACGCTGCGGTACCCCCGCTTTTGTATTCTGCGTCGTCCGGATGGGCGCCAAAACAGATAATGTTCAGTTTGCCATCGTCTGCCGGTTCGTCAGACATCGCTGAAGACGGCCATGTCGCCAGAACAATCGCGAACACAAACAGGAATACGAGACGTCGCTTTGACGTGATGTTCATAGCAGCTTTCCAATGTTGGGACAGTTGCGGTTCTGGAATGAGTTTCATGACCATTCACAGCAGGAATCAGATCAGTTCTCGCATCACCTTGCTAACATGGAATGTGGTCGGAATCCAGACCAGAGCCTCAGAATCGTGCAGATTGGGTCATAACCAAAGTCCGCCACTTCCGCGAATTCCGGAACGATTCTTGGAGCGAATTGCCGCGAATGCCTACAATGTCGGTCTTCACCAGGAATCCAGGTGCAGCTGCAATATTACGCAGTCGCCTTCGACCTGCCGTTTAACAAAGCAGCAAATCTGATTTCATGACTATCGACTGGGAAGCTTTCACCAACCACACTCTGACCACGGCTGAAGTCCGGCTGCTCGGAATGGTGGATGTCCCGTCGGTGCTCGCACTGCAGAAATTGATGGTTCACGAAGTCCGTCTGCAAAGTCGGACCAATGCAGCCATCCTGATCTGCGAACACCCGCCGACCGTCACCGTTGGCGAAGGAGCAACGCTCCTGGAGCTTCCCCAATCTCCACGCGAGCTGGAATCCAAACTGATCGCTGTCCATAAGCTGCGTCGTGATGGACACGCGATCCTGCATCAGCCCGGACAACTGGCTGCGTATGTTGTGGTCTCACTGCCGGAATGCAGCATGGACGTGAACGAATACCGAGCTTGTCTGCAACGAGCCGTCATGAAGACCTGCGAGGAAGTGCAGGTCGTGTCTTCCGCGAAGCCTGATGATCCGACGGCCGTCTTTGGACGTCATGGCGTGGTTGCGGAAATTGCGATCCATGTTCAGAACGAAGTCACCAGCTTCGGTGTCTTTCTGAATGTCAGTTCGCGTCTGGATGAAGCTCGCGAAATCGGTCGCGGTTTACTGGGACAAAAAGTTTCCTCGCTGAATGCTGAACGAGTCCGCCCGACTCAAATGCCACAGGTACGATCGGCCTTAATTCAGCATCTCTGTGAACAATTGGGTTATCCTGACTATCATTTGCACACTGGCCATCCATTTTTAGCACGAACTCGGACCGCAATTCATGACAAGTTTGCCAATCCTCAATCAGCCGACGAATGACGCGCCGGTCGCGGATTCCATTCTGACTGGTGTAAATATCATCGACGGCGGCCCCGTGCGCCGGCTGCCTCGCTGGCTGAAGCGACCACTGCCACAGGCCGGCATGGCCTACACCAGCGACGTGATTTCCGACCTGAAACTGGAAACCGTCTGCGAAAGCGCGAAGTGCCCGAATCGAACGGAGTGCTGGTCTCAAAAGACCGCGACCTTCATGATCGGAGGCAACGTGTGTACCCGTCCGTGCGGCTTCTGCTCTGTACCAAAGGGCAAGACCGAGCGGCTGGAGCTCGACGAACCCGAACGAGTCGCCGAAGCGGCGGCTCGCCTTGGTCTGCAATACGTAGTGATTACGTCGGTCACTCGAGACGACCTGAAAGACGGCGGCGCGGAACACTGGTATCGCACAGTTCTGGCCGTTCGAGAAAAAACAGGCGCGCAAGTGGAGGTGCTGGTGCCGGATTTCCTTGGCAACCGAGCCGCGATCAGCCGTGTCATCGAAGCTCGCCCCGATGTGTTCAATCACAATACCGAAACCGTGCCTCGCTTGTATCACCGTGTCCGGCGCAATGCCGATTATCAGCGTACGCTGGATCTGCTGAAGCAGGTGAAGGAGGAAGCGCCCGACATGCCAACCAAGAGCGGCCTGATGCTGGGTCTCGGGGAAACGCGCGATGAGCTGATGGATGTCTTTGCAGACCTGCGAAGCGTCGGCTGTGATATGCTGACACTGGGACAGTACCTGCAGCCAACTCCCGAACATCTTCCTGTTGAACGATTCGTGCCTCCGGAAGAGTTTGACGAAATCGGCGAACTAGCCCGCAAACTCGGCTTTGGCATGGTTGCCAGCGGCCCGTTTGTGCGAAGCAGCTATCACGCCGGTGAGATGGCCGAGCAGCTGTCGTAATGGCTTACCAATAAAGCGGTTTTGTTTCACTGGTCAGACTTGTGTATTCAGGGATGCTCTCCACCCCGACGTTTTCTGCGAACGCCTATAGGTCATCTTGTTGATCGAAGTCTTTGCACGACTTGTCTTCGTGGACGCAACGAACTTAGCCATAAAGTGCGTGCCACACAATCAACATCACGTAGTCCGGAAATACGGAGAGCAGCAGAAACAACAGCAGTAACAGCGCGCCTCTCTTAAAACCGCAGCTGCTGCAAAGATACCACGGAACCGATACAAAGGCTGTCATCCACAGCAGAAACCCGAAGTCATAGCAGGGCGTTCTTTGTCGAAGCTTCGCGTCGTTTTGAATCCAGACAAGCACCGTCAACCAAAAGAAGCTGCCCCAGAGCTGCCTTCCTGGCTCCGGCGGCGAGATACCGGCAAGCAGATAGCCAGACTGTACTGCCGATGAGCTCACTGCAATTGCGAATTGCGGCCAGAGGGATTTGAGAAACCTTCGCATCAGCCCACTCCCAAAATAAAACCTCACTGCCTATCAATATTCCGCCCGGAGGCGGTTGCTGCGGGTTTCTACCAGGCAGCAAACCCTGCCAGATTTTCGGAATCCCCGCATGCCGACGACGGCACCGATTGCACATTCTGCATTCTTTGCACCGGCAAGGGGGGCACGCGTTGGCAAACGTAAACAAATCGACCCGGATTGTGCTTTCAGACGTATGGTTTTTCCAACACCACGCTTGCAGCCCCTGAGATTCCTCGAAGTCCCCCAGGTTCATCACGAGAAACGTTGGCATGATCACCGCGACTCATTCTACTTCAGGCAGGCAAAATCTCTACCCGGCCCCTGAGGCGCTGGGTTCGATTGATGGGGCCCGTCGTGACATCCGAAACGCGAAGATTTTGATTGTCGATGACGAGTCGCTGAATATCGAAGTTGTGCAGCGCTATCTGCAGATTGGCGGATTCACCAATATTTTGGACACAGACAATGCGGGACAGGCCTTGCCCTTAATCGGCCTTCATCACCCCGATCTGGTCTTGCTGGACATCCAAATGCCGGGGATCACGGGTCTGCAGATTCTGTCGGCCGTTCGTTCTGATCCTGTACTGTCTCAAACACCAGTCATTATTCTCACGGGTTGCTCCGATCCCGAGACCAAACTTGTCGCGTTGAGAGCCGGGGCTACCGACCTACTGGCGAAGCCTGTCCACAGCGAAGAATTGCTCGCCCGTATCAGCAATGTACTGAAGGTCAAAGCCGTTCAGGATCAGCTGAGCCTGTATTCCGAGCAGCTTGAAGAAGCGGTCCGTCGAAGAACAGCGGAGCTGGAGGCATCTCGTCTGGAAGTGATTCATTGTCTTGCCCGCGCGGCCGAGTTTCGTGATGACGATACGGGGCAGCATGTGCTTCGCGTTGGACGCTATGCACGAATCATTGGTGAAGAACTGGGGTTCTCATGTGAGCAACTCGATCTCCTGGAGCCGGCCGCCCAATTACATGACGTCGGGAAAATCGGCATCGCCGATTCCGTGCTGCTTAAACCGGGGAAGCTGACTCAGGACGAGTTTGAGCAGATGCAGAGGCATTGCGGTTTTGGAAAACGAATCGCTGACCCCATTTCCGAGTCGGATGCGAAAATCCTGCGGAAGCACGCTGAGATTGGTGCCCGAATCATGGATTCTTCCTGCTCTCCCATACTTGAATTGGCGAAACAAATCGCCCTCACCCATCATGAGCGATGGGACGGCAGCGGTTATCCGCTTGGCCTGGCCGGTAAGGACATTCCACTCTGCGGTCGAATCACGGCCGTTGCGGATGTCTTCGATGCACTGAGCAGCAAGCGACCTTACAAGCCCGCCTTTCCTCTCGCAAAGTGCTTTGAAATCATGGCCGAAGGACGCGGAAAACACTTCGATCCGGCGATTCTGGATGCCTTTTTCGCACGCCGTGCCGAGATCATCGAAATTCAGATCAATTCTGCTGACACGAATTGAGCCCCCTGAGCGATTGCCGTGAGAAAAAAAGAAGTTGCCACATCCCATGCATAAAAACTGGTCACACTATCGAGATCAATCCGTCCTGATTATCAACGCGGCGTGCAGAACGGTTCTCGCCGTGAACGAGAATCGCGAGCGGGTTCTGATGCATCATGTCACTTTCGATGCTGACATTCCGGCTGCTGTCAGGATGCGTCTGGAATATGAAACCGCTCAGCTGGCAATGCTGTCCATCGAACGAATGACCGTTCCGCTGGATTTCGAATTCAGCAACGAGTCGGCAACGATTGTCTGTCCCTTTATTGAAGGCCCAACTCTCGCCGAGAAGATCCGAACAACCGGCCTGACTCTGGATGAAACCTTCTCCATCGCCGAAGACATTCTGGAATCTCTTGCGATCCTTCACAGCAACGGCATCGTGCGACGATGCATTCGCCCCGAGGAAATTTATCTGCAGGAAGCCAACGGACGCCTGAGTGCTTTTGTCGGGGGATATGGACCGCTGCTGATTCTCCAGGGGCTGATGAACGCTGATGCGGCCAGAGAGATCGCGACTTATTCTTCCCCTGAAGCGCTCGGGGCTCTGGAAGAAGATGTGCGGGCCTCTTCTGATCTTTACTCATTGGGCATCGTTCTTTTCCAGTGCCTGTCTGGCCAGATCCCATTCGCGGCAGCAACGTCCGGCGATATGGTCTTTCACCACATGACATCGCGGGTGCCGGACCTGACGGCATTGAATTCGCAAATCCCGTATGCGTTGAATGACATCGTCCTGAGACTGCTGCAAAAGCACCCACGCGACCGCTACCAATCTGTGGCCGGAGTTCTGTTTGATCTGCGTCAGGTGAAAACCCTGCTTTCCTCTGAATTCCCGCAGTGCCTTGTTCTGGGCACGATGGACCATCGAGAAACACTGATTGAACCGGCCTTTGTTGGTCGCAGCGCCGATCTGGCAATGTTGCAGTCAGAATTGGATGCCGTTCTCCAGGGGAGCAGCCGGACCATACTTGTCATGGGAGCTTCCGGCCTGGGAAAATCACGGCTGTTGCTGGAGACTTCTCGCTCCGCTGTTGCGCAGGGATTCCGAGTTCTTCGGGCGAATGGACAAAACCAGATCGGTCTGGCACCGCTCGCTTCATTGAGTGCCACTCTGAATCAGTGCCTCGAACTTATCCGCCATGACGAAGCACTTCGAACTCGCCTGGCGATGGAGTTGAAAGATCTGGGACGAGAACTGCAGACAATCACGCCAGAGCTTGTGACGACACTGGGCCTGCAGATCCCCCCGGAGCGAACCGACGAACTTTCTGACCGCCGCATCTCTGTCGCGCTGGCGACGTTCCTGGGCGCATTGGGGACTGTTGAAAGACCACTGCTGCTGATTCTGGATGATATGCAGTGGGCCGACGACCTGACTCTGACGATGCTGGAATGCTGGCATCTGACAAACCCTCGACGAACCATGCTGGTTGTCGGCACGCGCCCCCATGATGTGACGTCGGATCGTCTGCGAGACACATTTGTCTGTTCTGCCAGGATTGCTCTGGAACGGCTGAGTCGCACGCATCATGATCAACTCCTGAACTCGATGGCCGGTGGACTCCCGCCACAGATTCTCGATACGGTCTGGGAGATGTCTGCGGGGAACCCATTTGTAGCCTCCGCTGTTCTCCGTGGACTTGTGGAAGCGGAAACCCTGGCTCCTTCGAATACCGGATGGAAAGTCGACGAAGGACAACTGCGAAATCTGCAATTGAGTGGTGAGGCGGCTGAAGTCCTGAAACAACGATTGTTTCGCTTGCCAATGGAGTCGCAGCAACTCCTTGCCGTCGGAGCGGTGCTGGGCAAGGAGTTCGCTATTGATATGGCCGCCCAGCTCGGAGAAATACCGGGCGACCGCGTCCTTGAACTGCTGACAGAACCAAGAAGAAACTACTTGGTCTGGGAGCGGTCTTCCGGCAGTATTTGTGTGTTCATGCATGATCAGATTCGCGACGCCATCCTGAAAACGCTGTCTGCCAATCGCACCGCGGATATTCACCGTCGGGCTGCGATCTACCTGAGCCAGCATGCACCACAACGAATCTTTGACATTGCCCTGCATCATGACGCCTCCGGACGACCTGACCTGGCAAAATGTTTTGCGATGGAAGCCGCAGAGCAGGCCCGAATCAGTCATGCTCTCGAATCTGCCGAACAGCAATATCGCATCGCGCTGCGAAGTTGTTTTGCCCTAGCGGAGCAGCCCGATTTTCAGGTTCTTTACGGGCTGGGTGATGTGCTGATGCTTTGCGGTCGCTATCAGGAAGCAGAGCCACTTTTTGAGCAGGCTATTCAATGCGCAGACTCAGCAGCAACCCGCGCACAGGTTACACTGAAACTCGGTGAACTGGCGTTCAAGGAGGATAAAAAGGATCGCGCGATTGAGCTCTGGGAATCCGCTCTGATCAGTCTGGGTGGCAAGTTGCCATCCGCATGGCAATTGCCGTTTTCGACAGTCCGTGAGGTTGCCGCTCAGGCCTTTCATTCGCTTCTCCCGAAGTTCTTTCTGGCACGATTCCATGGCGAGCCGTCGGTTGAGAATCGGCTGATCTGGAGACTTCATAGCCGTCTGGCTTATGCCTATTGGTTCGTGCGCAGCAAGCTGGAAGTCCTCCACTCGCACTTGCGGGGAATGAACCTGGCGGAACAATATAAGCCGACGGCAGAACTTGCTCAGGCTTATTCTGAGCATGCTCCGGCGATGAGCTTGATCCCATGGAGCCGACGCGGGATTCTGTACGGCAGACGTTCACTGCAGATCCGCACGGAACAGAATGACATTTGGGGCCAGGGTCAATCGCTGCACTGCCTTGCGATTGCGCTGTATTCAGCAGCTCAGTTTGAGGAATGCGTCGAGGTTGGCCGCCGCAGCGTCAGGATTCTCGAACGCGCCGGCGACTTCTGGGAAAAACATATTGCCCAATATCAGGTGGCGGCCTCCCTGTATCGACTGGGTCGTTTTACGGAAGCCGTGCAACTCTCCCGCGAAGCGTATGACTCCGGCCTTGCTGTCGGCGATTTTCAGGTCTGTGGAAACATTATCGAAGTCTGGGCTCGCGCGAGCAATGGCGACATTCCGCCTGCGATCCTCCAATGTGAACTGGATCGACCGCGCGCCGATGTTCAGGGTCAGGCTCATGTCCTGCTGGCGAAGGGACTCTACCTGATCTCTGAAGAACGATTCGAGGAAGCCGCAGCGGTCTTTGATCAGGGAATTCTGGCGGCCACGGGTGCGGGAATTTCCAATACCTACACTTCGCCGCTTTACGCCTGGAAGGCAACGGCCTTGCGGTCCTACCTCGAGGGCAATTCGCCGCTCACTCGCCGACCTCGTCGCTCGATCATTCGCGAACACCGCAGAGCAGCATTTCACGCGGTACTGATCGCTCTGCGATTTCGCAATGAACTGCCTCATGCATTGCGAGAATATGCATGGGCTCAGGTCTTCCGTAATCGAAACCATCGCGCCCTGCTGCTGCTGAAGAAGAGCGTGCAGGTCGCACGACGGCAGATGGCCGAATACGAAGTAATTCAAAGCGAAATGCTGCTTCAGAAGATTCGCGTCGAGTTGGGGCATCGTCGAGCCGAATCCGCACTGGAGCTGGCCGAACGACGGCACGCGGCGTTTCGAAGCGAGCAATTGCCTCAAAGAATGTTTTCGTCGGTTTCGCTTGTCGATCGTTTTGACGCTCTGCTGGAATCCGGCCGTGAGATTGCCTCTGCGAACGACCCGGCAACGATCGCTGCCACAGTCGTTCAAGCTGCCCGCAAGCTGCTTCGAAGTATCCATTGCGAGGTTGTCCGCCTGGACGACTCTGGCCAGCCTGTCACGAATAGTGAATCCATCAAGTCAACCGTGTTGACTGCCATCAAGTCAATGGATGCCGTTACCGCCACGTCCAGTATGGAGTTTCGTTCGTTGCTCGTGTGCCCGATCGTAGTACGATCTCGAGTGATCTCCTGCCTCGTGGTTGGAAACTCAGAAGTGCGAGATTTGTTTGGTGCAAACGAACTTCGCATAGCTCGCTACATTTCCACCATCGCCGGCGCGGCGCTGGAGAATGCCGATGGATTTCAAAGTCTGCAGGAGCTTAATGCCAATCTGGAAAAGATCGTTGAAGAACGAACAGCAGTCGTGGAGTCCCGATCCGCTGAGTTGCTGGACACGGCCGACAGTCTGCGCAAAGCCCAGACTCAATTGGCTGCTGCTCGGGATGCGGCCGAACAGGCCAGTCGCGCCAAGAGCGATTTTCTGGCTCACATGAGTCACGAAATCCGGACACCCATTGGTGCGGTCCTCGGCTTTACAGAATTGCTGCTGAATGGTGAATCCCCGCTGCAGCCAGAGCAGACGGATCATCTCAACCGTGTGCTGAGTAACGGAAACCATTTGCATCGCCTGCTGAATGATCTTCTCGATTTGTCAAAAATTGAAGCCGGACAACTCACGATCGAGTCCATTCAGTCTGCGCCCTTCGCCTTGATGCATGACGTTCTTTCGTCACTGCAATCACGCGCGATGGACAAGAATCTCAAACTGTCACTGCGAGTGCTCAACCTGGTTCCGGAAACAATCCTGACCGATCCGACCCGACTGCGCCAGATTCTGACCAACCTGATTGGAAATGCCATCAAGTTTACCGATGAAGGAAGTGTCAACCTGATGGTGGATACGGACCTGAACACAGGTCGGCTGCGGATTCAGGTACAGGATACCGGCCCGGGAATTCCTCTAACGGCACAGAAGGATGTGTTTGAGCCGTTTAAGCAGGCGGACGTCACGGTGGCCAGACGATTTGGAGGCACCGGACTCGGTCTGCCTATCAGCCGTCAACTGGCTCAGGCACTTGGCGGCGACATTGAGTTAGTAAGCGAACCTGGCTTTGGAAGTACATTCACCGTGACGATTGCCACGGGGACACGGGAAAACGTTCGACTGTTGAACGCCCCCGAAGCGGAAGCATCCCTCGCGACACCGATTTCCATGGGACGCCCTGTGACCGACCTCAAAGGCTGTCGCATTCTGATCGCGGATGATGTTGAAGCAAATCGCGAACTGTTTGGTCTTGTTCTTCGCAGAGCCCATGCTGAGTGTTACTTCGCATGTAACGGGCAGGAAGCCGTCGACTTTGTTCAGCATCAGGATTTCGATCTGGTTCTCATGGATATGCAGATGCCTGTGATGGATGGTTACAAGGCGGCTCAAACATTGAGGTCTGCCGGAGTAACGTTGCCGATCGTGGCAATCACCGCCAACGGGATGGAAGAAGATCAGGAGAAGTGTCGGCGGGCAGGATGCTCGGGCTATCTGACGAAGCCGATTTCGATGTCCAGCCTCCTTCGAGGCGTCGCGGAACAACTTGGTCGATCTGTGGATCACATCCGGTCTTCGGAAAAATCCCCGATCAGACTCGCAACACCTGTCTCATCGGCTCCTGCGTCGCCAGCCAAACTATCCAAGGACGAGCCACTGACTCGTGACGTGCCCGTATTGCCTTCGGACCCTGTTTTCCGTGATTTTGCCCTGCGTTTTCTTTCCAAGATAGAACTCGCAATTCCGGAGATTCAGTCCTGCATTGCCACATCTGACTGGACTCGATTGTCGGAACTTGGGCACTGGATTAAGGGCACAGGCGGGACCGTTGGCCTAATGACATACACCCACATGGGAATCGCAATTCAGGATTCGGCTCGAACCAAAGATCACGTGGGCGCACAACTGGTGGCGGCAGAATTGGCTTCGATCACCAGACAACTGAGATGTGAGAATAATAATGCTGTTGCTGCTTCAACATAATTCTGCTCAGCGCTTCAGATTTCAGCAGATGACGTAAGAATCAGTAAACCTTGCCAAGGGCATTCAGACTCCACAACAATGTTTCCCTGATCTGCACAACCGCAACTCTCATGCGTGCGGGAATCCGTGCATTGGATTGAGTTTAACGCTGGAGCCATGATCGACCACTGAAATCAGCCTGTTGAGATTCTGCAAGTGCAGCACTATCGTGCAAGACGGTTCATCCCTATCAACCGTCATGGCAGGACTAAATCAATGTCAGCACAACAGCTTGAAGTTTCATGGGAGCAGGACTTTCAGGATCGTATGAATCCTGACCTGATGACCGGCCTTCTTCGTGCATCCATCCCAGCGCTAGAAGAATGCGACTGGCAGATCGTGGATGTAAGAGACCGATTCTGTGAAACATTGCTTCCCCTGAACAAAGCCACAACCAATCAACACGGGACCCACCAGGCTGCGTTGATTTCTCTCTCAGCCGACTACACCGGCGGTATGGCTCTGGCCACCTTGCTGCGCGGCGTTCCGCTGGCCGGGATTCATGCGTGCCGTAACGACGTTTCCGCGTCGCTCTGGCTGGCTGGCATGAATGTCCGTTACAAGAGTCCAAGCACCGGTCATCTGACTGGCGTCTGCCAAATCGATCCGGTCCAGGCAGAAGAAATAAGAAGTCGCTACTTCCGGGGTAATCGCGTTCTTGCAACGCTGCAAGTGAGCTTTTACGCCAACGGTGAACTTGCCGCGGAAGCAGAAATGAAGTATTTCGCTCAGCCCACGATCCAGTTGACTCCCGCTTCACCGCAACCCTCTCGTTCAACATTGTTTAATCATAAACTGAAGGCATCGGCCCGCATGATCGCGGGAGTGCGAGGGAGGACTTCAGCGCGAGAAAAGCTGCGAGCGCATTGTCCGCACGCAGGTCTTGTCGCGGGGCCTCACGGGCATCTGCTCGCCGATCATTTGAATTCGATTCTGCCGCAGCTTCAGGACATGGTGCTTACGCGTTCTCAGCATATCGATGAAATGATCCGCCAGGTGCCCGGTCTAAGGCAGGTCGTACTCGCTGGAGCTGGCCTCGATATGAGGTCTCTTAAGCATGCCACTGATCATCCGGATGTCACTTTCTTTGAAGTGGATCTGCCGGAAATGATCGCGGAGCGCGAGCGAGTCATCAAATTGCTGCCCGAAGATTACAGCAGTCAGAGAGTAATGCTGAAAGCGGACTTCAAAACCGATGACCTGGAAAAAGTTATTGGGCAGCATGAAAGATTCGACCCCACACTTCCAACAGCCATCATTTTTGAAGGCTGTTCCATGTATTTTTCGGAAGCAGAAAACCTGCGACTTCTCGCCGCGTTTCGTGGAATCCTGCGGCACCCACTTAGCTGCCTCTGGATCGATTTTGTAGATACCAAAGTGGTGACTCGCCGCACAAACGATCAGAGAATCATCAGTTTTCTGGAAGGCATGGACTCCCTGGGTGAGTCGTTCATTTTTGGTACCGATGACCCATCAGAATTGCTCAAGCCTGCTGGGTTCGAAATCGTTGAAACAATCTCTGCCGGGGCTTACCTTGACGATCCGGATCCTGTTCTGGGCACCTATTCGTTTTCGATTGCCCGACCCTGAGGAAGACATTCCTTCTGCCATACGAATCACGAACCCTTTCTCGGTTTCTTCTGCGCAACGGCATATGGGAGTCCTTTACTGACAACGGTCACCGGGAGAGGCAATCGCCAGGAATACACCGCCTAGGTTGCATGGAAACATTCATTTCAGGGGGGATCGTTTCCCCGAATCGGAGTACTTTTTTTCAGTTCACCAACCATTTGCTCGGAACGTGGCGGGAAGACCTGTCGATAAAAGCGACCGCTGGGAGCAGGCAAGCACTTTACGGCACCATCAAATGTTGTCTATACAACGGTGTCGTGGAAGAAAGAACGCTCCCATTGCATTGATTGCAAAGGATGCCACATGATAAAGCCCTACGTTCAAGTTGCTGCCAGCCTGTTCCTGGTTTTCGTGGCTCAGGAAACGATCTGTGCACAATTTGGAGCAACGCTGAGCGGCGTCGGGCCTGTCAGTCGGTCGATGGCTGGTGCGACGACCGCTGCTCCCGTTGATACCCTCGGCGCGTTTCAGTGGAATCCGGCCACGATCTCCGCATTGCCTTCATCGATGGATTTTGGATTGGAGTTGCTGCTGCCGCATTCGACTCTGGCATCAACGGTAAATGCCGGAAGTCTCGCGCCCGGATTTCCCGCTGCAACCGTTTCAGGTTCTAACAATAGTGACACCGGCGTGTTTCCTCTTCCTGAATTCGGCGTGGTCCTGAACTCAAAGGACTCAGATTTTTCGTATGGACTCGGAGTGCTGGCCGTCGGCGGATTTGGTGTGAATTACCCTGGAAGTTCCACCAATCCGATGTTGACTCCTCCGTTTCCCAATGGACTAGGTGTCGGTCCAATCTACACACAATATCAGATGATGCAGGTCATCCCGACGATCTCGTATCAGGCGTCGGAGAGTCTTTCTATTGGCTTCTCGCCGATCATCAACCTGGCGGGACTATCGGCAGATCCCGGGATCCTCGCCGCACCCGACAATGCGGGAGGAAGCGGATTTCCAACATATCCACCGATGAATCATGGCGCGTTTCAATGGGGCGCTGGCTTTCAATTGGGTGCGTTCTATGTCACCGATTCCAGTTGGCAATACGGAGCGTCCTTCAAGAGCACTCAGTGGTTTCAGGACTTCGAATACAATTCCCGAGATCAGGTCGGGGCACCGCGGCAGATTCAATATGGGCTGGACGCACCCATGATCATCTCGCTTGGGACCGCTTACACCGGTTTTGAGAAGTGGCTGCTGGCGATAGACGG
The DNA here is from genome assembly GCA_031424595.1 of Planctomycetota bacterium. Taxonomy (GTDB): domain Bacteria; phylum Planctomycetota; class Planctomycetia; order Planctomycetales; family Planctomycetaceae; genus SXXK01. The sequence goes on from JANPHT010000317.1 coordinate 21,434, forward strand.
TCGCTATCTTAACTATTCGGACACTCGGGGCTTTTCGAGCACCGGATTCACTCCGACCGGGGCAATTTCCGGCCTCGGCTGGAATGACATTTATGCACTCTCGCTTGGGTCTCAGTACCAGATGACCGACGCAGCTTCCCTGCGACTAGGTTACTCATTCAACACGAACCCGATTGATGATGAAAATGCGTTTTACAACGTGGGTTCCCCATTGATCATTCAGCACGGTGCCTACATGGGCGCTTCCTACGACGTGACGTCGCGGTTCACAGTTTCATTTGCATATTCGCACTATTTCGAGAACTCCATCAGTGGCCCAATTCAGTCGCCCGGCGGGCCAATCCCAGGAACCAATGTGACGTCCAGCGCATCGGCCGACTCGCTTCTCTTTGGGGCTACAGTCACGTTCTGATTTGAGGGTTGATCAACATGAAATTGCGGAATTCCCCAGGGCATTATGGAACTGTGGCCTCTTGATCATTGAGTCACCACGGTTAGAAAACGTGCCGGCTGAACCTCAAGACTTCTTTAGCCGTGCTCGGCACAGCAACCGCCATTCAGCCTGTTTCTTTTTCTGACTCAAATCACGATCTCGTCTCAACCCAGGCAGGGGCTGGCGACTGAAATGTCAGTGCACTGCCATTGCCGTCCCGAAAACCGATTGATTCCGCATGCAGGCACATTGCAGGTTCTGACGGCAGCAACGTGTGATTGCTGCCAAGCTGGTGATTGGGCAGGTACGCTGGGTCGCCAACGATCGGAAATCCCAGGTGCCACAAATGAGCGCGGATCTGATTCGTGCGACCGGTCTGCGGGATGGCTCGTACCAGTGTTGTTCCGTCGTCCCGTCGCTGAACAACTTCGAAGGCTGTGCTGGCATCATCGCCTTCTGGGTCGATCAGTCGAATTCCGCCCTGCTCAGCTTCACAGCTCAAGGCAGCGTCACAGGAAAACTTTTCCGCTGTGGGATGGCCGTGGACAACAGCAAGATAAGTCTTGGTAACCTGACGATTCTCGAACTGCTTTTGGACCATCGAGGCGACTCGCTTGCGTTTGCACAACACCATCACGCCGGAGGTGTTTGCATCCAGTCGATGAACGATATGCGGTCGGCAGGGGAACCACACACTGTTCAGAATGTTGCGCAATGTGTTGCGATTGAATCGTCCCGAGGCATGAACCGGCAGAGGCGCCGGCTTGGACAGGATGATGAATTCTTCGTCTTCATGCAGGACTCGGATGTCGGCGGAAATATCGGGTTCAACCGACATCGCTTGCAGTTGATCGAAGCGTTCGCCTTCCCGAACAGGGCGATCGGGTGAAAGCGGCAGTGGCTCGGCAACCCACTTTGATCGTCGCCGCCGGCGCACGGGTTCTGTGGGCACGATGATAGACTCCGCAATTCGGCGCAGCCATTCTTCTCGCTCAACCTGAGGATGCAGATCGGTGAGGAATTCAATCAATCTCATCCCCGCACATCGCTGAGGGACGTTGAGCGGACGGCGGTTCAGACATGGCTGGCTGCCGGGCAATGGAGTGGTTGCGGTCTTAATCTGCTGATGCCGCGATTCGATCAGTTCCGCCATCGTCTGCGATTCTTCACGATAACAGGCTGGGCATGATTGCCCAGGCACGTATTGCGGAAGCTGTTGTTGTTCAGCGGTCACGACGGCCTGACAACTGTAGCACTGAGTCGTCGGAGTTTCCTGCAGCAACGGATCCACAGCAACTCTTTGATCGAAAACGAAACATTCGCCTTTGTAATGCGCGCCACCAACCTCTTCAAAGTACTTGAGGATACCGCCGTCCAACTGATACACGTTTCGAAAACCGGCCATCTCCATGTACGGTCCGGCTTTTTCACAACGAATGCCACCCGTGCAGAACATGACAATTGGCTCGTCCTTCAATTCCTCAGGCAGACGAGAGACGCCTTCCGGAAATTCACGAAAGTGATCGAGACCCATTTTGATGGCGTTGTCGAAAGTGCCAAGGTCATATTCGTAATCATTGCGGGTATCCAGCAGATGAACTTTGCGGCCTTCGTCCAGCCAACGCTTCAGTTCTTTCGCCGGAAGCTTAGGGGAGGTCCGTTGAGAAGGAGCAACACCGTCGATGCCGAACGCGATGATCTCTTTCTTGACCTTCACCAGCATGCGATTGAACGGTTGGTACTCATTCTGGCTTTCTTTAGGCTTCAAATCGGCGAACGCCGGATCGGAACGCAGGAAGTCGACAAACAGATGGATGGAATCCGGAGGCCCGGCGACAAACAGATTAATCCCTTCGTGGCTGAGCAGCACAGTCCCCTTCAGATTCAATTCCACCGCGCGACGGCGAAGTGCGATGCGACGATCTTCAAGGTTGTCCAGCGGGACGAACTTATAACAGGAAATGTTAATAATCGGAGATCGGGCGTCCACAGACGGTGTTTCAGTTGTCGAGGCTGGCATAGCGGGTTTTTGAATCGCAAATTTGGAAGTCGACCGGCGAAACACAAGGAAACGCCAGAAATAGCAGTGGAGCAGTATAGCGTTCAATCCCTGTAGTTTCCTGCACATTCATACAAGCGAGAAATCAGGCGTTAAAAGGCTAACCCGGACGATTCCGCTGGCACTCCGTCGCGATACACTTACACGCGACTCTTGTCCTTGCCCGCTCGGGCGGTTAGGGTTCCTGTTTCTGACGTTAATGTGAGCATTGGCGGACCGTTGCTGAGGCTCACAATTCTGCCGAATGGTGTTCCAGAGGGTTCGAAAGCTTCTAATGAGCCAGGACATGCAGGTTTTTGAGTTTGAGCAGTCCGGAAACATCCTGATTGTGACGGCAAATGGTCCCTTCATGGAGTTTCGCGACAACGACATTCGCAACGCCTACAACGAAGCGTATCGCTTGCTAAGCGAGCCCGGCATGAAGCACTTGCTGATAGATTTTTCCCGGCTGGAATACTTCGGTTCGACCTTTGTTGGCATCCTGATTCGGCTCGCAAAGAAAGCCCGATCGAACAAAGGCGAAGCCGTTCTGTGTCATCTGTCGAGCAACATGACGGACATGCTGAAGACACTCATGCTGCTGGAAAACCTTAAGACGGATTTCTACTGGCTACCCTATCCAACGAAAGCAGACGCGTTGAAAGCTCTGGCGGCCAGGAATGATGCCAATTGAGAACATCGTCGAACGTTGTTGCACTTCTTCGACGCCGGGGATTTGCAGGATGGGCCGTTTATCGCGACGTGTTTGCGAAAATCACACCCCGATCCTCTGAGCCGAATTATTCGACCGACGCAGCCGATCAGGTGCAACGCAGATTAAATGGAACATGTCCCTGGGATCGTCCCTTGATAAGACGTGCGTCCAGATTCCGCTGCACACTGACTGCATCCTATGATCAATCAAGCATTCGGGCACATGCGAGCGCTTTTCGAAGCTCACCCTGGTCTGGGTCGTCGCCGAAAAAACTCCGCCGTCATTCAACCAGAGGTCCTTGAGCAACGTCAATTGCTGGCGGCGACCGGGCTGCAGGCCTTCCATCGATCTGGCCAGACGTTTATCACGTGGACTGAGGATGGAGCCGTGACAGGTGAAAAATACCACGTGTATCGATCCTCGGCCGCTATCACGTCAGCCAATATTTCTGCTGCAGAGAAGCTCACGAGCCACTGGGGCGCGCTGGATGACAATACGTCGGTCCATACACGAGTCGCGCCAGGCACAGGTGTTCCGGCAAATTTTGTAATCAACAACCTGGCCGCGCCGCTGGCAAACAATCAGGGTTTGTTTGTTTACACGACACAGGAAAACCAATCTGGCACCTGGTATTACGCTGTTACGCAGGTCAACAGCGGGGTCGAAAGTCTGACACTGACAACTGGTGCAAATTCACTTTCCACTGGCATTTCTGAAACGGTCGCTGTTCCTCAGCCTGTTCTGACGGTTTCAAACGCTTCTGGCAAAGGACGAATCTATACACAGTACATGGACTATGCCAAATGGAACCCAACGTTCCAGGGCTATGCCTACAACTACTCAGTGGCGTTGCCGGACAACTATGATCCGGGAGTGGCCTGGCCATTGAAATTGATGCCGCATGCCTACGGCGAGAGATTCCGCATGGAGCCATCGACCGAATATGGCTGGCCATGCGTTGAAGTCTTTCTGGATGACTCCGGCGGAGGCAGCGCTGGCTTGCACTACCAGACCTGGTGGTACGGCTTTGCTGCGGATCACAATTATCTCACCGGTGGATCCATTCCTATCAACGGTCGTGTTGAAAACTTTACCGAGCAGCGCGTTCTGAAAGCCATCGACGAAGTCTCTTCGACGTTCAATGTTGACCCACAGCGGATTCACTCTCAGGGACATTCCATGGGAGCTTCCGGATCGCTGTCGCTGGGCATGCGGTACGCCAACGTGTTCTCCGGTATTTTTTCCAGCGAGCCGATGACCAATTATGCCAGCAGCCCGGGATTTCAGGATGATTTCAGCGTGCTCTGGGGTACACAGGCTTCCAACCTTCCCATTGTCAGCAACGGCATCCACGCAACACCGATCAAGAAGTACGACGGGTTGGGCGTGTACAACTGGATGAATCACCACGAACAACTGGTGAATCGTCGTGGCGACCCAATGGCCTTCCTGATGGTAGGGCATGGAAAAGCCGATGACGTCATCGATTGGGCGACTCAGGGCAAACCGTTTATCGCCGCTCTGAACGCAGGCAACGTCGGATTCTCTGCCGAACAACGATTCGGCTGGGATCACAACTGGATGAGCTTTAATTTCGCGCTGGACACCATGTTTAGTCCTGCAGACGGGGGCCTTAGCGCCTGGGCCTATCCAAAGAACGTGAGCTTTCCCGGAATCACAAACGCCACAGGGTCAGGTCCGAGCGTTCCCGGGACAACAGAAACCAACTTTTACAATATGCAGTTTGAATGGTCCGTACCCTGGAACCAGTTTCACACAAATCCTGTTGATACTTCTTCGCGATACGAGATTTCACTCAGGACCTCCACAGTCACTCAGACCGCAAACGTGACTCCCCAGCGCGTTCAGGCCTTCAAACCGGCCCCGGGTGCCACAGTGACCTGGCAGAACATTAACAACGCCAACGGCCAGGTGGTTCAGTCTGGAACTCTCGTTGTGGACGTCGATGGCCTGGTCACTGTTCCGGCAATGACGATTGGAACCGGCGTGGGTCATCGCCTTGTGCTCACGACGCAATCACCGCCCGCTCCGGCAGGCAAACCGATTCTCACTGGACCGGCTTCAACGACAATAAGTCAGGCGCCGCTGATTTCGTGGTCGGGCACGGACGAGACCAACGGATATGATCTGCTGGTGAAGAACCTCAGTACCGGCCAGAATCCGGCGATCCGTCTGATCGTTGACGGTTTGAGCTACACTCCCGCATCCAATCTGGGAATTGGACGGTACAGCGCTCAGGTGAGGTCACGGTTTACTTCGGGTCAGTATTCGGAATGGTCCGCACTCAAGTATTTTCAGATCAACACGCCGCCGATCGTTGATCCGGTGCCTTCCGTGACCTACACGGGAAAGCCACTGTTTTTGTGGAACAATATTCCTGGTGCTTCAAAGTACGAATTGAAGCTCAAGAATAAAACCACAGGGCTGGACAGCGTAGTCATTCAGAATAGAACCGATCAGAATTCTTTTCAGGTGCCGAATAGCCTCGGGCTGGCAACATACCAGGTCTTTGTTCGCGGACTTGATGCGTCAAATCTTCCGGGCCTTTGGTCGACTGTCAAAAACTTTACCTCGGCTGCCGAAGTGATACTCATCGGCCCGGACGGGTCAAGTTTCAATGCCCTGCCGACCCTGACGTGGTCCTCCATACCGGGAGCCAGCCGCTATGAAATGGTGCTTAGGGACGTCGCGACCAATGCCAACATTGCGAGCGAACTGCACCTGACAAGTACAAGCTGGACACCTGCCAGCGCTCTTCCGGGCGGTGACTATCGCTGGTGGGTGCGGGCTTATAGCGATGCGGGAATTGTCGGCAGCTGGAGTATGTACAAAAACTTCAACATCGGAGGCAAACCACGGTTTATAAGTGTTTCGGGCACCACCAATGATCGAACGCCGACGCTGCTGTGGAACGCGGTGCAGGGGGCTGCAAAATATGAACTCTGGATTGTCCGAGTTGACACCAACACCGTCGTCCAAAGCATCAAGAATCTGACATCCAACACGTATACTCCTTCAACTGATCTTACCCCGCAAACCTACCGTTTCTGGGTACGGTCCTTCAGCGCCTCAGGAGTTGTCAGCGACTGGGGAAATTCGGTCACGATTACCGTGACGAGTCTGGATCCATCAGTTTCACCCGCTCCCGAACTGGATGAACCGATGACCACGGCTCTGGAAAAAATCTTCCCTGTGTCAGGTCCAGCGAACAAATGCCGTCCGATGGCAGACAACGAAACGTTTGACGACATCGACCAAATACCTGCTGCGGACGAACTGCCTGAAGTGGCCTCGTTGCCGGAAACGGACATCGATCAGCTGATGATCGAATGGGCGATCAACGGTTAACCAAAACGATTTACCGCAACGAACATGGCAAGGTTGTCATGTTCGTTGCGAGGAAGAACACAGATGTTCCTGGGGCCTCGCACCTTCGTGACAAGGATTCGCCGACGACTGTATCCATGAAGTCAGAGCTCACGGCACCTGTTTCAGTGGTAACGTAACGAGGAATTCCGTGCCCTGAGTCGATGATTTCACCAATTCAATTTCACCGCCCAGTGTCTGGCGAGCCAGTTGCCGACACACAAACAGCCCAAGGCCAGTTCCGTGGTCCTTCGTCGTGAAGTAGGGCTGGAAAATCTGCTGCTGAGCCTCGCGGCTGATACCGTGCCCTTCATCGCGGACTCGGATTCCTATCCGTTCCCGATCATCCTTTTCGCCAGGAAGTCGTTCTGTGGAGATTTCGACGGTCGCACCTTCGTTCGTCGCGTCCAGAGCGTTAAGAATCAGGTTCAGCATGACTTGAACCAGCTGATCATAGATCGTTCGGATGTGCGGCACGTCCGTTGAAAATTTTGTCGTCGCAGTTTTGCCTTTCCATCGCTTGTAATACTTTGCAATATTCAGGGCATCATTGATCGCCGCATGAACATCAACAGTGGACTCCTGTTGATTCGTGGGTCGGCTGAAACTCGTGAGCTCCCGCAGTGTTCTTTGAATACGGGTCAACTGACCGTCGACCATGTCGAGCCGTTCCTTCACATAAACGTCGGAATTCTTGCGGCTTAACATCTGAACAATGGAACTGATTGAGGCCAGCGGATTACCAACCTCATGTGCAATTCCCGCCGCCAACAGTCCAAACGCTGCCTGCTTCTCCTGCTGCACCAGCATCGCCTGAGATTCCTGCAACTCTTTTGTTCGCATCGCGATGCGGCGTTCCAACAGTTGCTGATTAGACTGAAGCTGCTCATTCAGGATCGCAAGCCTCTGGCCGGCGGCTTTCAGCAATCCGGTCAGCGCAATGATGGCCCAGGCCGCCCAGCCCAGGAAGATCAGTGTCAAAATTACTGTGATCACATTGGAATGATCTGGAGACGTTTCTTCGTAGCCGGGAACTCGAACACGGGGGGGCGTTTGTTGGGCTGCATACAAACCGAGGACGATGTAGCTGATCGAATGCAGCCCAAACGTGGAAAACGTTAATGCCGGCGAATGCCGAATGGCGCAGACCAGCAGCGACAGAAAGTAGTAAAAGCGAAACGGACTGCTGACACCATCGTCGAAATAACACAGCAGCCCAATGAACAGTGCTTCCATCAGCGAGATGCCGATGCGGTAATTGGACAGCAGTACTCTTCCTTTTCGCGTCGCGATGGTGTCGAGCATCGCATAGAAAGCCGCCAGCGTGAGCATCGCGTTCAGCTCAATCTGACCGGAACTTCGCTTCACGAGATTCACGTACAGGTAACCAATGCAGAGTCCAAACCAGCGTATTCGCACTGTGATGGAATCCGCTTCGGATTCCCGTCCCACTGGATCGAATAAGCGACCGGCCGCAGCAGCAGTGAATGCTGCTGGCAATCGCATGATTCCCGAAGGAGTATCCGGTGGAATTTTCTTCCCGGGACCGTCAGCTTTGCCGGAACTCATTCTTAATTCCTCGCGTATCAATTTTCCGAAAACCAGCAGGAACTGCCTGAGAAATTTCGGTCTGCGAAAGACGTAACGCGCATGATCGCTGTCTCTTAGCCGACTTTTACCTGTTCCACGATTGTTTCGAAACCCCTCGCCCCTTCGTCCGATACATTCGAACACATGAGTTTCGATTTTTCGCGGCTTTGATGGAGCGGAGCTGATGAGCAGAGCGGTCAATGTCCTTGCACTCGTTCGTGATGGTCAGCGATACGTCTTTCTCTACGACGACAACAGCGTCGAGACCGTACTTTCGAAACTGGCTGAGTTTGCCAGTGATCCGGAACTGGATTTTACGTGGTACGATGCGGCCATGATGTCTCAGCGCGTTCGCCATCTGCAGGCGGAAGAAGAGGAAGTTCGAACCGAAGACTTTCCTTCGTTCTTTTAAATCGTTGAACGACGGAATAGCAATTCATCCGGGGCACGGCGGAAGTTGCCGAATGTTCATGCCGTTGGGACTTGTGTTCCGGAATCAACAGCCGCCGACAAGAGGCTTTCATGTTTTTGATACGGTCTTCCAGCGGTCGCGAGTTCCATCGCTGTGGAGTCCCTGGACCGCGTGCTCCGGCTTAGGCAGTGCGAACGTCTGTTGACACTGTTGAATTTCGTTTCTGCCAGGCAGTCAATCCTATGTCGATGCCAACCGCGATTCAGGCCTTTCTGAACTATCTGCGAGTCGAGCGCAATGCGTCAGATTTGACGGTAAAATCCTACGGCGACGACTTGGCCCACGTGTCAGAGTTTTTTCAGGAACAGACTGGCTCTGTTCCTGATCCACGCCAGGTGGAAGTTGGCATTCTGCGTTTCTACGTTTCCTATCTCCACGAATGCGGCTATGCGAGAACGACGGTCGCCAGACGACTGGCCTGTCTTCGCAGTTTTTTTCGCTACTGCAATCGAGAAGGTCTCTGTGAAACGAACCCCGCGAAACCACTCCGAACGCCCCGTGCTGGTCGAAAGCTGCCACACTTCTTGACGACTGATCAGGTGGGAGCACTGTTGACATCTCCTCCGGCCAACACTTCGGCTGGCCTTCGCGATCGCGCCATCCTTGAAACAATGTACTCCGCAGGACTGCGGGTTTCAGAACTCGTCGGATTGAATGTTGCCGACTGGGATCGACCATCCGGCATTCTGCGAGTTCTGGGCAAAGGCCGTAAAGAGCGACTCGCTCCCGTGGGGAGCTACGCCTCAAAAGCGCTAGACCACTGGATGGCCGTCCGCCAACCTGATCCCAAGGCCCCTGAAAAGCAGCGAGCAGCCATCTTTTTGAACCGATTTGGCCGCCGTTTGACGACCCGCAGCATTGGAAGAATGCTGGAAACTCACATCTTGACAGCCGGATTGTCGCTGCAAACCACGCCGCACACACTTCGCCACAGCTTTGCCACTCACCTTCTGGACGGAGGTGCGGATTTGCGAAGTGTGCAGGAGTTGCTCGGGCACAAAAGCCTGACAACGACTCAGATTTACACTCACGTCAGCACCCGCCGCCTGCGGGAAACTTATGAAAAAGCTCACCCGCACGCCGCTCGAAACAGGGCTTCCTGATTTCAGGAGCTTTGCGGCACCGAATTGCGCAGTGCTTTGGTTTTCTGTTCGCCAACGCCGATCTAATCTGTTAGAAGACAACTGCGGAAGGGTGTCTCTGCAACGAGAGGGTTGCAAAACCCACTGCTGCCGCTGGTCAGGAAGACATAAGCGGTGAATGACAGTCAGGGAAGACGACGATGTCCGACGCTTCGATTTTTTCTATCAACGAATCCAGACTGCCCATTACCAATGGGTCACTGCTGCAGTTTTCGGACGATCCCATTGCTTGCATGAAACAATTGCAGCGTGAGCATGGTGACTTGGCCGTTCTGGCTGACGGAGATCAGCGACTCGTCTTCGTCTTTTCCCCTGAACTCAATCGTCTTGTTCTGGCCGATACGCAGACTTTTGAATCTCGCTTCTTCGCCGTTCGCGGCAATCGTAAGTCGGCTCAGCGACGTGTCACCTCCGGACTCTTGAGCCAAAATGGTGCCGAGCATCGCGACAGTCGACGCATGATGAAGGAAGTCTTTGCGAAGAAAGTGCTTCCGGCTTATCACGAGACTATCTGCAAACTTTCCAATGAGCTGACCGATGGCTGGCAGATTGGAAACGCGTGTGATCTGAACTCCGAAATGGTTCAGTTCATGCTGCGAATGACCAGTGCGCTTTTGTTTGGACTGGATGACGCCGACTTTGCTCTCAAACTTGGTCACCTGATAGATCGCTGGGTTCAACGAAATCACGAAATCGGTATGGGGGCCCTGGTATCTTCACCGCAGTTTGCCACGGGCTACGATGATCTGCTTTCCCAGGCGGAGGAGTTAGAAGTCACTGTTCGCGAAATGTTTTCGCAGCATCGCAGTACGCAGCATGAGCATCTGAATATTCTGAGCCTGATGTTTCAGGCCCAGCAATCCGAACAGCATCTGACCGATGATCAGCTGACAGGCCATGCCACGCTGCTGTTTGCGGCCGCGCATTTAACCACAGCTCATACCTTCAGCTGGACCTTGTTCCTGTTGTCGCAACATCCGGAAGTCCTGCAAAAGCTTCAGACGGAGCTATCACACTATGTCGCTGGTGAGATTCCGACGCTGGAAGAGCTGGAACGCCTGCCCTATCTGGACAGTGTGATCCGGGAAAGCATGCGAGTCCTTCCGGCCTCGTCGTATTCGCAACGTATCGCGGTTGAGCCCACTTCGATCGGCCCCGTGCGATTGAACCCCGGAACGCCTGTGATCTTCAGTCAATATATCACTCATCATCGAGCCGACCTTTACGAAAACCCCGATCGATTTATTCCCGAACGTTGGGCCACGATCGCACCATCAGCTTATGCCTATTTGCCGTTCGGAGCCGGGCCAAGAATGTGCATCGGCGCGCCATTGGCTATGGTCGAGATTCGCACGGCACTGACGATCATGCTGAAGCGCTTCAATTTCCAGATTCAACCGCTGAGCACCGTGAACGGACACGTCATCTCGACAATGTTGGGTCCGACATCATCCATTAAAGCCACACTCCTGCCGACAAGTAAACTGCCGTCCACCGCACCTGTGCTCGGCTCCATCCACAAGCTTGTGGAACTCCCCGCAATGGCACAACCCATGTCAATTTCAAGGGCGGCGTAAACCACTATCGATCAAATCCTGCCTGTTGGTATTGTCGTCAAGTTCGTGAGCCGCAGGGTGATGGCCTCTCACCAGTTAAATGGCCTGCATAAGCAACCTACGGTCTTACCGTCGAACGCGGCCGGTACACCTTGCGGCCAAATCTGAAGAACAAGGCTGGCGTCACCACCTGGTCCAAAATCGTTGACGTCAGCATCCCGCCAAACACAACCAGAGCGAGCGGGTAGAGAATCTCCTTACCGGTTTGCCCGGCTCCAAACAGGAGCGGCAGTAGTCCTATGAAGCTGGTGGCCGCCGTCATCATCACTGGTGACAGTCGCTCCAGACTGCCGCGAATGATCATCTCCTCGCCGAATACTTCGCCTTCGTGTTCCATCAGGTGAATGTAGTGCGAAATCATCATGATGCCGTTGCGGCTGACGATGCCGATCAATGTAATGAACCCCACCCAATGAGCGACGGACAGGCTTGTGGCGCTGATCCAGACTCGTGGCCACTGCCACCATTCGGCCGCCTGCAAAGCTGCAGCGGCAGGTTGGTTGACGATCAGCAGCGTGACAACGGACCCAAGCGCGGCCAGGGGAATGTTGGCCAGAACCTGTAACGCCGCTCGCCAGGATCGAAGGCACTTCGTCAGCAACAAAAACACGCCAATCACCGACACGCTTCCCAGGATCAGCAAACGAAAGTTGGCCTGCTGTTGGGCTTCAAACTGCCCACCGTATTCGATGTGATAATTTCCCGGCAGAGTCCGCAGTCGCTCTTCGATCGGTTTCGCAAGGTTCTTAATCTCTCTAACCACACTGGCCAGATCGCGACCTTCGACGTTACAGAAAACTACGATGCGTCGCTGAACGTGTTCTCGATTCAGCGTGTTGGGTCCGGTGGTGTCCAGCACATCCGCGACTTCGCCCAGCGAAACTTTGCGGCCGGAGGGAGTGTCCAGAATTGTCTGCTGGATCACGTCAGGATCATTGCGAGAGGCTTCGTCGTACCAGACGACCAGTCCGAAATATCGGTCATCATCCAGAACCTGTGAAACGACTCGGCCCTTGTACGCAGTTTCCAGCAATGCGGCCACGTCACCCGGGGCCAATCCATATCGCGCCGCGTCCTGGCGACGAACCTGCAGTCGGACCTGCGACACTTCCACCTGAGGTTCCAATTGCAGGTCAACAACGCCCGCGACCTGGCTCATGGCTGCATAAACATCCTGACTGGCATTCCGCAGTTCTCGCAGGTCGCTGCCGAATACCTTGACAGCGATCTGGGCCCGCACTCCGGACATAATATGATCCAGGCGATGCGAGATCGGCTGACCGATATTGGCCTTGATGCTGGGGATCCGTGTAATCCGATCTCGAATTTCCGTCAGAACCTGTTCGCGGGGTCGGCCGGTCGTCTCGAACCCCCACAAATGGGCAATCGGAATCGATCGCAGCATCGCTGCGCCCCAACCCGATTTCGGGCTCCGATACTCCTGGACGCGAACATCGATTTCGGATGAGTTCACTCCTTCCGCATGTTCATCCAGCTCCGCTCGACCCGTGCGACGCGAAATGGAAAGTACCTCGGGAATTTCCCGTAGCAGCATTTCTGCACGCTGGGCCAGTCGCTGGCTTTCATCCAGACTGGTCCCGGGCTCCGTCTGAAAACTGATGGTGAAAGTGCCCTCGTTGAACGGCGGAAGAAATTCGCCTCCCATCCAGAACAGCGCCAGCATCGCGACGCCGACCATCGCGACTGTCCCGCCGAGCACCAGATTGGCATGCCGCAGCGTCCATCGCAGCATAACGGACGTACCGCACTTCAGAATTCGAAGGACAAACGGGTCGCCTTGCTCTTCAAGAAATCCGGCATTCGGCAAAAGATAGGATGCCAGTACAGGCGTGATGGTGAGCGACACAACAAGCGATGCGAGCAACGACGTCATGTAAGCCACGCCGAGTGGTGCGAACATGCGGCCTTCAAGACCGGCCATTGAAAACAGCGGAAACACGACCAGCACGACGATCAGAGTGGCGTAAACGATCGAGTTGCGAACTTCACACGACGCATCGTAAATGACCTTGAAGGCATCTTCAGGAATAGCCTTTTGACGGTTCTCTTTGAGGCGACGGTAGATGTTTTCGATGTCCACAATCGAGTCATCAACCAGATCACCGATGGCAACTGCGATACCTCCGAGCGTCATCGTATTGATCGAAATCCCAAACCATCGAAAGATCAGCACCGTCAGCAGGATTGAGATCGGCATGGCGGTCAAAGAACTGAGACTCGTGCGGAAATTCCACATGAAGATGAACAGCACCACAACCACCCAGATGGCACCGTCACGAATTGCTTCAATAACATTCTCCACTGCGGCTTCGATGAAGTCTGCCTGCTTGAAGATGCGATCTTCAAGCACGATGCCTTCCGGTAAATCGCCCTGAAGCTCTTCCAGTACCGTCCCGATTTGCCGATCCAGTTTCAGCGTGTCCGCATTGGGCTGTTTTTGGACAGCGAGAATGACAGCCGATCCACCTGTGATCCTGTCGCCTTCACGCACCAGCACGCTGCCGTCACCCCGCTTGACAGGACCACCAAACCGGACGTCAGCAACTTCCTTCAATAGCACGGCTCGTTGATTGCGCCAGACAACTGGTGTGTTTTCGATATCTTCCAGAGTAAGACTCTGCCCGCTGATGCGGATCAAAGATTCTTTCGGCGATCGCACCATAATGCCGCCACCGGCGAGAACGTTGGCTTTCTCGGCAGCGGTCGTCAGTTGCTCCAGTGTGATGTTCTGAGCCGCGAGTCGCGCAGGCGAAGTAATGATCTGATACTGCTTCAGCGTTCCTCCCATGACCGTGACCTGCGAAACGCCCTCGACGGCCAGCAATCGATTGCGAACGGTGAATTCGCCGAGCGTCCTCAGTTCCATGTTCAGTTCAGCCGCGGAAGCATCGTCGGCTGGTGCATTCCTGGATCGCAGTCCAAGGAGCATGATCTCACCCATGATCGAAGAGATCGGGGCCATGACGGGATTCACGTCGCCAGGAAGGCGCTCGCGGGCAATCTGCATTTTCTCGGCGACAATCTGACGGTCACGATAAATGTCGGTGCCCCAGTCAAATTCCACCCACACAATGGACAGCCCGATCCCGGACGCCGAACGCACTCGCTGAACTCCCGTTGCCCCGTTCAGCAGATATTCAATCGGTCGAGTCACCAGCACCTCGACTTCTTCGGGTGCCAGTCCAGGAGCCTCAGTCATGACGGTGACCGTTGGTCTGTTCAGATCCGGAAACACATCGACCGGCATTTCGCTCAGCTGATAGCTGCCGCACACCAGCACAAAGATGGCTGCGATCAGCACGATGCCGCGGTTCTTCAGGGAGAAAGCTATGATCGCATTCAGCATGACTTACCCTTACATCTGGGGGCCTCAAGACGCTCGCCTCGGGTATTTTTCCCAGTTACTTTTCGTCTACTACAGCAGCTAGCGCTTTGCGGCTCACAAAGTTAACATCAACTTATCGCAACGCTGCATACCCCGTCTGCAAGGCCATTGCCCCGCTGACAGCCACCGAGTCATTTGGCCCGAGACCTTCCAGAATCGCAACGGCTACATCGTCTGACCGCCCGAGCACCACAAATCGCCGTTCAAAGGTCTCATCGATGTTATGCACGAAAACGTACGAACGAGTCCCCTCACGGACTATAGCCTCACGCGGCACCGCGAGTTGCGGCGGAACGGTTCCCGTCTCAATGGTCACCCGAGCCAGCATGTTATGCTGAACCGGCACGCGCGGCATTTGTTGGAGTTCAATCCAGACGGACAGCGTTCGATCCTCCTTCCCGACTGAGCGGCCACTTCGGACAAGAGTCCCCGTCACCACTTCCGCGGCATCCGCGACGAAACGAACACGGACCGTTTGTCCAACTTTGACCCGCGAGAGATCGCGTTCCGAAACAAATCCCTGGACCCACACCTGCGACAGGTCATGGATCTCGAACACCGATTCATCCGGCTGTACAACATGGCCAAGAACTTTATCGAAATCCATCACCACACCGGCGATCGGAGATCGAACAGGCAGCGTTGGCAACAGCGTTCGGCTGGTCACAAGCTGAGTCAGTTGCTCATCGGCGATCCCAGCGGTCGTCAATCGCTGTCGAACATTCTCGCGCAGGCCATTTGCGAGATTGAGTCGATTCTCCGCGTCCCATAGCCGCCGCTGCGAAACAGCATCACCAGCCTGGTCCAGATTGCTCATGATTTCCTGCTGCAACTCTGCATCCAGGTGGGCTCGCAGCAAATCGAGCTGCAGGTTCTGAAAGTCCTGACTCACAATTTCCGCCAGCACTTCGCCAGCCCGAACCTGCTGTCCCCGATCCACAAGAATGCGTGCAATGGACCCGCTGAGCTGCGCCGATGCCACAGTACGCCGCGTCGGTGGTACATCGACCAGTCCATCTACCGTGATCGTCTCGGCAAGAGTCAACTGCGATGCGGGTTGCAGGACGAGTCCGATGTCGCGGGCCGTTTCATCGCTGACCTTCAGCACACCTTTTGCAAAGAAGCTGCCAAGTTCATGGCTTCCGCGGGTGACAACTCGATCTCCGGGGAACACATTGCCGCCACGCACTTCGATCAGATCTCCCATGCGCTGACCAAAAACAATGGTTTGCTTCTGGTAGGTTGATGCCACCTGAGTCTGCTCCTCTTCCACAAGGACGAACCGTTCCGCTCCATCGCGAATAACAGCGGACATCGGCACGACCATCTTCTCGCGGGTGTCGCCAACCTTGAGTTGCACCAGGCCGGACATTCCCGGCAAGAGCAGCAGGTCACCAGGATGGGAATTCGGCAGCGACGCCCAGACCGTTCCCAGATGTGTTTGTGGGTCCAGAAACTGTCCGAAGACGTCTACCTCCGCAGAAATCTTCTCATTGGGATAAGCCGTCAGCGTCAACTCCAGAGACTGCCCGACCGCCGCACGTGCAAGGTCCTTCTCCAGCACACCGATCTTCAGCCACACGGATGACAGGTCGAGCACCTCAAACAGGTGCTCTTTGGAGTTGATCACCTTTCCCACAGACAGGTCTGTGTGTGTCACCGTTCCATCGATCGGACTCTTCAAAGCGAGACGCTGTTGATGGGGTTCGTCCGGAGTTCGCAGCATCGCCTCCAGCGATTCCGGCGGCAGTTGCAGACCCAGCCACTTGGCCCGAGCAATTTCGACTGCGGCACGATCTTTCTGAACTTCGTTTTTCGCTTCGATGAATCGAATCTCGGGAATTGCGCCTGTCTTTCCCGCAGCTTCCGCTGAGGCCTGCAATCTGAGAGACAGATTCAATGCCGTTTGTGCGTTGCGAATCTCCAGCTGCAGCGACTCCAGTTCCGGGCTGTCGAGTTCCGCGAGTAACTGCCCGGCTTTGACGGATTCTCCCGGCGTCACCAACAGTTCAACGATCCGTCCCGAGAGCGGCGAACTCACCATCGCATGTCGGTTCCACGGCGAAACCAGCGTCCCATAGGCCAAAATCGACTGCGTCACTTTCTGCGGGCCGACTTCCGCTGTCTGCACATCCAGCGTGGCACGAGCGGACTTCGTGAGAACCATCTTCCCCGTTTCCGCGTTCACTTCCATCCCGCGCGTCGGCAGCGGCTTGTGCCCTTCATGAGCGGGAGCTGGCGGTGAGGAAACCACGGTCAAAGACAACAGCGAGAATCCAAGCAGTAACTGCCGCAGTTTTCTGTCAGGACAATCGCGCCATGGGCCAGACTGGAGTTGAGGTTGATTCATGGAGTTGCTCCTCGTGCGATTGCCCGTCCCTTGGTTTACTCCGTCATTTTGCGGTTTCTGCCTTCATCTTCGCAACAGCCGCAAGAGTCTCATCGGGATTCCTCAATGCTTTGGATTTGCAGCCGCTGCAGCACAGGAAAACCGATTCACCGTTGATATCTATTTTCAGCGGCGCCCCCATCGATCCCAGAGCACTGCTGGTGCTAACGGCACAGAACTTCTGCGCTTCCGCAGCTTTTCTGTCTTCCAGACTGAGCGAGGCCATCGCTTCGGCAATATCCGCATCGCCATGATCGCCGTGACCATCATCTTCGTGGGCATGCCCGTTTGCGTCATCAGGAGTTGTCGCAGAACTTCCAGAGGATTCTGGCGCGTTCGTTTGTGTCTGGCAGCCAACCACAAAGAAAACAACGGCTGTCACGCCGAAAACCGGCTTCAATATCTTGTACATGTCAAATCTCCGTCAGGGAAAGTAGTGTCTGTTGAATACTCAGTGTTATCAGAAGACCAAATCAGTTTGAGTTGGAGCCCTTCGCATCAGAAACAGGCATCACGTAGCTCTCCGGCGACTTCAACTGATCGGGATTCTCTCTTGCCAGCTTGACGAACTCATCGACACAAGGTGGGCAGCAAAATTGGTAGGACTTGCCATCAATGATCCAGGTGAATTCGGGATTGGCTTTTGTCATGCTGATGGGACAGATGTGGTCCCCGGGTTTTGGCTTTGCGTCGTGCCTGGATATCAGCCCTTTGAATTTCTGGGAGGCTGTTACATTGCCATTGGCTTTGATATCGGCCTCTGTGTACTTACCACCGGCAGTCAAGTAGAGCGCCCGTTCCTCGTCAGAGCGCAGACTCTCTGGCATTTCTTCTGCGTGGCTCTCAGCTATCGTCGTGAAGCCCACACGAAATCGCTCTCCCGCGATTCGCAGGTTGGGAATCGTGACATCCAATTGCTTGCCGCGAAACGCCTCCGGCAGCTGGCCAACGAACTGTGACGTTTGGTCGGGCGAGTCACCGTCCTGTGGGACGGCTGCAAGTTCTAAAGGCGTCGCGGTTGGATCACCCAATGCCTTGACGTAGGCTTTGACCGGCTGCACATCCACTTCCTGAATGCGAGTTTCGTCTTTGCCCAGCATTAATAGTCGAAAAATTCCTGTCGTTTCAATCACCGCTTCCGCATGGTAACTGTCCGAGCCAATTGGAATGATGATTCCCCCATGAGAGCCCGGCTTGTGAGGATGTTCTTCCTCAGCAACTTTCTCATCACCATTTTCGACAACAGTAGTCGTTGCCGATAATTCAGGTGAATCAACCTGTGCCGCATTGACTGGCACATCGGTCGTCGGTTGAGATTCTGAGCTGCAACCAGCCAGCGTTGCGACGAGAACACTGGTCGAAAGCACACCTGCAAAAAATAGAGCTGAATACGATTTCATTTTGCGACTCCCGGAAATCACTTGCGCAGTGCTGCGTCGAAGTGGTTTGAGACACTGGAATGATCTGTTGACAATGACGACACAAGTTAATGGGCAGTGTCGCATAGCGACTCGCATTGTTCGTTAAAGAGATTGCGTTCCGGAGCAACTATCCGGAGCAACCAGGTTGACGCACCTGAGCGCCTGGACAGGAATGTCGTCTCTGCGATGCTGTCGGCGGCTGGGAGCGAGGTCCTGCAGGATTGATCCATATCAACAGCGACGTACGGAGTGCGCAATAAGAATCTCTGTGCCTGCCGGCTTTGCGATAAATCTGCATGGCGGCAACCTCATTCTCTGTGGCGGTGTCTCATCAGCAGACAGGAATAAGGCAGGTAAACAGGTTTCTGAATGTTCAAATAACCACTTAACCAGCGGCGACCCCGGCAATATTCCGGTGTCGTCGAGTCTCGCTCCGACTGCGCCATGCTTGCGACACGGGCAATCGTGCTTCTTGTCGCCGTCCGAGTTCGTGGAACACGATTTAGGCGAGTCATCGGGCTGACAGCAGCACGGTGATTCAGACAGTGCGGCACTCCCTGTATTCAAAGTACAACAGCAGACTGAAGGCCCCAGAATCGTCGCCCCAATGAGTACTATTGAAAGGATGCGGTGCAACATTGTGAGCTTCGCTGGCTGAGGGATCTGACAACGTGAAGCATAGAATGAAACCACTCACAATACCAGATCAAGTACTACTTCCTCTGCCTTTTGCTCCCACTGTCAGTCGCCATCGCGGAGTTTTGTGTGGCCGATGGTCGCAATGCGGACTGCTGGCCGTATCTTCGCCCCAGTAAGAAAAAGACAAGCGACCAGAGGCCACCAAAGGCTATTACGCCGTATTTGGGCATTGAGGTCAGCATCGGTGCAAGGGCCACAAACACGCCGCTCATCAGGTAACAGCCGCCCCACAACTGACCACCGAGCACCAGCAGGATCACACCGCTGACCAGACTCATCACGGCGTAGAGATTCACACTGTCCCCGCCCGGAACTCGAACCATGATTTCGGAGGCCAGGAAGGTCAGAATGTAGCCGATCCAAAGACTCCAGATGGCACGCTCTACTGGGTTTCGTGGCGTCAGAATTCCGTCGCGAGCCCGCCAGATCACTGCCAGCAGCAACAGATACTTGCCAGCGTTCAGAAACGTCCTCTGAGTTGCGGTCAGAGGAGCAAACTGCAGCAACAGATGTGCCACAAGCACAACGGCCGAAATCGTGTACAGCGCTCGGCTCCAGCCCTGGAGGAATTCGCTGTTGCGAGAGCTGGCGAGAACTCGCCCGAGGTATCCCACCAGATTCACCGAAGCTGCGGTCACCGATTCTCCGTTGATGAATCGCTGCAGATCCTGACTCAATTCTTCGGCGGTCTGATATCGATCCGGCGGATGTTTCTCCAGACACTTCAAAATGATGCTCTCCAGATCCGGATGAACGTCGCGATTCAGCAGTCTCGGCGGAGCAGGCGCGTCGTTGACAACCTGCTGCAGCGTCGCGACTGTTGAGTTCGCTCGAAACGGCGGACGTCCGGTCGACATGCAATACAGCACCGCTCCCAGAGAATAGACATCACTGACTACACCAACGGCGTCGTTCTTCCCGGTCGCCTGTTCCGGGGACATGTATCCTGGTGTGCCGAAAATCTGTCCGTCAGCCGTGAGCTGAGTTTCCTGTTCGCCCAGACATCGCGAAAGACCAAAATCTGTGATGTGTGGAGACCCGTCCTTGTCCAGAAGAATGTTGGCAGGTTTCAGGTCGCGATGAATCACTCCCTTGCCGTGAGCGTAATGAACCGCATCGGCAATCCGGACCATCAGTGTCGCCGCCGAGTGACTGTCGAAAAGAGTGGCTTCAATCCGTCGAGCCAGATCGGTGCCTGCCACGAATGCCATCGCAAACCAGGTCTGACCATGCAAAGCACCAGCCTGTTCGACGACGCCCACATCATAGACGGCCACAATCCCTGAATGATTCAATCTGGCGGCGGCCGCAGCCTCACGGCGAAACCGCAAAGCGGATTCCGCAGTGGCAAACGTCCCGGCCAGCAGCATCTTGATCGCGGCAACTCGCTTCAGCGTCTTGTGCCTTGCTCGAAAGACAACGCCCATGCCGCCACGGTCGATCTCTTCCAGAATCTCGTAATCACCGACGCTGATCGATGGATCTGTCAGGGATGGCAACTCAGGACTTGATGCCTCTCTATCGGCGGTGATCGGCGGAGTGCGGCTCAAAGTCGTTGATCGCTCACGGAATTTCCGGTCCATCGCGATGAAATCCAGTAGTTCGCTGCGATGTTCAGGGTACCGCGCCGCCAGAGTTTCGGCATCCACGGTCACGCCATCTTCGACGTTCTGAAGGTACTCCGCGAGCAATTCTTCAAGGCCATGAAACAACTGCGGCCGAAGGGGATTCTGCGACGTCATGGCTGCAGTTTCCCTGTGGCCTGTTCGCGCAGAGTCGCAAGGCCTCTCTGAAGCAGACCAGCGACGGCAGCCGGTGATTTCCCAAGTGTTTCTGCCACCTGTTTCAAAGGAATCTCCTGCCAGTAATGCAAAATGACGGCATCGCGTTGAGCTTCCGGAAGTTGCTCAACCAGTTCAGCGACGCCACGCGCCAATTCTTCCTCCGCGATGATTGCTGAAGCCGGCCGGTCGGAAGCAATAAACGCACTGGCGAGAAACACCGACGACTGATCGAGTCTTTGCTGAATCGCCTGTTCCCTGAAAATGTCGCGCCGATCCCGATGCTGATCTCGAATGGTGTGAGCCACAACTGCCGCCAGGATTTTTCTCAGCCATGCCATCATCTCGGCATCGCTGTTGCCTCGGAATTCCAATGCTGCCTGGTGAGCCTGCAATAATGACTGCTGAACGATGTCCGAAGGATCCAGCCGCGCGCGCAGATGAGCGGGCATCTGTGTTCTGGCAAGAAAACGCAGATAGCTTCGATACTTATCAAACTGTTCGGCCGTAACATCCACCCGTGACGATCCGACTGCGAAGAATGCGAGTGTCTCTGTGAATGGTAGCCGGAACGAAGCTGTTTTGGGATTGAGTGTCAAAAGGTCCTGTCTGCCGGGCAGGTCTTCGCGGACGGCCATGCTCTGAGTGCATGGCATCCCCGGAATTCGGCCTGTCATCGCGTGGCGAACCTCCGGAGAAAAGATACGTATCAGACGGAAAGCGCCCGCTGCAGTTTCAATCAGGAACTACGCGTTCGCAGTTCTTCGTCGCAGATTTCTCGCCTCACGCTGCATGAAGAAGAACGTCGTCAGCAGCGACCAGGTGCAAACGGCCGCAAGCACAAGCAGAAATGTGCTCCAACCGTGATTCTGAGCGATCCCGCCTCCAAAGTAGTAAAAAGCTGCCGTCGCAGCGAAGCCCATTGCGTCCAGAATCGCCACCAAAAAACCTGAATGCGGACCGCCGAAGTCGATCGAAAAAACGCTGGCTGGTATGTAGTAGCAGGGTGACAGACACAACCCGAACAGAAACAACAACACGAGAGACACTCCCATCGCCGTCATCCCTGTAAGATGCCACTGAGGAAGGGTTGCGAAGACCAGCAGGCAGCAGGTGGCCGTCAACAATAAGCCAGCCATCACCCACGCCATCTTCTTTCGGTCCAGTCGGTCGAATACAAAACCGCCGATCAGAACGGAGATCAGACTTCCGAGTGGAAATGCCGAGGCGGCTCGGGATGCCTGAGCGGTGTCAAGTCCTAATGTGTCCTGCATGTACATGGGAACCATCAGCAGAAAATCCCAGAGAATCGTCAGCCCCATTAAACTGCCGGAGATCAACCAGAAGCGAAGGCTTCCGAAAAAATGTGGCAATGTCTGTGCCAGCGCCAGTCCGTCAAACGCGTGCGGAGGCCTGGTCAGGGATGCTGGATTTAAATCGTCGGCAGAATTCTCGATATCGCCTGGAATCGCAGTGTCTGGCTTATCCTTCATCGCGAATGCGTAGAGAATCGCGATTATCATCCCTCCTGCGGAGGCGATCCACAGCATGCCACGCCATGAAATATAGGCGAGCAGCGAGCCCAGCAGGAACGTCGCGGTGAGCGTGCCGACTCGCGAACTGGTCGACAGGATTCCCCAGACTCGTCCGTACTGTTTTGGTGCGACCCAATTCACGATGATTTTTGTCATCGAAGGCCAGCCGGCTGCCTGAGCCATCAGAGTCACAAAGAACGTCGCCTGAAACATAAGCAGCGACGACGACATCGCGAAGAGTCCCACGAACAGCGACGCCACAAACAGGGCGATCGTGAATGTTCGCTTGCCGCCGAACTTGTCGGCCGCCCAGCCGCAGAGAAACTTGCCTGTCAGGGCTCCGCAAGTCCCAGCCGCCAGCACTTTGCCCCAGCTCTCGAGATCGATACCGAGTGAGACATCTTCGCGAATCGATGTGCCGGCAACGGTCGGAATCATCCGTAACACCATCGACATCGCATAACCGATGTACATGGTGCTGATTGTCTTGACCTGTTGCCGTCGATAGTTAGTGTTGGTATTCATGGTTATTGGTTTCTTGTCAGGTTGGGATTCCAGTCTGGAAGCACTCAAACTGTTTGCTCTCGCCTCGTGTACATCGTGCATTCGACCGCTGTTCGTTCGAGCAATTGATGGAGCTGTTGTTCAACCGATTGCATCAACGCATCTGTCTTCGAACTGCGGTCACGTTTTGCCGTCACCTCGATCGGTTCGCCAACTTGAATGATCGCCTTCATCGGGCCGTTGGGAGTTTCGTCGCCGTTCAAGTGCTCGTTGAAACGTTCGACGGTTTCCAGGATTCGTTCGGCCGTTGGACTCGAAGCCACATAGCGAGCCGGGTAAAGACTGAGTGACTGAGCGAAGCTGGCGGCTTCCAGATGCTTCCATCGGCGATCGAGTTCCTCCGGAGCCAGATTGCCATCAACCATCGCCGGAAGAATGGCTCGACGCAATTCCTTCACTCGCAGAATCACCGCCCCGTCTTTGGCACCACCCAGCCATTCCGTTTCCAGCGGAACCAGTAAGTGACTGATCAGCCGATTCAGTCGCTCATCAAGATCGCCCGTGTGAGTCTGTCCGAGGTGCTCCTGCTCCTTCAGAGATAACAGAGCGTTGCCAACACGATAGATGCGTTCGACCAGACACTGGCCTTCCATGGGACGCCATGACAACCGCTTCTCGATGTTGGTCAACAATGAGCCGGCCGTCGATTCGATGTCGCCGTTGTAGACATATCGAATTGCAACAGGCACCGTGTAAACCTTGCGGGGCGATGTCGTCGTTTCCGCTGCCGCTTTTTCTATCTTTGAAGCGGCCGATCTGGCGATGAAGGAAACACCTTCCTGAAGTGCATTCAAGTGGTCGTTCGCCTGGCTCAATGCGCCTTCGGCAAACAGCACCAGCGGCCGTTTGCCTTCGACCAGGATGTCGATCCCTTTCTGCACAGCCTGACGATCAATCCCCTCGCGATAAACACTGAACGCCCCGAGTCGTCGCAAGACCCAGGCGAGAACCCGGCGGCCTCGAAACAGATGCGCGCTGGCCATGACGTAGAACGGCTGCTGCAGGCGATTGGAAAGACTCTGCAGAACGATCGCGTCTGACATTCGGCAGTGGTTCGGCGCCAGAAGAATGCCATGCCCGGCCTTTTGCAGCTCCCGAACGACGTCTTCACCGCGAACTTCGATCTCGGTGATCCCATGCTTGCGCTTCAAATAGCGAGGTGTCAGTCGTCCCAGCAAACGCGGCCAGAGTTTACCTTCGTGCGGCGGAATAAACTGATACTTTGAATCGGCAACAAGCACAGAAGTCATGATGGCTCTCCTTCAATCGTCGCAATCGACCACAGTGCACTGGCACCGTCTCTGAATGGAAAGAGCCCAACCCGCGAAAAGCGCAGCGCGGGAATCCGGAAGATTCTTCTGGAATCAGCGAACAGGGACGAATAAACCAGCTTCTATGGTCTGGTAAAAGCGTAGCCGCAAAGCGTCAGATGTCTGATCGTTTAACGAAACAGACCCCAATCGCCTTTGCGGCTCACCGGATGACGGCCTTTCGTTTATGGCTTTCGAATCGTGACCAATTCCGCTCCCGGTTCTTCCGTCAGCAGCAAGCTGCGGAAGTGGTACTCCTGAGCCTGGCCGTTACTGTGGAGTTGCAGTCCGATCGAGCAGGCCTGAAGCATCTCTGGCTTGTCGGTAAAATCGAACACTTCACGTCCGTTTGCCACGAAGCGAATTCGATCGCCGTTGACCAGGATTTCAATCTGATTCCATTCGCCCTTCTTCTCGACCTCGGGCCCCGCGCCGGCGGGAACAACACGATTGCGGCGGTGAGCGTCCCAAATACCCCAGTCGTGACAGAACATCAACAGCGGGCCTTTGAATCCAAACTTGTTATCACCCGCATCCGTAAACTGCTCACCGAGTGCGGCGATAGCGGAGTGCATTGTCGAATGCTTTTCGCTCATCGTCTGTTTCACTTCGAACAGCAGGCGGAAGTTGCGATACTTTTTCGCGGTAAACAGGTACGTGCTGCTTTCGACCTTGTTGTCATTGGCTCCGCGAATCGTGCCGTGTTTGACCGACCAGCGTGACACATCACCACTCCAACCCGTGAGGTCCTTCCCGTTGAACAAGTGCTGAATCTTCTCCGACTTCGGGATCAGCGACTCCACGCTCAGCGGCTCCGAAAAATCGGTCTCCGGGTTTTCCAGGTTCAATTCCCTGATCCAGGTATTGCGGTAGCGAACGTCGTGACCTTCACACTGCAGTTTGATGCCACCGGGAGTATCGGTGATTCCTTTGCCGCCATCGTTTCCACCGTCAATGCCGGAGTTCGGTCCGCCCCAGACCTGATTGATGTCGAAGTTCGAATGGACCTTCTGCCCATTGAAATACACTGTCGCACGAGCCTTCTCGGATCGTTTGCCGTCCTTGAATCGGGCGGCGCGGAAAACGATATCATAGGAGTTCCAACTGCCTCGACCGTTGTAGGCATGGTATGGCGATTCCGTTTCGTTGATGATCGCGGCCATGCCGTGAGGCGTGCGATCACCATCGAGCACCTGTATTTCATGGCGATTCTGAAGATAAACTCCGCTATTGCCGCCTGGATTCATGATCAGCAGTTCAATATGCAACCGAAAGTCCCGGTACTCTTTTTTTGTTACGATATCCGCCGCGCCGAATCGACCACCAGCTGCGGCCGGGTCATCGGTCATGACTGCCGTGCCACCATCCACGGGGTCGTCAACGATCTTCCACTTGATCGGCATCGAAGATTTGAATCCCGGGCCCTCCCAGTACTTCCACTTTGCATCCAGCATTTCGCGTGAGCCATCGAGCAGCATTTCCGCCCCCTCGAGCGGCCTGGCACCAACGCCGATGTCGGCATTTACCGAATTGGAAAGGACAACGAGGCTAAACAGCAGCGCGATGAATTTGCGGAGTCGCTGGGTGGTGGTCATAAGTTTTCTCCGGTTTGCAAGGGGTGGGACTCAGAACTGCGATTCTGGTCGGAAAAGGAGCCGACTGCAATCAAGTCCTGCTCGGTCAGCCCGGTCCGGGTACGATGCATCGGCCAAGTACCGCAAACCCAAATCTCAAACAGCCGGGCAGGGTGCATAACAAGTCAACCACTCGGCCGCCTTGCAAGTACGGACCTCAGACCACTTCGGTCAGCCTTTTAACCAGCATCGTCGCATAGCTGCCACGAGGCAGATCGAAGGTCAGGAGCATCTTATGTCGCGGCGAATGCAACTCGTCAGCGGCGATTTCACAACTCAGCCCAGCCGGATGAATCATGGCCCTGCGGACACCTTTGGAGAAGAAACTATCGCGTGGATATTTCACGCGAATTTCACGCAGTTCGATCTGTTCTTCCTGAAGCACCACGTCAAGTAAATCGCCAATCAATCCTTCGGGACGTTCAATCCTTGCACAGGGCAGGGGAAGCTCCGTTGATTGCAGGATCGAATCAGCGGCGTCTGCCGGTTGAAA
Source organism: Planctomycetota bacterium (assembly GCA_031424595.1). Classification (GTDB taxonomy): domain Bacteria; phylum Planctomycetota; class Planctomycetia; order Planctomycetales; family Planctomycetaceae; genus SXXK01. The sequence continues at coordinate 48,059 of JANPHT010000317.1, forward strand.
CGGAAAAACGCAACGCCCACTCAGTAAATCAAATGGCCGCAATGTTTCTGAACCACAAACGGTCTCCTGAAACCGCGTAAGCAATCGATTCCAAAGCGCGGACTGAAACGCTGACAAATACAGGCCACGAAGATCCACACTGATCCGCGCCAGCGCGCCGCGGTAGTCGGGATCCTTGCCGACTTTCACCTTGTCAGACATGTACGTCACGATGCTGCGGCGTGACGATCGTTCGAGCTGCTGTTGGCACTCCGGCCACTTCCCCCAAAGGTCTCGCAATAATTGCTTTTGCTTTTTCTCCGCTGATGGGTCGTTAACGTGAGGATCCGCTAAAGCCAACCACAACGCACGTTCCCAGTTTCCCAGACACCAGGCTCGCGCGATCCATTCCCCCGAAATACCAAGGGAGCCGAATCGCTGATCATCGAAATAGTTAGGTAATCCCGTATTCTTAACCTGAGCAATCGCCACTTCGGCCTGTTGTACCTCGGCGGTGGTCATGTCTCGCAGAACGAGCTGAAATCGGTTGCCTTCTATTTCAGCGGGGGTAAAAGGCGCACGAACCTGGCCGATGTACTCCAGATCAAACGAGTTTTGTCGCAGAGCCTTCCGAGGCCCGTTGTGGATCGTCAGATGCTGAACAGTGACAGCATGACGATCCTTCAGACCGCCATAGCTGATTCGCTTGCGGTGCACCTTCCACTTTTCAACGATGGCGTTGACGGCTTCGGGGGTTCCGATGGAATTCTTCGTCAATCGATACAGTGCAAAGGCACCGCCATCAGGGGTCACTTGCGTGAGCTCATCAACCTGAAAGTCTTCAGGCAACCGCCGCAGTTTCATAATGTCCGGTCCCTGATTCGTTGAACAAGATCAAGCTATCGACCACCTACGGTTGCGTTAGTGACGTCGCCTTGTTGACTACTGGAGAGGAAGCAGGTTGCCGCTTTTGGTAGCGTCGCTCTGCTGGAATCGCGGCCCGATACGTTGTGTGTGGCTTGCCTTCAATCCATCGCGCAGACTCAATGGCGGTGCGGCCAACGACTTCCTGATCAGGGCTTCGCTATTTCAGCCCCTTGCGATTTCCTCGGCAAGAAGCCCAGTCCCAGGCAAACCACCATCGAAATCCAGAAGATCCAGAATTCCGGAGTCGTGTAGCTATGGAAATCGATCACGTGGGGATTTGCTTCGGAGTTGAATCCCCAATCGACAAGCAACTTCAGCCCAATCACAATGACCAGCAAGTACGCCGAAACTTCAAATCTCGGAAACTTCTCGAGCAGTCGAATGAACATCGCAGCGGCAACTCGCATCAACATCACACCCAGCATTCCGCCAGTAATAACAACCCAAAGCTTCGGATGAGTCGCGCCTGCCGGATGCCCAGCGGGCGGACTTCCAACAAGGGCAATCGCTGCCAGGATCGAGTCGACGGCGAAGGCTATATCGGTGAGTTCGATCACCGCGACAGCCATCCAGAAACTGCGACCGGCAATAACCGGCTGTTCTGTATCCTGCTGAGCTGGTGAGGCATACGGACCAGACTGTGCCGAATCAGATGGATGAAGCACCGCATCACTCAACGGAAAAGGAACCCGTTCCTGAATCTCGGCCACTTCCTGCTCAGGGGTTAATGGCTTACCGGTTTCAGCAATACGAAGCTCGAGTTCTCCCTCTTTGTCCAGCCCTACAACGTCGTCCGATTCGTCCTTTGACTCGAAGAACAAATGCTTCACAGCGATGTAGATCAGATAACCACCGCCAATCAACTTCACGATGCGCCATTTGAGCAGGAAACTGGCTGTCGCGATCGCCACGATGCGAAACACAAAGGCACCGATAAGTCCATAAGTCAATGCTCTTTTCTGCAGTGGCTTCGGGACTCGTTTGGCCAGCAATCCCAGAACCAACGCATTGTCGATCGACAAAACGCCTTCCAGCAGCACCAGCAACAGAATTACGACGATGTCATGGTTGGTAAAGGTTTGCCCCCAAAAACCAAGATCCACATCATCGGCGAACATTAAAGACGGAAACATACGTGATCGGTGTCCGGAACTACGGTATCGAGAATCAACATACGGAAAACGGCCGAAAAACTCTTGCGACCCAGTTTGGCTGCGCTTGTCCTTCGAATTCAGGTCGCTTGGGCATTCGCAAAAGTCGTTCTGCAAAAAGCCGACAATTCCAATGAGCGATGGTAGCCACGCTTCCCGGGATTGCCAATTCATAGGAAACTTCAATGCCGGGTTTCTCGCGATCCACTCATTACTCGGGCAATCTCATCGCAAAAACGCCCATTCGCGGGCTTTGGATCAGGCCATTCCGAAGAATGGAAGCCCACGAGGCCTCGAAAATTACTGAGTTGCCGTGCGGGTCAGTGACACCGCATGGCTGTCGCTGTCAGACTTCCGCTCCGTCGGTAAAACCCACATGTAAGCCGCCGATCGCCGGCAATTTTGATTCCATCGTTATTGTTGCCACAGCGGAGTGTCACAATTGCGACCCCAATCTGCAAAGTCTGGTTGCCAAATGACAGTCCTGACACAGACTTCAGGTGTCGCTGGTAACCCTCAATCCCCTGAAAAGAGATGTGTTGGCAATGCTGAACCGATTCACGCAACTCTTTCGATCTGATGACCATCGTAAGAAGGCCGAGATGGCTTTTTCCAGGCTTCTCACTCAAGCCAGTCTCGAGGGATTGTCGTATCGCGAGGGGATGAATGACACTCGCCGCCGAACGAAGTCACAGGCATCAGCCATCGGCGTTTGGTTGGTCCCCTGCGCCAGGACTGGAACGAATCAGCCTGACTTTACTCGCCCAATTCCGGCAGTGACGTTTGATCTGCGACAAATGGGGGTTGGTGTGTTGACGCGAAAGACTCTCGAAACAGGACGCGTCGTAGCCGCTATTCCTGACAAAGAAGACGTCTGGCGGCTGTTCGAGTGCGAGGTTCGACATCAGTCACAACGGCCAGGTGGCTGGGTCCAGGTAGGTCTTCACATTTGCTCGATTTTCGATGCCTCCCACGCGGAGCTTACAATGCTTCGTTCGCACTTCACGCCAGTTCCCACAATGGTCGAAGAATTCGACCCACATTGCTGGTGATTGACCACGCGACAAGCATCCGACTGGCATGTCTTCAAGAGGATTGTTCGGCAAACGCTGCTCTTTTAATCGCGGATGAACAGTCCCGACAAAACGTTTGTGCCCATCCCCCCGGGACCCCGCACCAGCACTGGACCAGTTATCAGTCTCCGAATTCATCGGACTGGTTGGAGCTGAATTTCGGAGTCCAGAAGAATCTCGGGCGAGTTGAGTTGTTGATCGACGACGACGACGACGGTGGAGTTAAGGCTCCAAAGACGTGCGGAGTGCAATGGCTCCACGGCGACTCATGGGAGAATGCTGTGAACACGAAATACGATCTATAAATAGCGGTGGGGGGCGTTGCAAACTCAGGCCGCTTCGACAATGTGACGACCACGAAACTACGAATCGTTTTCGAAGACAAAGGTGCATCTCGCAGCAGCGTGACTAGAATTGAAGGCTGGGAAAAGTCAAGGCATGCCGCCGAGGGCGGTGAGGTTTCCTGATGCTGTTGAGATCTCTCACGGTGCCGTTACACTGTTGTTGATGAATTGATCCCACCCTTGGTCGGTCTCGACCGTGAACGGTTTTTGCAAGGCAACTTCGATGAGACTTTCTGTTCTGACGTTTACTTGCGCGGCGGTTGTCGCTGTTGGCGGACTGCTGAGTTCTTCCGTGCCGGCGGACGACACTCTCGTCTTCGAGCCTAAACATCATGCCGATGTTGCCAAGCATATTGTGTTGATCTCTGGAGACGAAGAATATCGCTCGGAGGAGGTCATGCCGATGCTCGGCAAGATTCTCAGTCAGAAGTACAACTTCAAGTGCACGGTAATTTTTGCAATGGGACCCGATGGAGCCGATTATCTCGATTCCAATAACCAGCAGGGCCTGCGAGGACTCGCTGCATTGGATTCCGCCGATCTTATGATTATCGCTACTCGCTTTCGTCGTCCGAGTGCTGACGAGGCAAAGCATGTGACGGATTTCCTGAACGCCGGTAAGCCTGCCATTGGGCTTCGAACCGCGACTCATGCGTTCAACGGGAGTGAGAAATTCGGCGATTCCATTTCCTTCGCCGACTGGGGACTTAAAGTTTTGGGTGAGCAGTGGGTTTCGCACCACGGGCATCACAAAGTCGAAGGGGCTCGCAGCGTTGTCGAACCGGGTGCCGAGAAGCATGTGGTTCTGCAGGGCGTGTCCGAGATCTTCGCCCCCAGCGACGTCTACGGAGTAACTCACCTGACCGACGCAGACACGGTCCTTCTGCGAGGAGCGATCACGGAAACGCTGGATCCGGAATCCAGGACGCTGGTTGACGATGCTCGCAACAAGCCGATGCAGGCTTTGGCCTGGTTGCATTCTTATAAGGCTCCGAACGGCAATGAAGGACATTCGTTCTGCACGACGGCCGGAGCGGCCGTTGACTTTGTGGACGAAGATCTGCGAAGACTGGTCGTCAACGCGGCCATTCATCTGACCGGCGGTAACGTGCCCGAGAAAGCGAATGTGGATTACGTCGATCCGTTCTATCCCACGTTCTACGGCTTCATCAACGACAAAGAGTACTACAAGACTCTCAATTGGAAGCCAGCGAACTTTGGACTCGGCAAATCACCATTCCGCGACGATCCGCCGGGCAGCCCAAAATGGCCGCATAGGCCGACGCCAGTGAAGAAGTAAATCACGCGGGAAACCTGGACTTTGCAAAACCTCCGGGCTTTTTTCATTCACCAACGATTTCCGGAACGCCATTCCTGAATACTGATGGCCTTTTCTCCCGCAACGACGATGTGATCAATAAGTGGGATGCCGATGATTTCGGCAGCCGATTCCAGCCGTTCAGTCACACTGATGTCCTGATCGCTTGGAGTGGGGTCACCGGACGGATGATTGTGAACCACGATAATGCAGTTGGCCGCATCGCGAATTGCCGGACGGAAGACTTCTCGAGGATGCACGAGACTGTTACGAAGCGTTCCGACAGTGATTTGATGTGAAGCGATTGGCTGGTTCTTTGTGTCCAGCGTCACCATGTGGAATTCTTCCTGTTTTGCTTCTTTGGCGAGTCGCTCAAAGCGATTCAGGCAGTAACGCATGGCGGTCGCAGGACTGGTGATACGAATACGTTCTCGAAATCCTTCGTCCATTGCTGCCGCGACCCGTCGTCCAAGCTCGATACCCGCCATAATCTGGCAATAGGCCGGCTCGCTCACGGCGATGCTGTATTCTTTGAGTTCTTTGGGACCCAGCCCGGGCAGTTTTTCCAGATGCTCACCCAGGCGACTCGAAATCCGCTCACCAGCCTGAAGCGCCGATTCGCCTGTTCTCCCGGTTCGAATAAGAATAGCCAGCAGTTCGGACAGTTTCAGATGCGATGCGCCGTGCTGAATAAGTCGCTCGCGAGGACGTTCGTCCACCGGCGATTCTGTAATCTGAGTGCCATGAACCTGAGCATTGACCCAGGGAGTGAGGTCAAATTTTTGCGGATCATTCTTCCAGCGAAATCGAGTCCCTTGTTCAGTCTCCAGTCGCTGAAGGGTTCCCTGTTTGACAAGCTCTCGAACAATATGGCTAGTCACCTGCCGGTGCTCGTCTCCGCTGGATTCGCGGATTTCCTCGATCGCAAATTCCGAGCGTTCGCAGAGCCGTGACAGAACGGTTTCGTAGATTTGTTTTCGATCCGGTTTTGGCGAACGTGACATACGCGGCAGTTGTCCAGACTCAGGAACGCTAAATGCTTTCCGCGCCAGAGGTGGGAGTTGCTGTCCTTCGGGTGGGCAGCATATCGTGATTTTCCCGACTTGCACGCGTCACCCCTGAGGCCGCAAGATTTTTTGCCCCGGGCTCTGAAGCCCAATCAAAGACTTTGAAGCGCCATGATGCGATCTCAAATCTTCAGCACCCTGGAATCGCGGGAGATGGTGAGTTGGAGTTTGTCGAACTTCGCGTTAGTCTGCTCGACCTGAATTGTGATTTCCCGATCTGTCCTTCCCGCCGCGATCGGTGTTTGAGGGCGATTTTGGCTTAGCGGTCTGGGCGTGTGCTGCAATGTCTCGTATTTCTGAAGCGTTTGATCGTGCATCCCGGGAATCCCGGATGGCATTCATGCCATTCGTCACCGCCGGAGACCCCAGTCTCGCCGGTACGGCCAGTGTGCTGCTCGCCCTGCGTGATGCTCAGGTCGATTTGATCGAATTGGGCTTCCCTTACAGCGATCCGATTGCGGATGGCCCGGTGATTCAGGCGTCGTACACCCGAGCTCTTGACAGTGGCATTACGGTGGACGGTATCTTCTCGACGATGGAATCTCTGAAAAACCAAAACCTGCCACCAGTGCTGGCCATGGTGTCCTTCGCTATCATTTTTCGACACGGTTCTGCCGCCTTTGTCGAGCATGCAGCAAAAGCGGGCTTCAGCGGATTCATCGTCCCCGACCTGCCTGCTGATGAAGCCGAGGAACTTGCGGCGTTGGCAAAACAGCATAGCCTCGATCTGGTGCAGTTGATTGCACCGACAACCACAGAGCGCAGGACGAAACAAATTCTTGCTGCGTCCACCGGATTTCTGTACTGCATTTCCGTTGCTGGAACTACCGGCGTGCGGCTGGAACTGCCTCGCGAACTGATCGAACAGCTTAAGTCTCTGAGGAGCCAATCGAACCTGCCACTGGCCGTCGGTTTCGGCATCAGCAGCCCCGAACAGGTCGCCAGCCTGGAGGGTGTTGCTGATGGCGTCATCGTTGGTTCAGCCATCGTCCGCCGGATCGCCGAAGCCGCCACTATTGAAGACGCAGCCAGGTCCGTACGCAGATTTGCTGCGGAGATGCAGTCCGCCGTCGCCACGACCAAGCCTTCTCGGTGACATGATTAGCATTGTCGGTTCGATTGGTTCAGTCACGGTGTGACTAAATGCAATGGATGCAAGGCCCTCCGTGGCTCACACCTTCATCCACGCCTGTATTCCAACGAAGCCATTGTTTTACCCGGTCAACGGAGTAGGACTTCCGATTGGTAGCACGTGCACAAACCACCCGCGGGATATTCCGCAGGCTACTTTTCCGCACTGTCGGCATTTGACAAAACCGTCACTGAATTCCATGTTTTGGTACATTCGCCTCCCAGAAACTGATCGCATGATCAGTATTCTCCGCTCTCGCGGGTAGTACAGACGCCACGAACGACTTGACAGGGAACTGGAATCCGCGTGTAATCATCGCTGAGGAAGAGTGTGGGATGCTGGAGCGGGGAGGCTTTGCGTCCGAAAATACTCTTATGTGATTTGTGATGAGTCATCCTGATTCTGTTTTTTGCGGGGGCAAGAAACGGATAAGAGAGGGATGGATCAGCTGAATCAACAACGGGATTGCCTGAAATTCGTGGGGAACGGATGGCAATCTTCCACCGGGATGGACTTCACCGGTGGACCACGATGGGTCGAGCTTTCGGGTCGATTGAATCGCACCGAGAGCTACAGATTGAGGCGTTTCCATGGCTGGGCGCACTGGGATTCGCGTCGTTGTGACGGGCATTGGGGTTGTTTCTCCAATTGGTATCGGCAACGACAGCTTCTGGGACAGTTTGGTACACAACCGCACGGGGATTGACTTTCTGCAGTCAATGCCGTCTGACGGCCTGCCATCGGCATTTGGTGCCGAAGTTCGCGACTTCAATCCAGTCAACTTTCTTCGTGACAAGAAGTTTGTGAAGGTGATGTGCCGCGACATTCAACTGGGTGTTGCCTCATCAAATCTGGCCGTCAAAGACGCAAATGTGGGCACCGGCTGGATTGATCCGGATCGGCTTGGCGTGGTTTATGGTGCCGGCCGTATGACCTGCCATCCTTCTGAACTGGCTGCGGCAGTGAATGCCTGTCGAACCGAAGGTGGATTTGATCCCGATAAGTGGGGCCCAGAGGCTCTGGCCAGTATTGCACCGCTTTGGCTGCTGCGTCAGCTGCCTAATATGCCGGCGAGCCATGTTTCCATCGATCACAATGCCTGCGGCCCGAATAACACGATCACTTGCCGGGACGCATCCGCCTTGTTGGCACTTTCCGAAGCTGTCCGAGTGATCGAAGCCGGGCGTGCCGATGCCATGATTGTCGGTGCCTGCAGCTCAAATATTCATCCTGTTGATATCGCCAAGTTCCATAGCTTTGAAGGTCTTTCCCGTCGAACAGACGACCCGACTCGCGCTTGTCGGCCGTTCGACTTCGAACGTGATGGAACAGTCGTCGGCGAAGGAGCTGCCTCATTTGTGGTCGAAAGCTATCACCACGCAGTTCGCCGTGGTGCCAATATCTATGCGGAAGTGCTCGGTGTTGGAGCGGGGTGCGACGGAAAGGGATTGGCCAATGAGTCGGCCGGCCTGGGTCTCGTCCGGGCTATGGAATCGGCGATTGATGGCTCCGGCATTCGCGCTTCCGAGCTGGGTCACATTAACGCTCAGGGCAAGAGCACTCAGCCGGATGACATCGTCGAAGCGCGAGCTTATCACCGTGTCTTTGGGGATCTTGCCTTGAAGATCCCAGTCACTGCGTTGAAGAGCTACGTCGGTCATTTTGATGCGGGTGCAGGTGCTGTCGAACTCGCGGGAACGTTACTGTCGCTGAAGAATGGATATATCCCGGCGACTTTGAATTATGAGATTCCCGATCCACGCTGCCGTCTGAACGTCGCGCGCGGCGAGGCGACGCGGCTCAGCAATCGGACAGCGATTACAGTCAACCGCACGGCCATGGGTCAAAGTGCAGCTGCTGTACTCCGGGCAATTTGATTGCTGTTGGCTAATGGGAGACTGGAGTTCCGAGACCACTCCTGGGTTTGCTATCGCGGATTCCTCAACGAAGTATCGTCGTATTGACGACTCCCTGTCTGCGTTTTGACAACGCAAGCGAGATCCGATCGATCCTAGATCGACCGTGTTTTTTTCCCAAAGGCATTGTTGGGGAGATGGCAAGAGCTAACCAAAAAGGCCTTTTCTGTTGGGTTAATTCATTTGGATCACCTCCGAAACCAGAGCTCCTTGGGTCATTCTCAAAGAGTCGGCATCTGACGTGCGGATTTGAACTCTCGACGATGGTCAAGCTGCTTCCGAAGTGGCGAATGACGGTCGAACACTGAGAGCACTTCTTAAGGTAAAAACATGAAACGACGTACAGCATCACTGCTTGCCAGTCTCGCCATTCTTTGTCCGTTCGCCTCCGCAATTACTACGACACACACGAACGCCGCTGTCATTTCGTCAATCACCAATCCTCTAATTGGCACCTGGCGGTCAACGCAATTTGGAACACAGGTTCTGAATGCCAGGCCAGACGGGTCGGCCGAATTAAAGATGCGATTGAGTACGATGGCTGCTGTTCTCTATGGCCGCGAAGTAACGCTTGACCTGCAATGGACGCTCGATGGAAGCACACTGGTCCAACATGTGACAGGCGGTGCGCCCGAACGTAGTGTGCAGAAGCTCATAAAGAAATACGGGGAAACATCCAGCTACAAAGTCCTCAAGCTGACGAAGTCCGAGCTGGTCCTCGAAGACGCTTCGACCGGGAAGATTTGCCGGTGGGAATCCATCACAGAGACTTCGGCCGCAGAATAGACTGAACAGGCTACAGGCTATCCGCAAGCCACTGATTCAACCCCTCAGTGCCGCCAAAGCCTCTCTGCTGAGCCACGATGTTGCCATCCTTGAAGATCATGATCTCAGGGATGCCGCCCCCCGATCGATAGTGAGTAAACAACTCGGGCTTCTTATCAATATCGATCGTCAGAAACTTCGCACGTGACGAGTACTTTGGCCCCAACTCGTCCAGGGCGGCATCCATTCCTCGGCAGGGCCCACACCCACCAACACCGCGCCGACAAACATCGTCAGATTTCTTTTGAGCGTATCCATGATTCGGCTTTCAGAGAAATAAGGCCTGCCGGCTATCATCACTCTTCAGGCGCTGCTACGGGAACCCTCGAACCACCATTCTTTAGGTTAGCTCGCATACTGCTCTCACGCTGGGAATTGTGCTGAACTAAAAACGACAAATTCCGCCAGACAGAGAAGAGGCAACGACAAGAGCCGGGCAATTCAAGGGTGGACACTGTCGCGAACTTCCTGTCTAAACGACTATTCAGTCCGCAGCAACCTACCAACTCTGTCCAATAGGATACTCGCATTTATCCCGCAATTTGACTGAGTGGCCTTCGGATCCTGTAAAACTTAAGCGGGTACTGAAGCCAAAGACTTCAGCACCCGCGTGGTGTGAATGGGAATCAATTCACCCGTCTGATTCCCATGTCGATTTTGATTTGAAGCTAATTGTCATAGTCGATGACGATAATGCCATTCTGTGACTTGAGGTCCACTTGATACTCACCAAAGTCCATCGTGACTCGGCTGTGGCATGGTGACACCCTAATTGACCGGGGAGGACATGGAGGAACAAAGACCTCCACAAAGACAATTCTTTCATGGCACTGGTGACCACAGGTGGCGGGATCTCTCACCGCGACGACTACCGGTACTGCATGGGGAGCAATGTTGCATTCATCTTCGATTCGCACGCAGGTGGCCAGCGGAACGCGGCAGTCAACAATCTCACCAACCTGGTGGGGAGATACAGGAACCACAGGATAAGGCGGAGCAGGGGCGTAGCTTCGGACAGGAGGCAGTTCCTGGACAGGCGGAAGCACCTGAACCGGTTCCTGTGACGGAATGTAGAGCGGCTCCCCATATCCGCCTCCATTATTCGAGCTCACTCGAAAACTAAACTGAGCGCCCGATCGCTGCGGGTAGTTTGGCTGGCCGTAAGCGGAACGACCGTAGTTAGAATTCCCATGGCTCCCATGACGCAGATCAACTCTCTGTGGATCAAAACCGCTGCGATTGTATTGACCTTGATCCCGTGAGTAGCCGAGGTAATTCATATCACGATCAGCGAACTGAGTGTTGCGCTTGTAAATGTCACGGCTGGACATATTGCGATCACCGTGTTCGCCACCATGCATTCCGCCATCTCCTTGGTCGTGTTGTCTAACCTGGTGAATTACAGACCGATCATCTCGGGGATCAGATGCTCCGTTGATGGCCCTCAGGAAATCGACGATGTCGTTGCCCTGAACTGAGACTGTTGACGTCAGCAACAGGCCAAATATTCCCAGAACGCGAATCCGAAGAGTGTTCATGGCGAGGTCCTTTCATCTTGAATGGGGGTGACTAACTTCCGGCACCATTCCTGATGCCACGCTGTCTCAATAGTTCATATCCCATGCCAGAACAGCTCCATTTGACATAACCTATTTCCCCTGTGCCGGTTATCATTCTCGCGAGGGAACCATTCGTGCAGCGGTTTGTCCTCAAAATCAACGCTGCGTTGTCAGAATGAGCACACAACGACGCATGCAGGGGGGGAGTCTCGAACGTTAATGTCGGCGGCCTTTCAAGAGTCTAACTCCGTTGCGTTGCTTTCCCTCGGGTGCCAACTCAATATTCCAGTCCGTCTCCCTTGTCCAGTCCCTCTCCCTTTGAGATTTCTGCCATGCGCTTGCAGATTCACTTGTTTCGACTGCTCATAGCTCTGTCGATGGTCGTGATTTGTCGAGTACTACCGGCCGCTGATAATCACGTGGTCGTTCCCGGTTACGAGCGGTTTCGCGCCGAGCACCTGAACGACGTGACGGGAGGCCAACTGCTGATTTCGGAAATGAATTGTCATTCGTGTCACGGCAAAATCGGTGGCGACACCGTGCCGCTTCGGCAGGCTCCCATTCTCACCAGAATTGGCGAACGATCCAGTGCGGACCACATTCGCAAGTTCATTGCAAACCCACAATCAGAAAAGCCCGGCACTGCGATGCCCGAACTGGTCGCATTGAAAGCCGATCCTGCAACCATCGACGCAATCACGGCGTTTCTTACACAAGGTACTTCGTGGCGAGCCACTGCAGTCGGTGTCGATGCGGTTCGGCGCGGAGAAACGCTGTTTCACCAGATTGGCTGTGCCGCATGTCATGCCGATCAGCGAAGCGATGAAGTGATCGATCGACTTCGACGAGGCGTCTCAGCCGGACAAGTGGCTGACGAGGAAGATGACCAGGTGCACAAAACAGAAATCAAATGGACGCGCCCAGCCTTTGCGATGCCACTGGGAAAACTGGAACAGAAGTATTCACTATCCAGCCTCATTAATTTCCTTCGCGACCCCCATGCTGTCAGACCATCGGGGAGAATGCCTTCGCTCAACCTGACTCCCGAGGAAGCTCGCGATGTGGCCAGCTATCTGCTCAAGGATGTGGATGTGGAGGCCAATATCAACTTCGAATACTTTGAAGGCGACTGGCAGGAATTACCAGATTTCTCTCTGTTGAAGCCAGTCTCTGCAGGAACGACGACCGACTTCGCCGTGGGTGTATCGCCTACACAGGAACTGTTCTCGCTGAGATTCAGCGGCTTTCTTCACATCCCCGACAACGGCAAATACAAGTTTTTCCTCAGCTCCGATGATGGGGCCCGCCTTCTGATTGACGGGAATGTGATTATCGACAATGACGGAGTTCACCCTGCCGGCTTTCGCCGCGGCGACGCAGCACTAAAAGCCGGCCCGCACGAATTGGTTTTAGAGTACTTTGAGTATCAGGGACAGGAAGAATTGGCCGTCGAGATGGAAGGCAGCGACATGCCGCGGCAGCCGCTGGCTGGGTTTATCACACTGACCGAAAAGTTCGCATCTGCCAAAGTAGAATCTGTCGCTAGTTCTTCGGCTGAGCTAATCGAAAAAGGGCGACTCGCCTTTGCCTCTCTGGGCTGCGCGGCCTGCCATCAGCATGGAGATGGAAATCAGAAACTCAGCTGGACCGGCAAGGCTCCTCAATTTGCTGCGATGCAGGCAACCGGCGGTTGCCTGGCGGAGAAACCTGACGCCAAAGTCCCGGTGTTTGCACTGAATCCACAGCAACGACAGGATATTACGGCAGCGATCGAAGCGTTTCGCCGGCCATCAGCCGAAGAGCCCGATACAAAACACGAAATCCATCAGACGATGCTGACGCTGAATTGCTATGCGTGCCATTCGCGAAACTCAATGGGTGGAGTCTCTGAACCCATGAATCACGTCTTTACTGGCAGCATCCCGGAAATGGGTGACGAAGGACGCATTCCCCCGTCACTCGACGGCGCTGGCGACAAGCTGAATGAAACATGGCTGAAAACAATTCTGAACGAAGGTGCAAAAGATCGGCCGTCTATGGCGACTCGCATGCCGCAGTTTGGAGCCGGGCAAACCGGGGCGCTGATTTCTAGTTTGGTTGCCCTTGATGCAAAGCCTGCGATCGTGCAGGTAACGCTTCCGGAGCCCAACCATCGCATCAAAGCCGATGCCCGTTTGCTGGTCGGCGACCAGGCTCTGTCCTGCATCAAATGCCACATCTTTGACAGGCATGCCGCGACGGGAATTCAGTCGCTGGACATGACCACGATGACACGTCGCCTGCGAAAGGAATGGTTCCATCGGTACTTGCTGGATCCTCAGGCCTATCGGCCAGGAACTCGCATGCCGGCGGCATGGCCACGAGGCCGGTCTGTCGTGCCGCATATTCTGAACGGCGACTCTGATGTGCAGATCGCTGCGATCTGGACGTATTTGCTCGACGGAAAGAATGCGAAGGTTCCCAGCGGCCTTCAACGAGAAGCGATCGAATTGAAGCCTGCGGCTCGTCCGATCATTTATCGTAACTTCCTGGAAGGCTTGTCGCCTCGAGGCATCGCGGTCGGATTCGCCGAGAAGGCTCACTTCGCATGGGACGCGGAACACATGACGCCTCGGCTTATCTGGCATGGAGCCTTCATCGATGCATCGAAGCACTGGATCGACCGAGGTCCGGGAAATCAGGCTCCGATGGGCGACCACGTGATGACTCTTCCCGCTGGTCCGCCGTTGGCCACTCTGGTGTCGCTGGACGTTGCGTGGCCAGACAGCAATCCTCGTGAAAACGGCTTTCACTTCAGGGGTTATTCATTGAATGAAGCCGGTGTGCCGACTTTCAAGTATCTTTGGAACGAAATCTCCGTCAGCGACACACTCACACCATTTGCCGCGAGCCCGGACAATGGTCTTCAACGCACGATGAAAGTGAAGTCTGACACGAAGCTGGAGAATGCCTACATTCGTATCGCAAGTGGTCCGAATGTCGAAGAAACCAACGGAGCATTCCTGGTGAACGGCATGCAGTTCCGATTCGAAAATATTGACCCGGTGGTGCGAACTATCAACGGCAATCGCGAACTACTCATTCAGGTCACTGCGGTGGCCGGCAAAGAAACAACGATGAAGTTCACGATCGTCTGGTAGCATTTTCGAAGAACGGAAAGACACAGGCGGCTGTATTATTCGGGGCCTCATGATTCAGTCGCCTCGAAGACCATGAAAAATTATCTCAGCAAACGTTCTCGTACTTCATTAGTCAGGCTCGCTGAACATGGACTCGCCCAGGAAACACCTCATTCTTGCTTCTCTTTGCTGCCTTCTCAGCAACATCGCTCCCGCTCAAACCGCCGCGCCAAAGGAAGACGACTATTATCCGCTTGCCAGCTTCACAATACCGCAAGGCATCGTCCTCGAAGCCGGAGCCATTGAGCCGCTCCCGGACGGTACGCTGGCCGTGGCGACTCGTCGAGGCGACATCTATCGAGTCACCGATGCGTGGAACAAAGATGCATCCGTCGCCCGGTACGAACTCTTCGCGCAGGGTCTACATGAAGTCCTCGGGCTGACGTACAAGGACGGCTGGCTTTACGCGACACAACGTGGCGAAGTCACTCGGCTGCGAGATACGGACAACGATGGACTGGCCGACGAGATCGAAACATTCAGCGACAGCTGGGGAATCAACGGCGACTATCACGAGTACGCGTTCGGTTCCCCATTCGACAAAGATGGCAATATGTGGGTGGTGTTGTGTCTCACAGGCTCGTTCGGAAGCGATTGCCCGTGGCGGGGCTGGGCGGTGCGAATTGATCCATACGGCAAAATGGTTCCAACGTGCAGCGGAATTCGATCGCCTGGGGGCATCGCCTTCAATGCCGAAGGCGACGTTTTCTACACCGACAATCAGGGGCCATGGAATGGAACGTCCGGCTTGAAATGGCTTCGTCCCGTCTCATTCCAGGGACATCCGGGAGGCAATCGCTGGTTCTCCAAAACCGCAGGTGGAGCCACGTCGGCACCAAAGGAACCAGATAGCGGCAGCCGCATCGTGGTCGAAGCCGACAAGATTCCCGAATTCGAACCGCCGGTGATCCTGTTTCCCTACCAGAAGATGGGACAAAGCGCGAGCGGCATCGCGTGCGATGTCAGCGGCGGCAAGTTCGGGCCGTTTGAAAACCAATTGTTTGTCGGCGATGTGACCCACAGCACTGTCATGCGATGCTTCATCGAAAAAGTTAATGGACACTATCAGGGAGCCTGTTTTCCATTTCGAGAAGGTATCGGTTCGGGAACGCTCGCTCTCCGAATGACCGACGACGGTTCGATGTTCGTCGGTGGCACTAACCGCGGCTGGGGCTCCCGAGGTACCAAACCGTTTTCTTTGGAACGCCTGCGTTGGACCGGAAGAGTTCCGTTTGAGATTCGCGAGATGCGAGCCAGACCCGACGGCTTTGAGTTGACGTTCACGGAACCTGTCGATCCCGAGATCGCTCGCAATCCGGACACGTGGAAGTTGGAAACGTACTGCTACATTTTCCAATCGTCGTACGGCAGTCCGGAAGTCGATCACACGAAGCCGACGATTCCGGAAATTCGTGTTGCCGACGATGGCATGTCTGTTTACCTCAGAGTCGACGGTATTCAGCGGGGTCACATCCACGAACTCCACGCTGATGCTTTGCGATCCAAAGCTGGTCTCCCTCTCCTGCATCCGTCCGCGTATTACACTTTGGAGTACATTCCCAAGAAGTAGCGAGACGGCGCGTTCCCAGAAGGGTTCCCCGCGTGGAAGCTGTTAGTTTGAGCGAGTCGTCACTTTTCGACAACTCTCCTTACTTCCGGAATCCCAGACTCGGCGCCTTCACGGCATGGCTCTCACTTCATCTCCTGCATCAATACGGTAAATCCCGTGGCGGAACAGGGGCTTTCTTTCCCTTCCCGGTCGTAGCAGGCATCGATTCTGCAAGTCGTGTTTTCTTCTGCTGAAGTTCCTGCTCGAGCCGGTTTTTCGCGGCTAATTGTTCGACTAAAAGTCGCCTGCTGGCGACTTCGTAAGTATTCTTCAACACAATGAGGAATTGAATCAGCCGCGGTTCGCTTACTTTTTGAGCGAAAGGTGCCTGGCTCGAATCCTCCAGCAGAAGAGCGAGAAGTTCGCTGATCTCTTCGTCTGTCAAGACCTTCTTCCGGACTGCTTCTCCCAAAGTGGCAAGCCTGGTCTGAGCTTCTGATTTGTCCTGTGCGGAAAGTGTCAACTCGGAAGTCTGTTGAACCAGATCAAGGTGGCGGATCGCATTTGTCAGCGGATGATCCAGCTTGTCGTAGGCAAATCCCACTTTGTTCGATTCCTGGCCAGCCTTCTTAATATCACTCCCCGGTTCTGTCCGGACCGGATTCTGTTCAACATCTTTCTGAGTAAGAGTGACCTCCGATTCGGGCTCCTTTTGTACAGAAGTTGTGATGCCAGTCTGCTGAAGGTCCGGCTGATGTTCGACGAACTTCGCGTGCTGTTCTGCTTGTGGATCAGGTAAGCCCGCTGTTTCCATCGCGGCGGTCGTCGCTGGGGTCCAGAGCCCCACCACGCAAACGTACATCAGCCCGATCACTGTTACCGGTATTCCAATAAGGGAAGAAACCAATACCCAACGAGAAGCGAACAGCGACGGAACGTAGCCGGACTCCTCGCCGTTGCTTCCACGCAGCTGCGAGTCATGGCTGATTTGACGGATATCCTGGCCAGTCAGCACCCTATCTGAGTGTGCTGGGTTCGCCAGTGTCACTGTTTCAGTGGCCGCCGAAGGCCGCAGCTTCAAACCTTTGGCCACGAGCATCGTCGGGAAATCGGCGACAATGCGACCTGAGAATTCCGGATGCTTTCGAGCGAATTCCCGAACCGGAATGCCTCGCCCTGATCTCAGCAACAATAGGAATTCTTCCAGAAGGTCCGAGAGCTTTGTATCGGTTTCAGATTCTACGTTCACACTCAACATCAATGGTGCTCAACGCGATGTACTTTGGGATGAAAGAATGATCCAGACGGGGACTCTTTGAACGGCAATGCCTGCCAATCCGTTATGTCTTTCCCTGGACCTCGGAGATCGGACTTACCAATATTGGAAGACATCGAAGATCGGCCATACAGCAGGGAAAGCGTCACCACCTGGTCATTGAATTCTTAGTTCACACACGGTCGCTTTGGGGTGGTCTCGTTAACCGGGTCGCTGTTTACGGCTGGAAGGGCATCGCTGCCTTTGATGCGATCGGCATGACCGACACTATCGAACCGCGATACTCTGTCTGACTTGCAGGAATGGATGTCAGAAGTACTATTTGACGCCCATCTTTATGGTGAACAACCACAACTCAGCGTAACGACTCCAGATACGAAATCAGGTCGGCCAATTGTTCGGGGCTGAGATTTCCAACGATTCCCTGCGGCATCATGGAGACTTCCTGCTTCACTCGATCTTCGACGTTGTCCTGATTCAGTTCACGCGACACACCGGTGGCGTCTCGCAGGGTGACGGTTTCAGCACTTTCCAGGACCACGAAGCCCGTGTGAACCTTGCCGTCGTCCGTAGCGAAGGCCCATGTGTCGAAGCCCTGGGCAATCTTCTTGCTGGGCAGCAGGATGGATTCAATCAACTCGGCGCGTTTGTAGCGCTTGCCGATATCGACCAGATGCGGACCCTTCGGTTGCTGGCCGTTGGCGAACGTGTGGCAGTTGATGCAGGATTGCTGCTTGAAGAGCAGACGACCTCTTACCGAGTCGCCGGGAGCTGCTGCGGCTCGCTGAGTTACAACATCGACAGCCAGATTGGCAATGGCATTGGGATCGTTCGGGTCGGCCTTGGGAAGCGCGATGGCTTTTTCGGGTTCGGCCGTCGCAACTTCTGCGGTACTGATGCCGTCGAGATTGACGACGTGCTTCCTGAGTTGCTCCGTGAGGTGGCCTTTCAGGGATTCGTTACCTTCAGCGATCGCGACTCTGATGGCTGCCGCGATGCGATCCGATTCGCTCCACTTCTGGCGATCGTAGTACGGGCCCGTCGTGTCCGGACGAGTGCCCCACCACTTGGGACTATCGACTGTGAATTCGCCTTCACGATGATACAGACGAATCAGCGTTGTCCAGACTTCGCGTCGCAGTGCGTCATCGCGGCTGGTGCTGAGCACTTTGAACAGGCCATCAACGGTTCTGGGATCATGCAGGCGTTTCAGAGCTGCGAGGGCTCCGGCGCGATGCGGGCCGGTCAGTGCTTCGAGGCACGCGTCGATAGCCTTGAGTTCCACAAGAGCATTCACGGAAAGATGCGGGATGACTCGTTCCGGATCGGCCTTTCGCCACGCATCAACAGCGTCTGGTGCGGGCTGTGCCTCCGCCGATGTGCCGATGGAGACACTATACGTGCCTGGACTGGCCTTGAGCGAATACGTGCCAGCTGGTTTAGCTTTCGCAGAAGTGGTTTCCTCCGCGCTGGAGAACTGAATCACGACGCTATCGGCCGGCTTTCCATCAATTGTCACGGTACCGATCACATTGGATCGTGAATTGTCCGAAGTCAGACAGAGCAATTGCTTTGCCGCGCGTGTTTCCCCCATGCGTCCCATCACCACAATTGCCGCCGCACGGACTCGGGGATTACTGTCGTCGAGCTTGGAAAAAATGGGCGAAAGCAGGCCCTTGTCGGTCTGGCTTTTCCGATCAGCGGCCGCGCGGATGGCGTGTTCACGAAGGTCGGCATCGATCAGAAGTGCGCCGAACACAGATTTGAATTTATCCCAGGAGATCAGCCGGAGCGTCCAAAGAGCGGCAACTCGCGAATGCAGCGAGGCGGAATGGTTTTTCGCAAGAGAAACTAGTGAGTCGGGAATCTGAGATTGGAGATTTGAGATCGGAGATGCGCCACGTCTTAGCAATTCACGCTGCGTGGAGCCGCGCACGGTGTCCGACGGACTTCGCAGCATCTGCACGAGTTCTGCATCGTTGAGACTCCCTGGATCCCGAGCCGGATGCGCCACAAAATTGCTCGGCGTGATCATCGCCACGAAGCCCACGTCCGGACGTTCGAACGCGAAATTTCCGTTCTTCCAGCTCGTCACAAATAATCGCCCGCTGGCATCGGCGTCGGCATCCGTCGGCCGAGGAATGTTCAGGAACGTGTCCTGCTGCGCATCGAACGTTGCCCCGTTGCGAGGCAAGCGATGGCTGAAGATTTCACTGCGGCCCCAGTCGCAGGTCAGCAACATGTCGTTGTAGGGAACGGGCCAGCGGTCGTCCTGAAAGTAAAGGGCTCCGCAGCCGGAGCCGCCTCCGTAATCGGCGAGTGGCGGCATGATCTCATCGGTGAAATTGATGTATTGGGATGGGTAGCCATAGTTCGCCGTCTGCATGACATGAGACAGACGAATATCCCAGCCGCCGCCATCGTTAGTGTTGTCGCGAGTGAACACGTTCAGAAACGGGTCAATCGCGATATCAACGATGTTTCGCTGGCCCCACGAGTAGACTTCCATCTCGCTGCCGTCCGGACGAATGCGGACGACTCCTCCGCCGCGTTTGCTGAGTACTGTGCCGTCTTTGCCAACGGCCTTGTTGAATCCAAAGTCACCAACAGCGATGTAGATCCAACCGTCGATGCCCATGCGAATGCCGTTCGTCGTGTGGTCGGCGCCTCGCTTATTGACTTCTTCCGTGCTGATGCCTTCAATCAGCACTTCGCTTTCGTCTGACGTGCCATCGCGATTCAGATCGTAAAAGGCCGACAGAAACGGCGGGTGCAACACCCACAATGTGCCGTTGTCATGGACCAATCCACGCGGATGATCCATCTTCGCGAAGTCGTTGAACCTGTCGGCCTTGCCATCGCCGTCTGTGTCGAGGCAACGCACAACTTTACCTCGGCCTGGAACTTTGCCGAGCGATCCCTGTTCATCGACCCCCACAAACACTTCACCTTCAACCGACGTTGTGATGCACACGGGATAGGTCACCTGCGGTGGACCGGCGAACAGGCTGATTTCGAATCCTTTCGGAGCCTTCACATCGTCAACCGATGCGGATCCGTCAGCGCCAGCGGCTACGCCTTCCGGCAAGGGAGGGAGATCGCCGGGATAGGCTTCGATTTCCCAAACACTGCCCCAGCCTCCACCGTTAGAGCCGAGGAACGTGATCTTCAGGTAACGTGCCTCGTCCGTTTTGACTGCGTCCACGGAAAGCCCGTTGCGTTCTGTGTTCTTCGAATGATCTGCCAGCATCGTCCAGTCGTCACCGTCCGCCGACGATTCAATGGTGTACTGATACGCGGTGTTCTTTGATTCCCA
Organism: Planctomycetota bacterium; assembly: GCA_031424595.1. Classification (GTDB taxonomy): domain Bacteria; phylum Planctomycetota; class Planctomycetia; order Planctomycetales; family Planctomycetaceae; genus SXXK01. The sequence goes on from JANPHT010000317.1 coordinate 68,670, forward strand.
GTGCAACCGCACGCTGCGAATGGACTGCGGCTTCAATATGTCAAGCGTGATCGATTCACCGCTTTGCCCGCCATTCGCGCACCAGCGGGTATCGAGTCGTCCGTCGATGGCATTCTTTGCAAAGTTTTCCTTGCTGGTTTCTTCGCTGCTGGCTTTGGCGGGCCTATTGAAGACGAGATTGCCTTCGCCACAGCAACCTTGTGTCAGCACCGGCGAATTCTTCGCAATCGTTACATTCACGAGAGCTCGAATCTCTTCATCGCTTACTGGTGTAATCGGTGTGAAGTCTGTTTCCGGATCACGTCCCACCGCCCACAAGAGACCGCGAGTCACCATGTCCAGATATGTCGGTTCGACCATCGTTTCGTTGTAGTGGCCGACCGTCGTCGCGAAAACTCTTGTACCGTGGTAGTCGTTGGTCCAGACGCAAACCTGCGGCTCGCTGTTGTCCTGGCGATTGGCAACAGCCAGCGGAGTCGCCGTGTCGAACACTCTTTCCGCGTGATAGAGCTCGCCCTTGGGCACCACGAAACGTTCGCCAAAACCCGCCATGATCGGATGGTCGGGCTTCTGGTTGCTAATCGTGTACGAATAATGCGGCCCGTGGCCCGGTGACTGCACTCCGCAGAATTCAAACCAGCGATCATCGTCGACTCGATAACAATGCATCGCGCAGTGGATCAGAATTGCCGGAAGTCCTTCGCGATGCGGCTTCAGAATTCGATCGACGAATTCCTTGTCGGTCACGTGCGCGAAGCATTCGTTGTGAACGACGATGTCAAAACCGTCGGCCCAGCCGGGATCGTCGTACAGAGAAATTTTCGTATCGGTGCTCGTTCCGCCCTGATGCACGACGGTCCAGCGTACGTCTGCCCTCGCGCTGATGCCTCGAGTCAGAATGAGTTTCTGGCGATCGTAGTCATGACAGCATCCGCCAGTGACGAGCAATGCACGGACGGGGCGATCGGATCTCTTCACCGCCGGGTCCTGAGCGTTGAGCGAAGAGTTGGTCAGCGAGCACAGAGACAGACAGCACAAGAGTGCAGTGAGCAAACGCATGGAAGGAACTCAGGTGGGATTATTCGGGGAATGCTACCAGCAAGGGACTCGAGTTTTCAAATTTGAAATTTGAAATTCCGGGACTCGAAAGGCTGACGAGTTACCGCTCGTGCTGCAGGAGGCAAAGCTATCACGATTCCAACCGAATGCAACCAAGAGTAGCCATCTCGCTCAGCGAGATGAGCCTTGATCTGCAGGTCGGTGGAAGTTTCAATGAAGCCATTTGCACGGTTGTCCTTTATCCTGATGTCGAGCGCCGCATCGCTGTCAGGTTGCTGGCTCATCGTCGCCGAGGCGAAAGTGTTCAGAGTTATCACAAACTCCGCAAAATCATGCGAGAGCCGATCTAGCTCAGAACGTCTTTCAGTATGACGCCATGCACATCTGTCAGCCGCATATCTCGCCCGCCGAAGCGATAAGTGACCCGTTCGTGATTCATTCCCATTAAATGCAGCATCGTCGCATGCAAATCGTGAATCTCGGCTTTGTTCTCGACCGCCTTATATCCAAACTCATCGGTAGCGCCATAAACCGTGCCGCCTTTAATTCCGCCTCCCGCCATCCACATCGAGAAACCATATTGGTTGTGATCTCGACCGTCACTTCCCTGGGCAAATGGCGTTCGGCCAAACTCTCCTGACCAGACGACCAGAGTTTTCTGCAACAGTCCTCGTTGCTTAAGGTCAGCCAGAAGACCGGCGATCGGCTTATCTACGGACTTGGCGTTCCGGGTATGTCCTTCCACCAGATTAGCGTGCTGATCCCAGCGATCTCCGTTACCTGCGGGACAAGTCAGCTCGATAAAACGTACACCTCGCTCGACAAGCCGCCTGGCCAGAAGACACTCGCGGCCAAATGTCTGCGTATTCGGGAACTCGTCAAACATTCCGTACATTTCCTGAGTCTCGCGGGTCTCGCCGCTCAGATCCATCAGGTCCGGAACAGCAAGCTGCATCTTCGCTGCCAGCTCGTAGTTAACGATCGCTGATTCCACTTGATCGTCGTGGCCATATCGTTCCGCAGTCGCGAGATCCAGTTTGCGGATGAGATCCAGCTTGCGTCGCTGCAGATCGGCTGTCGCTTCACGTGGCCGGATGTCTGCGACCGGCGAATCACCCAATCCAAAAACTGATCCCTGGTAACTTGCCGGCAGAAAGCCACTACCGAAGTTGTCCAGACCGCCTGGCGGTATCAACCCACCATTCAGAACCACAAAGTGGGGCAGGTCCTGGCACTCCGTTCCGAGCCCATAGCCAAACCACGCACCCATTGAAGGACGTCCCTGAAGACCGGATCCCGTGTGAAGAAAGTAATTCGCGTTGGTGTGTTCCGGAAAGCCCGACGTCATGGAGCGAATGATCGCCATATCGTCCACATGCTTCGCAGTCGCGGGGAACAGATCGCTGACTGGAATTCCGCTCTGCCCGTACTGTTTAAACTTCCAGGGACTTGCGAGAGTATTACCGATGTTGTTGAACTGTGTCGGTTCAATTCTGTTGGGAAACGGTTTTCCGTGTTCCTCGGCGAGCCGTGGTTTCGGATCAAACGAGTCTACCTGTGAGACTCCGCCATCCATGTAAAGGAAGATCACACTCATCGCCTTTGGAGCAAAATGGGTCGGCTTTGTGCCCAGTTCGTTGATCTGCTTCGTTGCATCCGTCTCAGAAGCAATCAGGGAATCTCCAAGCAGGTAGTCGACGGCGATCGAGCCAAATCCACAGGCAGCCGTCTGCAGCAGTTCCCGACGAGAGCAGGGCAGGGGACGAAATCGCTGGCAATGAGATCGGGGCATGGGATTTCCTGACGTCGAAGGCGGGCTCCGGTCAAACTACCGGCGGAAATCATTGTCACCAGTCGACGTGCGGAACTCAACTGTGATCAAGCCTCGGAAGTATTCGGAAGAAAACGACCGCCGCTCATGAACATGCCATTATCACAGGGTGAACACCATTCGATCTGCACGTTATACTGAAACTCGCGAGTCTCGCTGGCCATCCGGACAACGACGTCGCCCGGTGTCACTGCACCTCGGTGAAGCAGACCGATCCCCGTTCGACTAATTTCACGGGTCATTGACGCTATCGTGTTTCCGCGAGGCGTCTTGATCTCTGCCGGAACGGACAGTTCCAAGCGCTCGTTCGCACGACAGTTTGAAGTGTTTGGCTTGCCGATGCTTTCGAGAACTCGGCGAAGGTCGTCAATAGTCGGGCGGCTCCAGGGATCCTGCGTCATGGCTGACTCCTGCCTTCCGCCTGATACCAGGCGGAAACGGCTGCGAAATTCCTACGGTTGCTGCAAAGCGACAGCGACATGTGTCACTTTGCATTTCTGCAACAGTAGGTCGCAACACCGGCGTCAGGCGGGTCCGAACTCAGAAAACTTGGGAATCTGCTACCCCTGAACGGGCAATTGGTTCGCTTGAAGCGATTTTTTCCTGCCTGGAGCGAACAGGAGGGCCACAACGATTATTCCACCAATAAGCAACAAGACGTTGCGAAGCCTGAAGCCAGAACTCGGTACAACAACCGCTGGCGACGCCGTTGGAGCCACTAGCTGCTCGGCAACTTGTTGCTGAGCTGAGGTCGTCGTTGAAGCGACGTCCGTAAAAAACGAATCCTGCGTCAGCCCCGCCGGTTTTTCTGGAGCCGATAGTAGTGAACGCCCGGACGAAGCCATCCGGATCGGAGCTCCTTCGCGACTTTGTCCACCCGGCTGAGGTGATGCTGACCATGCATCAGATTCTGGCGTATCCGGAGCGGTGGCTGCCGGAGCAGGCTCGGCTGTGCGAGCGGCGGCAAACATGGCAGCAAACTGATCTACCGTGCTGCCGATGACCTTTTTGGCGATGTCCGCACGCTGGGAAGGGTTCGACTTCTTCGCTTTGTCCCAACCCAGGTCTTTCTCGGCTTCTGACGTCGAAGACCATCCACCATTCTTTGCCTGAGCTGTCTTGCGATCGGAATCTGTATCACCCGAGACTGGCTGAGCACCAAATAAGTCTTCAGCATCCGCTACAGTAACGTCCTCAGTGACTTTGCTCTTTGATGTTGTCGGACGACGGCTTGCCGACTTCGATTTCCGGGCGACAGCTGGTTCTGCCGATTCGTCCAGAAGATTGTCAAAACTATCGACCGCTCGACCTGCTTGATCCTTAGCTCCCTGGGCGGTCTTCCTGGTGGACTTCTGCTGATCTTTCATGATCGCTGTAAAGTCTTCGGCCGTATCTTCGAACGAAGCGGCTTCGTCAGTAGGTATTGTTTCCTTGTGAACTTGTTTAGCAGCCGTTTTCTTTTCACTCAGAAGTCTCTCAAATTCCTGCAGTTTCTCGTCTGCAGCCGAATCCACGTCATCAGCAGTTTTGGCCGCCTTGTTCTTCGCTGCCGCTGTTGCCTGCTTCCCGGCCACAATCAATGGAGCTGCTCCTTCAAAGCCTTCCGCAGCCTCAATGGTTTCCTTTTGGAAGTGCTTTTCAAATTTTGATACCAGCAACTCGTCGTCCTCAGTGGGCACAGTCTCCGTCGTACTGCTGACAGCTTTAACGTTTTTGCCCATGGGGCCTTGTTGCGGCTTCGTTGCTTTCGCCTCGAGTCCGGCGACAGCAGGCTCACTCCCGGCTTCGGCCTTTGCTTTGCTCGCGACTGACTCGGAAGATTCCTCGACTGTCAGGAACGGGTCAGACTCAACCGCTTCCTGTCGACGAAAGGGATTCTTCCACCAACTCTTTGAAGCTGTCTCTTTTTCAGACTCTGCAACATCGGGGTCAGTTGCGGCAACGATTTCGGTCTCTTCGGCGGATTTCTTTCCAAAAGGCAACCACGGGGCGAATCGAGGCCCCTTGGATTCCGCAAGCGAAGATTCCTGCTCGTCCTTCTCGGCTTCTACCTCCTCCAGGGTCTTATAGCCGGCAGTTTCATTGCGGGAAAACATGTTTCTGATTCCGCTCCCGGCGCATCCGGAAGTGGAGATCAGAAGCAGAGCCACTCCACCGTAAACGAACTTTTTTGACTGAGCCATTTTTCAGCCTTCCGAAACTGCCCCAACCCCTGCCAGACGCCGCACAGAAATGCACGGTTGCATGAGGTCCGTCGGTCATATCGGCAATACAAATGACTCCGCAGAATCCTGTCGTACGGATCAAAGCGGTTCCGTAGGGGAAAGTTCGCCGAACGACCGGTCACGATGACCGCGGAAGAATGCCAGGCTAAGGCAACAGTAACGCTCGCTACGATTGGATTTACCGAAAAATCAGCTTTCGGCGACAACAGATTCAAGTGCTGCGATTTTCCCCTAATCCTCAAACAGAAAGAGGCCCGCGCTTCCTGAACCGAAGCCGGGCCTTTTCTTAACAGTCGTTTGGATGTCGTGAACTTGATTCCTTTAGGCTGACGGTGGCATCGGCAACCCTGGCAGTGGCTGGGTTTCCGGAATGGGAACCAAGCTTGGATTTGATTGAACTGGAGGAGCATCTGTCTGGGGAATCATTGGGTGCTCAATCACTGTGGGTGGTTGTTCCACTATTTCCTCCGTGGACTGAAAGACTTCATGCTGAGACGACTCAATCACCATTTCGCCAGCAGGATAGTCAATCCAGGGAACTTGAGGCGACTGGTTAAATCCCGGCCATTCGGTGACCTTCATTTTCGGTACATCGGTCTGGATTGTACTTACTCGGCCGGTCGAACTCCGTACGCCACCTCCGCAGGCGGAACATCCTCCGCCATGACCGCCACATACTCCGCAGCCAGTCTGAACTTCTGATAACACAGCGGCAGAATTGCAACTATTGCAGTTTCCACACGGCTGGTTGTGAACCTGGCAAGCGTCGGTGCATCCCAGAATATCGCCACACTGGGGATCCCGGAGCTCGCAGTTTGTAAACGAAGATCCAGCCGTATAGGCACAGCACTTCCCTGCATATCCCGATTTGCGATGAGCCGAGAATGAGTACGTTTGATCCAATGCACCAATCGCGCCAGCAAGATCCTGCAGTTCTCCATTTACGGATTTCTGCAGGCAGGTCAGTCCGGTGATCAATCCTATGACCAGCAAAGACCCAATGATTACGATTTCAGTTGACAGGATCACTCCGTGCTCATCCTGCCGAAGAGCCTTCAGCAGATTCATCATTTTGATTTCTCCAAACTCAACACCAGAGGGAAAGAGATCCGCAACGACATGTTGCGGTGTTCGTTGGCAGACAATCCGCGGGTCTGCCAGCCGGTCCGTTTTTCCATGAGCAGTGGGTCGTACTGCTGTCGATGCGGCGATGCGGCGATCCAACGACTGTGATCAGTCAGTGACCTGCGACGTCATCAACACAATGTGTTTCAATGAAGCGGCTGAGTAGCCCTGATGAGTAGGTTCGCTCACCCGAAGCGAGAAAGGGGCTCTCTCAACCCCTTCTCGCGTCGGACGAACAAAGCGACTGAAGTCGTTTCAGTCGCGGGCGGTTTCTCAGGCCGCTGGAGGTGGTTTCTCAGGCCACCTTCTCCCTCTCTCTCGCTGTGAACAGAGCGGGTTGCAGTGTGTGGTGGAACGTCTCTCTCGGGACAGCTCCGGATGGCTCTCTGTAGGTGGCAGCCGGGGCCGTTCTCCCATTCCTCACAACTGATGCAACCGTTAACGTCGCAACAAATGAAAGAATCAGCACAACCCATGCCAACAGCGCCAACGATACAACCGGCACAACCGATCATTTTTCTTAAGTAGCTTACTGAGCTTGAGTTACGCCACCGCCTAAGGACACGACGCCAGATCCGATGTCCGACTATGCGTAAAGAATCAATTGCGCTTTGTTTAACGATTGTGACAATTGTAATGAACAATCGGGTAGTGACTGTTGTGCCGGCCCATTGGTCGTCCGCCTGTTTACTAATCAGGCCTCCCTGCGTCGAGTATCGAAAAAGTCGCCTTCACCGACATTCGTCATGAGCCAGGGCCTCCCCGCTGCATTCTGAGGGACCGGGTCGATCTGAGGGCCTGTCCACCGATGTCATCCAATCTGCCCGGCTAGCGTGGCTGTCCGAGAGACCTATTCGTTCGCGTCAGAATCGGGTTGCTGTTATCGTCCGACAATCAGCGACTGCAGCAGGCAGTCAGAGTCAATCACAAAGGACTTCAGCGAACATGGCTAAGTGTTTGGTCACAGGCGGAGCCGGCTTTATCGGTAGCCACTTAACGGAACTGCTTCTCAGCCAGGGCCACGTCGTGGTCGTTCTTGACAACCTCTCCACCGGCCGCGCACACAATCTGGATAATGTCAAACACAACAGCCGTCTGGAGATACGCAACGGCTCTATCACTGATCCTGTCGCACTAGCCGAAGCCGTGCATGGCGTCGATATGATCTTTCACCTGGCCGCCGCCGTCGGAGTCAAACTGGTTGCCGACGACCCGGTGAGGACTATCGAAACAAATATCTATCCGACTGACCAACTGCTGCGTCTAGCCGCGCAGGGCAACGTCAAAAAATTCTTCCTCGCATCCACCAGCGAAGTCTACGGAAAGCATCCCGGCGAATCGTGGGTCGAAGACGATGACCTGCACCTTGGCCCTACCAGTCGCCCTCGATGGGCATACGGTTGCTCGAAAGCCATTGATGAGTTTCTGGCACTGGCTTATCACAAGAAGTTCGGTCTCGGCGTCACTGTCGGTCGCTTTTTCAATGTCGTGGGACCTCGCCAGGTTGGCAACTATGGGATGGTCGTGCCACGTTTTATTGAGTCGGCACTGCGGGGCAGCCCTGTCATCGTGTATGACGATGGTTCGCAGGTTCGTTGCTTCGCTCATGTGCGTGAGATAACTCAATGCATCTGCAAGCTGATGAATACGGATGCCGCCGAAGGACGAGTCTTCAATATCGGCAGCGATCAGCCGGTTTCGATTCTGGAACTTGCAAAGCGAGTCATCGCGAAGACAAACCCGGCCGTGGAAATCCAGTTCGTTCCGTACGCACAGGCCTACAGTGAAGATTTCGAAGATGTGCAGCGACGAGTCCCCAACGTGAATCGTCTTTTTGAAACCATCGGCCAGAAGCCCGTGACTTCACTGGATCAGATTCTCGACGACATCATCGCGTGGAAGCGTGATGTAATGGCCAACGCCTGACAAGGGCGGCGTGCCCTTTACCGGGTTGGCCTGATAACCCGTACCAATGAATGCGCTCATGCTGCTCGCTTGCTTCAGGATTCCGGTACGCGACAGTGTCAGCACTGACCGAGACGTTGAATGTTGCCCGCGTCACTGATTGCTGCCAAACGAGATCATCACGAATTAAGTGAAGAAGAGATCGGCTTCTTCATTCAGGGATTTGCCATGGGCTCCATTCCCGAGTATCAGATGTCGGCGATGGCGATGGCCATTTATCTCAACGGCATGACGCCTCGCGAGATTGCCGCTCTGACTTCTGAAATGCTGCACTCGGGGACTCAACTGGCGTGGCCAAAGGACGGCTTTCAAAGAGTCGACAAACACTCCACCGGCGGCATCGGTGATAAGACGTCGTTGATACTGGCACCGTTGCTGGCGGAATGTGGTCTTCAGAACCCGATGCTTTCCGGACGAGGCCTGGGTGCTACCGGCGGTACACTCGATAAGCTCGAGGCGATTCCCGGCTTCCGCACAAATCTGTCGCTCGATGAGATCACTCGACTGACGCAATCTGTCGGCTGCGTCATCACCGGAGCATCCGCTGAATTGGCTCCGGCCGATCGAAAGCTTTACGCTCTTCGAGACGTCACGGCGACAGTGCCATCCATCCCGCTCATTACCGGCAGCATCATGAGCAAGAAGCTGGCTGAATCACTCGACGCCCTGGTTCTGGACGTCAAGTTCGGCAGCGGCGCTTTCATGAAGACTCGTGAGCAGGCCACGCTGCTCGCTCATTCACTCGTCACCACTGGCGAACGCATGGGAGTCCGCACAACAGCCCTTCTGACGGATATGAATCAACCGCTCGGCCGCATGTGTGGCAACTCTGTGGAAGTATTGGAATCCGTCGACGTTCTAAAAGGCGGTGGACCGGCGGACGTGCGACTGCTGACGGTTGAGCTGTGTGCCGAACTGCTGACGTCCGCGGGTATTGATCAAACACTTGCCAGCGCCCGCCTTCGCGGCGAAACGCTGCTCGATAACGGAGCCGCCTTTGAACGCTATTGCCGCATGATCAGGGCACAGGGAGGAAACGCTGACGCCGTTTTGCCTGTCGCTCCGGCAACAAATCTTGTGTCTGACCGGGATGGCATCATCGCGGCGATCGACACCGAGGCCCTCGGCCTGGCAATCATCGCACTCGGCGGCGGCCGCAGAAAAATGGGCGATCCGATCGATCACTCCGTCGGCCTGGAAATGCTCGTCCGCCTCGGCGACCGTGTTACCACCGGAACGCCGCTCGTCCGCATTTTTTCGAAGACGCCCGACCATGTCGGGCCCGCTATTCGAAATGCAATCCGCATCGGCGAAACCGGACATGCTCCTGAATTGATCGTGCAACGTATTCTTCGCGAAACGTGATGCCTCGGTGCGATGAAGGGTTGTCGCTGCGGAACCGATTGAGACAAACAGAGCTCACTTCGATTCAACCGCTGCCGGGCAGAAGATGTCAACGACGCGATGGCAACAATCAACGAAAAAATCGTTACGCGAATTGTCGTCATCGATACCTGTCACCATTACTTTTCGCCCTGAGACACTGATCATCGGTCGCGACTACCCCATAAGCTCCCTCAGGATGATTGTGCTTTATCCAGTGTTCGCCTGAAATTTCGTACGTCATCCAACAGCACGTTTGACGGATCATGCACTGACGCGATTCTGATTGTCGAGTCCAGTTGAGACTGTTTTCTGATGAACTGTCGATTCCAGAGTGCAATCGTTAACTCGAGCAATCGAGTGATCTGCTCGGTGGTTGGTTGAGTCTCTTTCTGCAGCCACGCAAACTCCTGCTCTTCACGATGACGATGCCGGCGAGCATGTCGACATTCCGGGCAATGCACGCAAATGCTATCGACAAAGAACCGCAGTTCCTCAAACCAGTACTGCTGTTCCTTGGCAAAGAAGATGAACCAGCGACGGCAATCTCGGCAGCGGCAGAGCACATCAAAGTACTCAGTTCGTGGAAAGACAGAATAATTCTGCTTCGATTCATCGGCGCGAATTCTGGTGGCAGGAAATATCCACGCAGGCTGATGCTGATAAATCCCAAACTTCACTGCCTGAGAAAGATTTTTGCCTGACAGCAAAGGCGCCTTACCATATCGCGGATGGGGCACCAATTCATCAACGTCAGGCAGCAACAGCTTCGTAGCCTCAGCGTCGAAGTGTTTCTCCCAGCCGTGCTTCGGAAAGTTATTGGGAAAGATATTTGTCATTCGACGGCCTGATCACGGAACTAAGTCAAGCAACTGGCAATCGGTGGTCGTCCGCTACGCCTCGCCCCGAGCATTCTGAACCAGTTTGCGGTAAATGTCGCGGACTGACTTGTGCAAGTACGTCGCAAACGACCCATCCAGCTTTCGAATCGAAATCAGCTCCACGACATCCGCAAAATCTTTGTGCATCCGACGGACGTTTTCGGCACCGCAGGCAATCTTGATCTCAATCAGGCGAGACAGTCGAAGCACGGGAAGACCCTCAATCGTCTCGACATTCAGATCTCCCGTCGGAGAGGGAAGCCGAACTTCCGAGTCATTTCCTGCTCGATCACCGGTCATCAGGAACTGAACTGCGATTCCACCGACGGTCCGAAACTCCTTGTTCACGCTATCCCATTGTAATCCAGCAGATTCAAGAATCCTCCGGACATCGCTCGCTCGATCACGGTCGACAATCAAGTCCAGATCCGTCGTGTTCCGCTGGTATCCGTGCAGGCAAACAGCAACCCCGCCACACACCGCATAAGGAATCTCGGCGCTTGCGAGCGTTAGATGACAAAACATCGCCGCCTGCCACAGATTTTCGTTTCCCAGCATCACATAGACCTCTGCTGCTGTTGCCATTCACACCTCCTTCGATTCACGACTTGAGGCCACGCCCACTTTCAATCCACTTTCTGAAGTTGACTGATATCTGCGATATCCTGAGGCCTCCCTGTGGCTTTCTTGTTACGCATCAGTTCTTTCAGGCTGACAAATGGGACCGGCAATTCATTGACATCCACAACGTTTCTTTGTGTATACGCTTCTTCAAATTCCAGGCCGGACACACTCGTCAGGAGATCTTTGCGATTGGGAGGATTGCCAAGCTGAACAACCCAGCCAGGCTTCAGGAAGTCATCTTGAGTCAGATTGACCGAACCA
>JANPHT010000318.1:0-3869 GCA_031424595.1 Planctomycetota bacterium
GAAAGTCGGCCGCACGCTGACGATTACTCGTTACTTAGAACCTCATCCGGGTCTTTTTGGGGCGGTTCGCTTTTTTCCCACTTCACGGCTCGGGCCTCTTCCTCTGGTTCAAGAAAAGGACGAACGACACGAAGGCCGACGCCCAACGCATCCGTAAAGTACCAGATGCTCTGCGGAAGTTGTGGATCCTGTTGCTTCCATTCTTCACTGGAACCTTCACGCACCGCACTGCGAAGCATTTCCACAGGATCGTCCCAGCTACCACCTCGAACAACGCGAGGATACTCCATCAGCGGAATGACAAGCGGGTCAACCACGGGACTACCGGCTCGCAGAGAATAGGTTTCGGGGACGTATTGATCCAGCACCCATTCGGCCACGCCGCCGTGCATGTCATAAAGGCCCCAAGGATTGGGCTGCTTCTTTCCCACTGGATGGTACGTGCCGTCGCTGTTATCAGAAAACCATGCGTAGTCACCAACCTGGCTGACATCGTCACCGAAGGAATAAGCTGTCGTCGTTCCCGCGCGGCACGCATATTCCCATTCGGCTTCAGTCGGCAGGCGATAGTATCGGCCCGTTTTCGCGCTGAGCCACGTGCAGTACATTCGAGCAGAATGCTGAGTCATACAAATCGCCGGATTGTTTTCGCGACCCATCCCAAAGCTCATATCTGTGTAGGGAGGCGTTGGGCGAGTGATCGAGTCGGCCACTTTGTCGCGTGCCGTCGATGCTTTGCCATAGGCCGCTCTGCGAAGTGAGTCGACTCGGTCACTCCACACTTCATACTGATTCCATGTGATTTCGTATTTGCTCATCCAGAATGGCGAGACTTCCACTTCGTGTTGCGGTCCTTCATCGTCGCGTCGATTTGCTTCGTTGTCGGGGCTGCCCATGAGGAACTTTCCACCCGGAATCGGCAGCATTTCGAGTTTGAACGTGGTGTGCTCCAATGGTTCTGTGTACGGTTTCATGTCGGAAGGAGTCGCCGCGATGGCTGCAGGCACCTTCACCGGATCGACCTTTGGCGACTGTGCGGATGTCGTCGAGCGGCCGGCCATCGCCACCAGACCGGCGATCACGATAAATTTCTGAGCAACAGCTATAAGTTGACGAAAAGCGGACTTCGTCATGAGTCGTACCTTGATTGGGATGCGTGTAAGATTCGTTGGGCAGCAATACTTGTTTTCAGCCATAAATCTCAGTTCCGGATGACTTGCTAGCTTCACGGATTCGCAGCCTGTCGTCAACGGTCGATTCCCACATACGCCTGTTGGTCTCAGACTTGGGCCATGGAAAACTGCAAATTCGATTCAAGTTCGCGGCCGATTTGGCGTACACTCCCGTGCCGCACCGTGAGAATAGGTGTTAGGCAGCGAACTCACCACGCGTGATTGCCGGCTTTAATACTTTGTTTGAATTCGCGATTTCTGGAAGGTCGAATGTCACTACTGCTGGAACGAATCCGCAAATCGTATCGTGAACCCGGAGGACGTCGAATTCCGGTACTAGGGATTGAACATTTTCAGATGAATCAGGGCGAACAGGTGGCCTTGCTGGGATCAAGCGGCGGTGGAAAAACGACGCTGCTGAACATTGTGTCCGGTATTTTGACACCAGATTCAGGACGAGTGGTTGTCGATGGGAACGACGTCGCTGCCATGCAGGAAGTTGTGCGGGATCGCTTTCGAGCGTCCAGGATCGGCATCGTCTTTCAGACGTTCAATCTGCTTCCGGCTTTCACGGCTTTGGAAAACGTTTTATTGGGAATGTCGTTTTCCGGAAAAGGGGTCGATAAAGCATTTGCGAGGCAACTTCTTGAGCGAGTCGGGCTCGGCCATCGTCTGAACCATTCGCCGCAGAAGTTGTCCGTGGGCGAACAACAGCGAGTCGCTGTGGCGCGGTCTTTGGCGAACAAGCCTGTCCTGTTATTGGCTGATGAGCCAACAGCAAATGTTGACCCTGCCAATCAGCAGTTGATTCTGGATCTGATTCGGGATACGTGTCGAGATCACAAAGTTTCGCTTTTAATGGTGACCCATTCTATGGAAGTCGCCGGGGCATTTCAGCGAGTCGAAAGGCTGCAGGATTTTAATCGACCTGAGCTTTGTCTTCAGGAGCAGGCCGTATGAATCTGTTAACCATAGCCTGGAAAAGCATTCGACAGCGACGGCTGGCTTCATGCCTGACGGCTCTAAGCATTGGTTTGGGCGTGATGTTGATGGTACTGGTTCTCGTTATCTTTGGAGCTGTTGAGAACGCGTTCACTCAAAGAAGTGTCGGTTATGATCTTATTGTTGGCCCCAAAGGAAGTGACTTGCAGCTTGTGCTAAGCGCGGTGTATCGCATGCAGCCACCGATTGAGAACTTGCCGTACATGTATCTGGAGCAGCTAAAGAAGGATCGGCGTGTTGTTTCTGCCGTGCCGCTGGCTTTTGGAGATGTGACTCAGGAAGGATCATTTCCAATCATCGGAACAACGACTGAGTACTTCCAGAACGAGTTCATGCCGGGACGAAACTTCCAGATCAAAGGCCAGCGAATCAACAATCTGTTCGATGCCATCATCGGTGCCGAAGTGGCGCGAAAAAATGGATGGGAGCTCGGTTCAAAGTTTACAATCGTCCATGGCGGCGCGGAAAGCGAACAAGTACATGAGGAAATGTTCACAGTCGTGGCAGTGCTGGGACGCACGGGTACGGCCAATGATCGAACCGTCTTCCTGAATCTTGACGGGTTCTACGCTATTGCTGGCCACACCAAGCCGGTTGAAGAGATTGAAAAGCGGTTGAAGGATTTCTACGCTGCAGATCCAGAACAACTGGCATCCGCATTGAAGCAAATTGAAGCCTACAAAGTGGAGGAAGCTGCCGTCGGTGAAAAGCCCGTTCACAATCAGGCAAGTCCCGAAGCGATGAAAGAGGTCACGGCGATTCTTGTCAGGACTCGTCCCGAGACGCCGTTCGATGCGATCAGCCTTTCAGCCGAACTGCAAAAAGGATTTCAGGCGATGGCTGTGAATCCCGTGCGGCCGATTCAACGACTGGTGAACGGATTGTTAGGAAACATCAAAGAGGCGCTGGTTGTGCTGACAGCAATCATCATCCTGGTGTCTGGTGTGGGGATTTTTGTCAGTATCTACAACTCGATGTCCGATCGTCGTCGCGAGATTGGCATCATGCGGGCCCTGGGTGCCGGCCGAATGCACATGTTCGGAATCATCCTCGCGGAATCTTCTCTGCTGTGCCTTGGGGGCGGAGTGATAGGTTGGCTGGTCGGTCACGGTCTAGCGATTGTTGCGTCACCGTGGGTGATCCAGCAAACCGGCCTGTTGATCGATCCGTGGGCTCTGAATGCCTGGGAAGGGACGCTGTTTCCGGTATTGGTCGGCCTTGCAGCGCTCGTCGGATTCCTGCCCGCGATGACGGCCTATCGCACCAATGTTGTGGATGCTCTAAGTTCATAGAATGCATCAGGTATGAAACCCGGGAATGAGTTCGTCGTCATTTCCAATTCTGATCGCGGCCACGAATGGAATTGCTATTCGCCGCTGAACTCCAGCCAGCCGAAGCGTTCCGGCGTATGGAAGCTGCCGCGCAGAGTTGGTGATGCGGCGAGGAATGCCTGATCCGCACTATCGTGCCGATAGAGATTGATCTTCCAACGCGTTCCCGATTGTGGCATCCTGTCGCTCAGGGCTGTCATCGGAATGCGGACTTCTACTCGCCAGACGTGAGCGGCTTCGTCCACTTTCACGGCAGATTCAGCGTTCGCGGTCCAGGCAAAATCTTTTTCCGGCAAGTCCAGTTTCAGGTCGAGGGATTCGCCGCCTGGAGACCATTCGAACTCCGTGTATCGATTGATGTGCT
>JANPHT010000319.1:0-23380 GCA_031424595.1 Planctomycetota bacterium
CGCGCCCTCGAACTTCTTTCAACCCATGCGTAGCCAGATACCGTATTTCCTTTTTAAGAATTCATGACGACTTTTCATTGAAAAACACTGGGTTCTGCTGTGGATCTTTATTTGAATGGCGGTTCAAGTTCGGGTTAAAGATCATTCGCCCGGAAGCCGCCGCTGATCCGGCGTTTGCCGAGCGTTTTAATCGCGAAGCCCGGACGCTGGCACGGTTGAGTCATCCGCACATCGTGGCGGTGCATGATTTCGGTGACGTCGCTGCGGATGATGGAAGAAAGGCAGCGGGGGCGACTCCCGTTTTTTACTTTTTGATGGAATACGTGGATGGAGCGAATCTGCGGCAACTGATGGACGGTCGCTGCCTGCCATCGAATCAGGCTCTGGCGATCGTTCCGCAGATCTGCGAGGCGCTGCAGTTTGCTCATGACGAAGGCGTTGTTCATCGCGACATCAAGCCGGAGAACATCCTTATTGATTCAAAGGGCCGAGTGAAGATCGCGGACTTTGGCCTCGCAAAACTCGTGGTCGGGTCGGTGGATGAGTTTACGCTGACAGGAACTCATCAGATCATGGGCACGCCGCGTTACATGGCACCGGAGCAAATGGAGGGATCGCATTCGGTCGATCACCGAGCTGACATTTATTCGCTGGGTGTCGTGTTCTATGAGATGCTGACCGGGCAGGTTCCGGGCGGGCATTTTGATCCGCCGTCGAAGAAAGCTGATTCAGATCCCAAACTGGACGCGATCGTCCTGCGAGCCATGGCCCGTGAACCGGAACGACGATTTCAGCAGGCGAGTCACCTGGGCTCGGAAATCGCTCGGGCCGAAGTCGGCATCGGGATTTCAACCCGTGCCGCTTCTCTCGCTTCGTCAGTCGAATCAAAGTCGACTGACGCCACTCCCGCGTTGTCGTCGTTCCTCAGCCGTGAAGCACGAGCGGCGTATCACTGGGTCGCAGGTTCAGATGACCAATCATCGAAGAACACGATCGATCCGAGATTACTCATGCTGCTGCTGAGTATGATTCCGTGTGCAATGGTGTTCTTTCCCTGGTTTGAAGTCTACGTCACCGATCTGGACGCGACTCGAGGGTTAGACGGGATACAACTGGTTCTATACAAAAATGGCACCGCTTTCTACAAAGAGATTTCTCCGTTGGAACTGCCAGCGGGCATTTTTTTCGGCGTTGCTGTCTGCGTGTTGATAGTGTCGAATGGCATTGCTTTCGGGCGGCGAGTCTCGACAGTGACCGCAGCCTGTACCGGACTGGTGCTGTGCAGTGCTCCTTTGGCGCTGGTAATGGCAATACGTGCCAACGTTGAGTCCTCGATGGTCACCGTGTTCGTCGATCCAGAGACCAACGCCATGCCGCAGGGTGTGCTCGGCCATTCGAACGGTGTGGGAACTGCAACCCTGGAATGGATCGAGCACTCGGTGCAGTACCGATTGCCGTTTGTTTTCGCTGTTGGCTGCCTGTTTCTCCTGCTGTGCATGCTTGGGATTGAACTCCGTTATGCAATGGAACGTCGGAGTCGACATCATTGTGAACGCAAATCTGCGAATCCTCTGACTGATATGGCCTGGTGGCTGACTGTCGGTGCCGGCATCCTGGCATTCTCGGCAATAGCGACGTCGCTGTATTTCCTTGACGATCCCTACGTATTTGACAGCTCGATCCGTTCCTCGTCGGAGGTCATCATTGCGGTGATGGGACTGGCAGGACAGTTCCTGTGTTTTCCGATCTTTGTGCTTGCATTGCTGGCTGCGAACTCACTAAGACACGGGCACCGGGGAAAGCTTGCCCTTGCTGCCTGCCTGGCGTTCTTCATTCCTGTAACGCCAGGCTGGTTTCTGACAATGCCCATCGGAGCGTGGTCGTTATCGGTGCTGCTGCGAAAAGAGATCTGAGCGGCGTTTCCGGCGGTCACGGACACAAATGCGCCGAACCTGCCAACTTCGCGCCCGCCATTTCCCTGGGGCGATTTTGCATTTGGCCCTGTGGTACTGCTGTCTGTTATCGGCCTTATTCTCTTCGCCCAGGTTTGCACCGATTCGGCCTGGGTGCTGTGCTCTCCGTTTCTTGTCTGGCTAGGAATCGGTTTTGTCGAGGGCGAGGAATCCAGGAAGAAAACGCTGAATGGCGCGGCGGACGGGATTGCCGGAATCGCACTTCCATTGACACTCGTCCTGATTGCCTACGGGATCAACACCGGTGTCATTTCGCAGCCGTGGCAGCAACAGCCAATTGACCTTTCGGAATCGCGATGAACGAAGTTGTCATTGTGCCGTCTTCGGAATTCCACAAGCGAATTTCGCCGTCGTAGCTGCCAGATGCAATCAGTTTTCGGGTTGCGTTTGCACTGAGTGTGTAAACCCAGTCGTTGTGGCCGATGAGCTTTCGAATTTCGGCTCCATCGGCAGCTTTGTTCTGATGAACCGTTCGGTCGCCGCTTGCAGAGAGAATGATGTCACCTGCAAGAATCTGAACTCGGAAGACATCGCCGCCAAAACCACCGATTGCTCGGACTTCCTTGGCGTCGGCAGAATTCCAGACTCGCAATCGCTTGTCGCCGCCGCCACTGACGACGGTTGTGCTGTCAGCGAGGAATGCGGCTGTGTAAACGGGCTCACCGTGGCCCGGGAATGTAATGACAGGGTTGCCGGTCGCTGCGTCAAAGACCTTGCAGGTTTTGTCGCGGCTGCTGCTAACAAGTCGCTGGCCATTGGGTGACCAGTTAATGTCCATCACCCAATCAGCGTGATCTTCAATGCGAGTCACTTCTTCGCCCGTTGCGGCGTTGACCACGTAGATCGAACGATCCGCGCCGGCACATGCGATCTGCTGACCATTCGGGCTGAAGCTCAGGGCGAAGACGGCATCGCGAGATCGAACAAGAGTCCGAATTAAACTTCCATCGACGGCTGAGAACTGCTTTAGCTCGCCCAGTTGACCGGGTGTTCCGGCAGCAACGGCAAGAGTGCTTCCATCGGCACTGAATTCGAGATCGTAGATCCGCTCAGCCACATTCGAAATACGACGGATCAGCGAACCGTCGATCGTATTCCAAACGAGCACCTCGTGGTAACCAGAGGAAGCCAGTTGCGTACCGTCGATGTTGAAAGCAACGGCGGTTACGGGAATCGCGACTCGATATTCATTGGGAGGCAGCGGTTGGGATCGTTCTGGCATGACGTCGAACAGATCGGCTGATAACGCAACGCCGGCGTCGAGCGGGGCTCCCACTTCGATCCACTGCCTGACGATTGCCACCTCTTCCGGCTTCAACGGGTCGGCATCTTTCGGCATGGAACCGTCCTCAATCATCGTTAAAAGCAACGAATCAGCACTCTTATGAGCCGAAACAGCCGCCCCTGATTCACCACCCTTGGACAGAGCAGCAAACGAATCCAGGTTCAATCGGCCACCCGGGCTTCGCGTGTTATGGCAGGCGATACAACGTTCTGCGAAGATCGGTGCAACATCGCGTGAAAACGATACAAACCGTCCCAGTGGTTCCAGTGCCGCTTCCGCATGGCGTCGAGCGACAATCGATTCATTGTTCACAATCTGTAATTCCGCATTGAGCTTCTGCAGGGAAGGTTCTAGGCCGGTCAGCTGAGCCTGCAAGGTCTTCTGCCATGCATCGCCGTCAGTCTTTACGATTTTTAGAGACGCTTCACGGGTGTTGACGGCAGTGATTGCATCAGTCGCCGCATTGAAGGCAGTTCGAAGTGGCTCCGCTGCTGCGACAGCAGCCTTGTGTTCAGCCGACTTCTTCTCCAACTCCGCCTTTGCTGTTGCCAGAAGCTTGCTCTGGTCGTCCCGACGTGCTGTGACCTGCGAAACCAAAGTATCGGTGTTGGTCTTTAGTGGTGCAAAATCGGCTATGGCTTTCTCAAGGCCCAGAATCGCAACTGAGGAATCAATGCCTGTGAGAGCAGCGGCTTCCTTGAGAGTTGCAAGAGATTTGTCCAGAGAGGCCACTGAATTCGTAAGAGTCGCGACCGAGTCTGTCGCAGACTTCAACCGTTCTTCTTCCTGGGCGAACTCAGCAGTAGCGATGTCAGTCACTGCCTGAGCCGTTGCCACGGCAGTCTGGGCCGCCGCAACCGTGACCTCAGAAGCGTCTGCCGCAGTCTTTGTTTCAGTCAGTTTCTTGTCAAGTTCCGGCCGCTGAGCCGTGATGGCTGCGATTTGCTGTTCGGCATCGGTCGCTCTGCTGCGCCACTCCACGGATGATTTTCTCAGGTTTGCCAGTTGATTCTGCAACTGCAGTTGTGACGCCTGCAAAGTACTGAGGCGAGTCGTTATTCTTTCGGCCATCATAACCAGCCCGTCAGCAGCCTCGTGCTGAGGCAAAGCGGCGGTTATGTCGGAAATTTGTTTTTCGAGTGCGGCAGTCTGCTCCTGTATTTTCTGAACCTGAGCAGTTTCTGCGGCGGAACGCGCCTGAGCTTCCTCAAGCTGCTTCTGAATTTCCTGAACTCGCTGGGCGGCAACCTGAACGGCGCCCTGTTTCAGAGTCAGTTCCTTTTCAGCTTCCTGTTTTTTTAATCGCTGCTGCTCAATCTGTAGCCGAGCCTTAGCGGCCCCAGAAGGCAGATCGTCCGCGACGAGCACTCGGCAATCGACGAATAGTGTGGCGAAGGAGAACCCAAGGTGGGCAGCCAAGAGCAAACGGGAGAGAAACGTACGAGGCATGGAGAGTCCTCTTGTTGAAGCGGGCGGGATGCCGTTGTTGCCAAAATGCAACAGGACATTCAACATTAGGATTCAGGTTTCAGTCTGCCGTGTCAAGCTTAACGGAATCCGCAAACTCCACCATGAAGCAAATCCCATAGTCGTTTTGACCGTTTTGACCGGAAGAACCCCAACGGCAGACAGGGTGATCTACGACATTGGCGGCTGATACCGCGATCGATACCAATGAAATAAGAAAAGCTCGCTCAGGAGATCCTGTCGAGCTTTTAATTGGTTCTACGGTCGAAATGTACGCGCGCATCAACTCAAACAAGCGATGCTTAAACATGCCGCGTTGAATTGCCGAAGAGACTTTTCACGTAATTAGCGCAAAGGAACACTGGAAAACCCAGGCCCCAGCCGACGACTTAGCCCTTGCGGTGCCGGATTTTGGCTCGCATACGACGTTTCTTGCGACCAATCTTTCGTCGACCCTTACCCGTCTTCTTAGTACCCATGAGCCAATAATCTCCGGAATTCGAACTTGAATGCCACTTCGGAAGGGGCGAAGAATAACAAGCCTCCGCATTTCATTCAAATCACGATTGCTGCCGTTCTTTCGACAAAGACAAACCCGTGACTTCGAGTTGTTTCCGGGAACCGACGTTCAGCCTCCAAATTTGCCTGAATATCAACAGAACGCTGGCTTTGTGGTGATAAACCTGAATTCATGATGTCTTGCTGCGAGATTTTGGATCGAGTTTCCGACAAAGACCACTCTATTGATGCAGAGACATACAAGCGAGGTGTCGGGTCTGGATCTGGCGATTGTTTCCTCCCTGCGGCTCCAATTGGCATTTGACTCCGGACAAGCGAGTCTTGAGACTCACCCGACGCTCCCGGAAGATCGCGATCGCCACTCTGGAATCCAACAGGCAGCAATTAACGACTCCGCGCATTCGAGCATACTACTGCCTTCTACGCCGGACAGATTGCGGCCGCTGATCGTGGAGATCGGCAAGCGTTGGATAGACATCGACAAATTCTCTGGGCGCGTCACAGATCTGCCCGGCCATTTTGGATTTCGGGACGCTGATCAGCAGTGGCGAACGCTTAGCGATTTCGGAGTTTGTATGCTTGTGCCAAAGACCGTGTTTGCCGCGTTGCGAGCCGTGATCACCCCAGAGGACAATGATCGTTTTTTCCGCGAGGCGTTCCTGATCCAGCGCGTCGAGCAACTTGCCGAACTGAGCGTCGGTATAGCTCACGCAGCCGTAACAACCGTGACAGAGGGTTCTGGAAAAGTTCGCAGGAATTGGATTTTTTTGGGACACCCGGATAGTTGCGTATTTCGCTGTTGTTGTGCCCGGCGAATTCGGGACGGCCTTTTGGTATTCGCGGAAGTGAACAGGGCATTTTTGGAGAACAGGCTATGTGGATCCTCGATTCGCTCAAGCCAAGAGATTCCGCAGTGAACAAGGCCGTGACTGGTCGATCTTTTATCTGGCGTTGCTGGCCTGTTGATTGCCGTTCGTTGCTGTTATCGTTGTCATAGTAAATCGACCGTAGAGAACTCGGTCTGTTCGCTCCATGAAAGTGAGGCAGAGAGCTTGAACTCAGCGACGTCCAGAATCATTGCCGCTCGAGGACTGCGGAACCCGGTCGATCCCTGGCGGCCATACCATTTTCTCGTGGAGTCGGAGTATTCAAGACATGGTCGAATCGAGGATGTGGCGACGATCTTCCTCACGAATCGAGAGTGTCCTTTTCGATGTCTGATGTGTGATCTTTGGAAGAATACGACCGAAGAAAGTGTGCCTCCCGGCGCTATACCTGCACAAATTGATTTTGCGTTACAACATTTGTCGCCAGCGTCTCATGTCAAGCTTTATAACAGCGGCAACTTCTTCGATTCCGGAGCTATTGCAAAGGGTGACTGGCGAGCGATTGCGAATCGTGTCGGGAAGTTTGAAACAGTGATTGTCGAAAATCATCCAAATCTCTGCGGACCTTCGGGCGGCGAGTTTCAGCAACTCTGCGGAACTCAACTTGAAGTGGCGATGGGTCTGGAGACGTCTCATGTGGAGACTCTTGCGAAACTCAACAAACAGATGACCATTGGTGACTTTGCGAAAGCTTGTGAGATCCTTCTCGAGGACAGTATCCTGATTCGTGCATTCGTATTGTTGAAGCCTCCAGAAACTACGGAAGAGCAGGGCATCGAACGTGCCATTGAATCAGTGCGATTTGCTTTCGACTGTGGCGTAGGTTGTTGTGCCGTCATTCCGGTAAGAGCAGGTAACGGAATTATGAACCAGCTTGAAGACAGCGGTCAGTTTACTCCGCCCCGATTGTCGTCGCTCGAAACGGTGATGTGTGAAACGTTGTCATGGCAGCGGGGGCGAGTGTTTGCTGATCTGTGGGATGCAGGACAGTTTGCCGATGAGCCCGAGTTCGCCGGGCAACAAATCTCCCGGCTTGCGACTATGAATTTGACGCAGCAGGTTGTATCACGTCTAAGCTGATTGTCATTCCTGATGAATGAGGATCCTGTTTTTACCAACATTCGAATGCCGCATGCTCACAGGTCGATCTGAGGGCAGATCGACCTGCATAACGCGGCAGTTTGTCGCACGGAGGATCCACGGTTATCATGTTTGGCCAGGCCTTGTTGTCCCTGCTGAGGATTCCCGCCATGTGTCGATGGATACTGATAGTCTGCCTTGTGCTTGTCAAAGGATGGGGGCGAGCGGCGGTCATCGCTGATGAGGCGCAGCCAGCAAATCTGATGGCCGGAGCGGCGATGGTTGACATCACACCGACTGTGTTCCCAGTCCTCGTCAATGGAATGGTTGAAGAACGAACGGCGGAGAAGGCTCATGATGCGCTCATGGCTCGAGCTCTCGTGCTGAATGACGGACAAGAACGACTGGCGATCGTAGTGGTCGATAGTCTGATGCTGACTCGAGCGATGCTGGATGACGTGAAGGAACAGGCAAGTCAACTCACGGGCATCCCCACGAACCGGATGTTAATCTCAGCGACTCATACGCATTCGGCTCCGTCGGCGATGCCGTGTCTGGGCAGTCGAGTGGACCCTGAGTACGCTCAGTTTCTGCCGGGGCAGCTTGTGCGAAGTATCGTGCAGGCCAATGCAAAACTTGTACCGGCTCAGGCAGGCTGGGCGGTGACGACAGACGATCAGCACAATCACTGTCGGCGATGGATCTTTCGCTCCGATCGCATGACGATGGCCGATCCATTTGGTCAGCTGAATGTGCGAGCCCACATGCATCCGGGTTATCAGAGTCCCAATCACATAGGACCGTCGGGACCTGCGGACACAGATCTGACACTGCTGTCCGTGCAGACGCGGGATGGGAAACCACTGGCGGTCCTCGCGAACTATGCGAATCATTATTACGGTTCGCCATTGGTCTCAGGAGATTTTGCTGGTCGACTCGGACTCCAACTGGCGGCACTCATCGGCGCGAACAATGAGCCACCGGGTTTTGTTGGCTTGATGTCACAGGGGACCAGCGGTGACAGCATGTGGATGGATTACAGCAAGCCGGCGGCAAGCAATGACCTGGAAGCGTACACGCGGGGTGTCGCAGAAATCGCCGCGGAGGCGTACAAGTCGATCATGTATCGAAGCGATGTATCACTGGCGATGGAAGAAGCGACACTGAAGTTGAACCGGCGAATACCTGATGAGTCGCGTCTGAAGTGGGCCCAGGAATTGGCGGCGCAAGTCGGCGATCGGTTGCCTCGGGGTTGGTCGGAAGTGTACGCCTTTGAGCAGTTGCGATTGCACCAGCACCCAACTGCCGAACTCAAGCTGCAGGCGATTCGAATCGGAGACCTTGGAATCACCGCGATTCCCGACGAGGTCTTCGGCATTACCGGAATCAAACTGAAGATCCGCAGTCCGCTGCCCGTTACGATGAACATCGCACTGGCAAACGGAGCGGAAGGGTACATTCCTCCTCCGGAACAGCATCAGCTCGGCGGATACACGACCTGGCCAGCTCGCACGGCGGGCCTGGAAGTACAGGCGGAACCGCAGATCGTGGAGACCTTGACGACGCTGCTGGAGAAAGTTGCGAACAAGCCACGCCGGCCCATGATTGACGAACTCAATGCCTATGCGAAAGCAGTTGTGGCTTCGAAGCCAAAAGCATTCTGGCGGCTGGGGGAGATTGAAAGTGCAGCAGGCCGGTCGCTCCGCCAACAGGAGCGTTCCCCGCTGCAGAATTCTATCGACAGAGCGACGGGAGTAAGGTTAGAAGTGGCTTCAAAACTGGATGCGGTTGATACTGTCGGCCAGTACCACGCGGATTACGAAGATGGCATTGCGTTCTATCTGCCAGGGCCACGAGGTGCTGGGCTTGATCAACAGCCACGCGGCAATCGGGCGGCTCATTTCGCAGGCGGGCGAGTGGCAGCAAAGGTTCCGCAGCTGGGCGAAGCGTACAGCGTCGAATGCTGGGTTTGGAACGGCTTTCCGATCAGCGATCGAGCGGTCACAGGATACTTCTTTTCTCGAGGTCCTGATGGCGATGCGAACGTCCCTGGCGATCATCTGGGCATCGGTGGGAACTATTTGAATCACGGTTGGGACGGGAAGCTGCTGCTTTTCAACGGCAACCAACTTGATCAATCGCTTGTTGGGAGAACTGTTCTGGCGGCTCGCACGTGGCATTATGTCGCTTTTGTGCGAAACGGACAACATGTCACCGTGTATCTGAACGGAAACCCGCAGCCGGAAATCAATGGCGAACTGGAACCAACTTTTGCGGACAGTGAAGATCTTTTCCTTGGTGGCCGTAGTGATCGCATGTTTGGACTTGAAGGACGGTTGGATGAAGTCGCCTTGTATGATCGGGCTTTGACGATTGAAGAAGTGATATCGCATTTCGCCGAAGCGGAAGCGTTGCTCCAACCACAGATCAATGAAGTCATCACATGTCCTGACACTCCGGCATTATCGCCCGAAGAATCCATGAAGGTTGCTCATGTTCGAGACGGCTTCGAGTTACAACTCGTCGTCGCTGAGCCGCTTGTGATGGATCCGGTGGCCATCGACTGGGGTGCGGATGGAAAGCTGTGGGTCGCCGAAATGGCCGACTACCCATCCGGCATGGACAACAACGGTAAGCCTGGCGGACGCATTCGGTTTCTTGAAGACCGAGACACCGACGGCCAGTATGAAACCTCGACTGTGCTGCTTCAGGACGTACCATTTCCTACAGGAGTCATGGCCTGGGGAAAGGGAGTTCTAATCACGGCGGCCCCGGAAATTATCTATGCGGAAGACACGAACGGCGATGGAAAGGCCGATGTTCGCCGGACGCTGTTCTCGGGATTTCTCGAAGGCAATCAGCAGCTTCGAGTTAACGGGCTGCGCTGGGGACTCGACAACTGGGTTCATTGTGCCAGTGGAAGCCATCATCCGGGCTACGGAGCCGACAGCCAGATTCTTTCGCATGTGACTAACGAAAAGACAACGGTCGGAAGTCGCGACTTTCGTATTCGTCCCGACGAGGGACTAATCGATCCTCAGAGCGGCCCGTCGCAGTTCGGACGCAACCGAGATGCCTGGGGCAATTGGTTCGGGGAACAGAACAGCTATCCGTTATGGCACTATGTGCTCGAAGATCCGTACATCCGCCGCAATCCGCATTTCGCACCGCCGGATCCTCGTAAGCTGATGACGCCATCGAATCCGCCCGTGTACGCGGCCGCACCGCCGGAAAAACGGTTTCATAGTTTTGAGCAGTCGGGCCGGTATACATCCGCGTGTTCGGGGATGGTGTATCTGGATGAAGTGTTGTTTGGTAGGTCTCGCCTGCAGGGCGAGACTACTGCGGAAGGCGGACCTGTGCCGCAGAAATCGACGGAGCAGAGGGGCGATCAGCCGCGGGCCAGAAATGGTCGCGACGATGTCGCGAAGCTCGTTCCGGAAGAGAAGACCAACAAGGGGCTCGAACTCCAGCATGTCTTCACATGTGAACCGTTCAGTAATCTGGTTCAACACAATCTGCTGATCGACGATGGAGTCAGTTTCCGACTCGAACGAGATCCAGCAGAAGTCGATGCGAAAACGGACTTCTTCGCGTCGGAAGATCGATGGTGTCGCCCTGTGATGGTTCGGACCGGGCCGGATGGAGCGCTTTGGATTGTCGACATGTACCGCTACATGATTGAGCATCCTCATTGGCTGCCGAAGGAGGGTCAGGACGAACTGCGACCGTTCTTCCGTTCGGGTGCTGATCGAGGACGGATCTATCGAATCGTTCCTGTGAGCCGCAAGACGCCGGCTGAAGGTAGCGATGCGACAACGAAAAACTCAGCCGCGTCTAACGCCGCGCCATTCATTGCGGGCATGGACAAGCTGCCGCCAGCAGAACTGGTCACCGAACTCGAAAGCTCTAACGGCTGGCGACGTGATACGGCTCAGCGACTTCTCCTTACATCGCAGGAAGATGCAGCCATCGAACTGCTGACGGGCATGGTCATCAAAGGCGATCGCCCTACTGCAAGATTGCACGCGTTGTGTACACTGGATGGAATCAGAAAACTGTCTCCGGAAATCATTGAAGGAGCTCTGACGGATGTCCATCCGGCTGTGCGTCGCTGGGCTGTGCGTCTTGCCCCGAATGCTGGCGTGCCGTTGAAGTCATTACTTTCCATGACAAAAGATCCCGATGCTAAAGTGCGAATGGAACTGGCCTGTGTTGCCGGGCAGCCTGGTGATATCGCGGCCGGCGCGATTCTTGGGGAACTGCTGCTACTTGATACAGATTCGCATTTGCGAGCGGCCGTGTTTAGTTCCCTGAATGCAGGGAATATCAACAATACGCTCGATCGATTTGGAGCCATCGTTCAGGAGGAGGCGTGGGTGCTGGCACCTGACGTCACAAAGTTGCCGGGCTTTTCAGCCAGCGATCGGGATGAGCTTACTAGCATGCTGTTCGAACAAGTCGCATCCATCGCCAGCGACGACGATCTTGAGCGACTCCTGTTGCTGACTGTGGATGAGTCTGACGACCGACTTCAGGCCTGGCAGTTGAAGAGTTTCGCCAAAATGCTCGACCGTCTGAAGACTCGCGGCTGGGCGATTGAAGATCACTTCGAAAACAAGCAACACAAGGAATGGATCTCTGAAGCATTCGGGATTGCTCGACGCATGGTGTCTGATCCTGCGGAGCACGAAATCCGCCGAGTCGCCGCGATCCCTTTGCTGCTTCGTGATCCGAATCATCCGGAAGACAACGCCACACTTCGAGACATGTTGAGGCCGCAGACTCCGGCCGCAGTGCAGGAGGCCGCTATCCGACACCTTGGGCAGCAGTCGGCCGAATCAGCGGCGGAGATTATGTTGTCTGGCTGGTCGGCTCATTCTCCAACAATTCGGGCTCAGATTCTGACAATGCTCTCCAGTCGCCCGGAATGGATCGTTCGTCTGCTCATGGACTTGGAATCGGGCACAGTCGCCGCTGCGGAAATAGAGGCTTCCATAAGACAGCGACTGCTCACTACGCGAGACGAAGACGTGCGGAAGCGACTGGAAGAGGTGTTTGCATCGGGAAAATCAGCCGATCGCAAAGCCGTGATGGAATCATATCAGCCAGCGTTGAAACTCGTCGGTGATGCGGCTCGTGGTGGGTTGATCTTCGGAAAGAAATGCACGACCTGTCACAAACAGGGCGGAGTCGGCCATGAAGTCGGTCCGAACCTGGCATCGCTGACGACCAGGACACCGGAATCGCTTTTCACGGCGATTCTCGATCCCAGCGCGGCTGTCGAAGCGAAGTACCTGAACTTCGTCGCCGTGACAACCTCCGGCCGCAGCGTCATTGGATTGCTATCGACTGAAACTGGCAGCAGCCTGACCCTTGTCGCTGCTGAGGCTAAGTCCGAATCAATTCTCCGCTCGGACATCGAAGAACTGCGGAGCACCGGAAAATCTTTGATGCCGGATGGAATTGAAAAAGATCTCAACCATCAGGAACTTGCCGATGTGATCGAGTATGTGCGAACACTACAAAAGTAGATTTCTTCAGAATCAAGGGAGTGCCGCAGTATGTTGAGTCGTTTGTTGAGTTCAATTTGCATTGTGGGGTTATGGGTTTCGCTGAATCAACAGCAGACATTTGCACAGTCCAGAAAGCCGGTAGTGCAGCCTGCGTCGTCTGCAAGCGACTGGCCAGCGTTCCGCGGCCCCAGCGGACAGGGCCGGACGTCGATCAGCAGCCTGCCGTTGAACTGGAGCGAGTCAGAAAACATGGCGTGGAAAATCGCGATGCCTGGTCCGGGGGCTTCCAGTCCAATTGTGTTTGGCGATCACATCTATATCACTGCATACTCCGGATTCTTTGTGCCCGATCAGCCGGGTGGAACACAGGCGGATCTTAAGCGTCACTTGCTTTGTCTGGATCGAAAGGCCGGGAAGGAAGTCTGGCAGAAAATTGTGCCGGCAAAACTTCCGGAGGAAGAACGAATTCGCGACCATGGTTTTGCGGCCAACACTCCGGCCGCAGACAAGGATCGAGTCTACTGTTTCTTTGGGAAGACCGGAGTGAAGGCATTCAGTCATGATGGCAAGGAACTCTGGACTGCCGATGTTGGAACGAACACTCATGGCTGGGGCACTTCGGCCTCTCCGACGCTTTATGAAGATCTGGTATTCATCAACGCCAGCGTGGAAAGCGAATCCCTGGTGGCACTGGAAAAGACCACGGGCAAAGAAGTCTGGCGTGCCGGCAATATCAAAGAGGCGTGGAACACGCCGCAGGTTGTAACGAACGTCGATGGCAAGCCGGAGCTGATCGTGGCCACTCAGGGCAGCATTCAGGCCTTCAACCCGGACTCCGGAAAACAGCTTTGGACGTGTGCGACAGACATCACATGGTACATGGTTCCCAGCGTCGTGGCTCACGAAGGAATGGTTTATTGTCTGGGAGGACGATCCGGAGTTGCCTCGCTGGCCGTCAAGACCGGCGGGAAGGGCGATGTTACGCAGACTCACCGAATATGGACAAGTTTCAAGGGTTCGAACGTCACTTCGCCCGTGTTTCATGATGGACACATTTACTTCATGAATGACAATCATGAAATTGCCTATTGCGTGAAAGCCGATTCCGGCGAACTGGCTTACGAGAAGAGAATGAATCGATCCGGACAGGTTTATGCGTCCACATTGCTGGCTGGCGATCGCGTTTATTACCTGACTCGCGACGGCCGCACGTTCGTTGTCGCGGCTAAACCGACATTCGAAGAACTGGCGGTGAACGATCTGAAGGATGGCTCGTTGTTCAACGGCAGCTTTGCGGTGGATGGGTCGCGATTGCTGATCCGATCGGACAAGTTCCTGTATGCCATTGAAGAGTGAATTGCGAGGTCGAAACCTGTGAAAGGTGATCTCAATCACGGATGTCAGATACGAATCACTACGTCGTGGAAACTGCGTTTTATGATTTCCGGAACCGGACAGTTCTCCGCAGGAAAACCGGCGACAAGAATCAGAAACGGGCGTTCGTTCTCGGGTCGACCGAGAATGGCGTTCAGGAATTTCATTGGACTTGGAGTGTGAGTCAGAGTCGCGAGACCGGCGAAGTGCAAAGCTGTGATTAGGAATCCTGTCGCAATGCCGACGGATTCCGTGACATAGTAGTTCTTGCCTCGCGCTCCATCCGGCATCGATTTCCATGATTCGGCAAAGATGCAGATGACTACCGGGGCAGTTTCCAGGAATGGCTTTGCAGCATCCGTTCCGAACTGAGCGACTGCGTCCAGCCATTCGTCCGAAGCTCGTCCATTGTAGAACTCCCGTTCCTCAGCTTCTGCAGCCTCGCGCAGTTTGCGACGGACTGCTTGATCCTCGACGACGACAAACGTCCAGGGTTGCTGATTCGCTCCGCTCGGCGCGCTCAACGCAACGTTCAGACAGTGATCGATAACCGCCATGTTGACGGGTTCATCGGAAAACTCGCGAACTGTTCGACGAGTCGCCATGTGCGAACGCAACGCCTCTGATCGCGCGAGCATTTCATCTGGGCCGAATCGCCTGAATTCGGAGTATGTGCGAAATCCGGTTGTTGTCATGGACGAATTCCTGGCGAAGCGCTGTTGTTCTCGTCGGCAGAAAGGAAAACCGCGATAGTAAAGTCGCGCGAAGTAGCATGAGGTTGGCCAGCATGGAGCCGAGGATAGTCGCGGGGAGCAAGCGTCGCCTGGTCTGCAGGACGCTGTCAGGAATTCGCATCCCGAGCACGGGGTGTTTGACGACGATGGCTTTCAATTAGGCCCAAACGGCACAAAATCACTCCCAGTAGATGTTGTCGAGATAAAAGACCACCGGCTTACCGGAACTGGCTACGGTCCAGACAAACCCGGTTTTGATTCGCGTCAGATTTTCTGTTGATTTCATGTCGGCGAGGGGAATTTCAAACCGTGCCCATTCCTGAGTCAGCTTAACCTTATCAAGTGATCGTCGAGCTGTATCAAAGTATCGCTTTTCGGGACCAATGAGCCCAAACGCGAACGACACTTCTTCGCCTCCAGAATCCCCTCGAGCGTAAAAGATCAGACGCCTGGCTCCGGATAGATCAAAGCCGCCTCTCTGATCGCCCCAGTCCTGAGCCGGATGCTGCCAGGCAACTGCTCCCCAGCCGCTGCTGGCCGTAAACTCACAGCGAAGACTTGTCTCACCGGATTGAGGATTCTGTGTGCTGGCAGGATCAAGCCTGATTGCTTTCGCGTCACCCATCCAGCCTGAAGGAACCCAGGTCGCTTCATCCGTGGACTCAGCATAGACGACAAATGGAAGCGTCGTGGGCTTGCCCGTCGTCATTCGTTCCGGAGCGTCAACTCGCACAGGAATATTTGCGATAGCCGCCCCGCCATGGCCATCACGAATCGTAGCGAAGACTCGATACAAGCCACCGTCGGAAGGCAGTTTGACTTCTGCACTGGTGGCATCGGATCGCAGGATTGCTTTGGAAAACAAGGCTGCGGCCGCTTCGGCATCTCCGCCAGTGCCATAATGTTCTGCGTCGGCAAAAAGCTCCCACGACACTCTCAACGCATCGCCTTCAGGGTCAGTAGCCTTAAGCTGAAGCCTGATTGTTGAGTCCGGATCGACCTTTGCCGACGCCAGTGATTTTTCAGAATCAACGATGACAAGAGAATCAATAATCGGGCAACGGTTAGCGGGCGTTTTTCCGGTCCATTGCTCGGACAACACATCTACTGTCGCCAGTCGCGAATCGTCCTTCAGCAGCAATGAAAACCACGTGGCTGTGACTTCCTGCTTCTGCCCCCAGAGAAACGCATAGGATCCAAGGCAGGAGCCTGAATTCCCAGCCACTGTTTTCGCATAGGATTCGTGATAGTAATTGGCCTTGGCCGAACTCGTTAGTTCGCGGTACGCACCGATCTCATCTTTTTCAGTTTCCCAAATCCCCGGTGGTCCGAATTCCGTGAGAATGTAGGGCTTCGATCCGCCAAGTTGCTTGTACCGTTCTGCAACCGATGCTGCTCCCGCGTACGAGTTAATGCCAACAATATCAATTTCCGGGCAAAACTCGTGAAGGTTACGAACCTTGTCGCCACCGAGTTCCGCGATGACTGTCATCGTTGGATGGTTTGAATCAAGGGATTTGACCATGCTGGCGAGGTTGTTAATTTCTGACCAGACCGCCCCATTCTTTCCTGCCTCATCCTCCATCTCGTTTCCCAGTGCCCACATCAGCAGGGCGGGGTGATCCTTGTGTTTTGCAACAACTTCTCGAATCAAATTGCGCTGAAGCAGAAGGCTGTCCGCGTCAGACCAGTCGAATCCCTGACGCACTTGTCCAAGCCAGATGCCGGCTGTAACCGTCAGTCCCAGCTTTTGGGCTTCGTCCAGTTGCTCACTAAGACGATCATGCCCCCAGGTTCTGATGGAGTTTCCGCCGAGTTTCGCCAGTAACGTCATGGAACCATCGCCGCCGACTCCTTTGATAAAATAAGGCTGTCCGTCGCGAGTGAGTTGCCATTCACCGACCTTCCCCTGTAAGCGGACGACCGGGGATGTTGCGTGAAGTGGCTGGAGTCCGGCAACGAGCAGTGTTGTAAGCAGGAGTGTCCTGCAAATCGCAAGGATATTCATGTTAGACGTCGATGCTGAGCAGAAGGCTTTCGGTGGATAACACTTGACGTGTCTTCCGATCTGCCTCCGGCGGCATCGTCAACAATCTGGTCGGAAATATCCAGGCTGAGACAGTTTTGCGTTCGGCGGGAAATCTGGAAGGTTAGCGGATATACTCGCGAAGTGTAAAAAACCACACGCACCTTTCCGTCATTTGACCCATTATGTCTCGAATTCAGCAACTGGATGCTCATGTTGTCAACCGCATCGCGGCCGGAGAGGTCATTGAGCGGCCAGGCAGTGTCGTCAAAGAGTTGCTGGAGAACAGCATCGACGCGCTGTCAACTCGAATTGAAATCGACATCGTGAATGGTGGCATGGACCTGATTCGTATCGCCGATAACGGGGAAGGCATTCATCCGGATGACATGCTCCTCGCTGTCACCAGTCATGCTACCAGTAAGATTCGATCGGATGCCGATCTGGACCATGTCAGTACTCTGGGTTTTCGCGGCGAAGCGCTGGCATCAATCGCCTCGGTCGCCCGGTTTCGCATTCGCACTCGGCCCGAGGAATGCCCCGTCGGCAAAGAGCTGGAAAGTCTTGGCGGTCAGATTATTGTGAACCGAGACTGCGGTTGCCCTGCTGGTACGGTCATGGAGGTTCACAATCTGTTCTTCAATACGCCCGCGCGACGACGGTTTCTCAAAAAGGCATCAACGGAGTTTGGGCATATCGCAGAACAGTTTTCCAGAATCGCGATCGCCAATCCTAACCTGCATCTGGTTCTGCGTCATAACGATAAGCTGGTGTATGAACTTCCCGCGACCAGTGATGCACGGGAACGAATTCAACGATTTCTTGGCAGCGATGTCGCCGATCATCTGATCGCTGTTTCATCGGAGGCAGAGCTTCCATCGGGCGCAATGATTCGGCTTTGGGGTTACGTCGGCGAGCCGTCGCTCAATCGATCGACACGCAAGGACCAGTATCTGTTCCTGAACGGCCGCTGGATTCAGGATCGAAGTCTGCAGCATGCGTTGGGTGAAGCTTATCGCGGACTGCTGATGGTCGGTCGATACCCAGTGAGCTTTCTTTTTCTGGAGCTTCCTCCCGCGATGGTGGACGTCAACGTTCATCCCACAAAGAGTGAAGTGCGATTTCAGGACAGTCAGATTCTGTATCGTCAACTGCTGAAAACTCTGAGGGACAAGTTTTTGACTCTGGAATTTCGATCGAATATCGAAGTCAGCGGAGCCGGGCGTGCCGCAGCGAACGAGTTGCAGTTCGACAAGCCTGTTGCACCCCCGAAGCCTCAAAGAGAACTTGATATCTGGGCAGCGCAGGCCACATTGAACCAGCCGCCGCGAGTTGGCGATTTCGCGCGTCCATCAGGTGGTCCTGATCCTGGCTTGCGATCATCCGTAAATGACCGATCGGTATTCAGCAATCAGTCCGTCATTGCCGCCCTGGCAGTGGAGCCCCACCAGCGTCGCGATGCGATGGATAGTGCTGCTCCGGTCGATGAGCCAGAACCTGTGGAATCCCTGGTGGGACCTGTCGAAGCACATCCCCCGACTGAGCAATTGCCCTGCACGGAATCGTTGACGCGTGACACTCACTCATCACAGGAATGGTCCTCCTCCGATGAAGTGGTCGTCACACTTTCGCCGCTTTCGATGGCAACGTCTGCTGTTGGCGCCCTGCCCGAAGACATTGCCGTTCAGTCGTCCGCTGGTGAATTTCGAGCCATTCAGATTCATGATTGTTACATTGTTGTCGCCAGTGACGCGGGGCTTGAGGTCATTGACCAGCATGCTTTGCACGAACGAATCCTTTACGAACATCTTCGAAATCGCATTCTGGCCGGAGGAGTGGAGCGTCAGCGACTGCTGATCCCGGATACGATCGAATGCACGGCCACAGAATGCGTGGCTCTTCTGGAATCTTTAGATCTGCTGAAGGAGATCGGTTTTGAACTGCAGGAGTTCGGTGGAGTAACAATTCTGCTGATGTCACACCCAACGCTGATTCCACGCGGCAATCTGGTACGCATCGTCAAAGACTTTGCCGAACAGCTTGTCCAAAATGACGGCAAGATGACGCGTCGTGACTTGTTGGACCACATGCTTCATACGATGGCCTGCAAAGCGGCGATCAAATCCGGTCACCGCCTGACACCGGAAGAAATGCAGGAATTGCTTCGACAGCGCCATCTGGTGGATGATTCGCATCATTGCCCACATGGTCGTCCCACATCATTGACACTCAGTCGTGGCACTCTTGATCAGCAATTCGGCCGATTGGGGTAATAGGCGGCATTACGCATTCATGTCGCGTTGACTTCGTTTGAAATTCAAGTGAGAGTGCGTGCCGTCGAGACTTGCATCACCATCCTGGAAGTTGGAGGCGGATTGTCATGAGCTACAACCCATTCGAAGCGCCTCAGGTCAATGATTCGGCGATTGGCATTGTCAGTGGCAGTCGCGAAGACTTGCGAAGTGTAGCGCGTTATCAAAAAGTCATTCTGGTCTGCATTCTGCTTTACTTCATTGCTGTATTCGCTCAGTTCGGATTTCCAGTGACCGTTCGGCCGTTGCTTGGACTTGGCATCCTTGGAGTAGGCCTCGTGGGTGCTATTTTTGCCATTCTCCTGGCGATCAAGACTCATGGACCAGTCTTTGGCATCATTCTGGGAATCCTTTGTCTGGTGCCATTCCTCGGTCTGCTGACATTGCTGTTAATCAACAGTAAAGCGACGACCGTGTTGAAGAAGAACGGCATCAAGGTTGGTTTGCTCGGTGCAAATCTCAGCTCGATTTGAATTTTCCTGCCGATTGCCCGACTACGAAACGGACCATTCCGTAAGGCCGTTTGCTGCGAACTGAGGCAAGACTCCTCGATGTGTCGGTTCTTCGACTTCCCTCAAAAGCCCCCATCGACTCGCTTGCCAATAATTTCGCGAACGACAATCGAGAGCCGTCAGCCAGCCGTGCCGCCAGCAAGCGGTGTCGATACAGATGGCATAGCCCAGGTCCAGAACTTCGGAGTCACGCTGTTCTGTATGCCCAACCACAACCGTCTTGCTGGAGTGGTGAGGAAGAACGTCATCAGGTTCAAACAAGGCCCATCGCAACTGATACTCGGCCTGCTCATTCATCGGCAAGTCGGGCGCATAGTTCGCATGAGTCAGGATGAAGTCGTCCGTTTCATAGTACGATCGACAGGATTCGATCAGTGCCCAATGCTCGGGCGGCACATCGTCGAGCACCGCTCCGAAGCGGTACGAATTCAATGTGGCGACGCCTCCGCAGTTTTCCCAATACCGAAGTGCGCCTTCGCTGGTACGCGCTGCCAGAAACATCTCTTCGTGATTGCCCTGGATCAGCATCACCTGGCAGCGATTCTTAAGCCCCATCAGCGTGTCCAGGACTTCTGCACTGTCTCGCCCCTGGTCGATGAGATCGCCAAGGAAGACGAGTGTGTCATTTGTGGCAGGGCAGATTGCTTCAAGCAGCGCACCAAGAGCATGGGCACATCCATGGACGTCTCCAATCGCAATCAGTCGACCAGCATCGTCGGGCATGCCATGAATCCAGAAAAACTTGGTCGTTCGAAAAAACGAGTCAGGGATTGGGAATCTCGCGAAACCGTCAGCGTGATGCGAACGGCTCTAATCGATGTGGATCACTTTCGTGTTCTGTCTCATATCAAGATCACAGATCAGTGCTGAAACAAGAACTCCTTACTGTTAATCACCGCCCAGGCAACATCTTCCAGCGCTCTGGTGCGATCTTCGTTAGACTTCACGTGGTTTTGGGCTGTTGCCTGTTCTTCGGGAAGCGGTGGGCGGCTAAGTGCAGTGAGGTAGAGCAGTTCGATGATCTCAGCGTCCGTCTTTCCACCAGTGATCCACTGATGTACGCTGCCGGCATCCGATCGAAGCTTGTTGTGAACGGTCGGACCATTGATCAATTGCAGAGCCTGAGACAGATTACTGTCGGTAGAGCGTTCGCACTCGCACGGAAGTTCTCGCTGAGGCTGGCCAAAGACCTGAAGGAACTTATGGCCTTCTGGCGGATCGACGAGTTCCACAGCCTTCGTTCCACCAGGCATTCCGGCAAATTCTTCTGGCTGGCCAGTCACGGCACAGATGGAATCCAGAAGCTGCTCGGCGGTCAGCATGCGAGTTGTTGCGTGGCTGAAGTAGATCTCATCGTCGGCGTTATACTTGTTTCGCTGCGAACTGAGTTGATACACGCGGCTGTTCATGATTGTGCGAATCAGGTGACGTTGAGAGAAACCGCTCTTCAGGAATTCCTCGGCCAGATAGCTGAGCAATTCCGGATTCGACGGCGGATTGGAATCACGGAAGTCATCGACGGGATCAACAATTCCCTTGCCCACGATGTGGCCCCAGATACGGTTTGACAGCGATCTTGCAAAGAACGGATTGCTGTTGTTTGTCAGCCAGTTGGCAAAGACGACTCGGCGATCCTGATCGGCTGGCACATCCACATCACCTTCCAGCAGCAGGCGGACTTTCATTTGCCTGCCGGTTCGAGGCTGCGTCACTTCGCCACCCGCTTTGACGAAGATCATTTCATCGTCAGGCAGGCCTGTTTCCTTTCGGCCGACTCGAGTGAATGCTGCGGCGGTGCCGTAATAGTCGTCCTGAGTCCACTTTTCGAACGGGTGATTGTGGCATTTCGCGCACTGGATGCGGATGCCCATGAACAGTTGGGCTGTTGTCTCTGTCGCGTCGATTTCGTCGCGGCTGGCTTTCCAGTAAGCGGCCGCGGCGTTCTGTTGAGTGCTTCCGGTGGCCGTCAAAAGATCGCGGGCGAACTGGTCCATCGGCGTGTCGTTCCTGACGACATCAAACAGCCAGCGGCGGAACTTGTGAACTCCCGACTTGGTGATCTTCTTGCTGTTGCTGCGGAGAAGGTCCGACCATTTCATCGACCAGAATCGAGCATGGTCATCGGTCTGCAGAAGCCGATCAATCACAGCACTTCGCTTTGCGAGTGACTGATCCGCAAGGAATGCCTGAGACTCTTCCAGACTTGGCAAGCGGCCAGTCAGATCCAGAGTAGCTCGACGGAGAAAATCCGTATCGCTGCAGAGTTCGGATGGCTGAATCTGAAGCTGTTTGAGTTTATCGAAGACCAGTTGATCGATCTTTGTTTCTTCCGGGGGATTCGGCCACTGGAAGTCAGGGCGATTCGTCAGAAACGTCAATTGTGTCGTCGACACTTTGTCCAGATACCTGGCCAACACGGTCACTTCCCCTCGGCCCTGCATCGACAGAACGGCGGCGGCCGATATTATCCCAATGCTTTCGTCCGAGGAATCAAACGCTGTCAGAGCGGTGATGTCTCGCACGGTGCCATCGCTGAAGTAGCCGTTGACCATCAGTTGTTGGCGGTCGGCTCCGTCGCGGAGAACTCGTGGAGTCGGCAGCAGTTCAATGCGGCTGAGCGTCGGAGCGCCGTCTGCATCCAGCTTCATGCCTTCCGCAATCCATGTTCGCAGCACCTGATGACTTGGGTCGCCGTGGTGCAGGCGTCGACCGCCGCCGTGGGCGACTTCCATGAGCGGCTTTCGGAGGAGCAAGCTTTCGTCCGGATTGAGTATGTTGGATCGACGGTTAAAAAATTCGCCTCGCAGAGTCACGAGATCAACCGTAGGGTCGTAGCCTCGCAGGGACAATCGGAACCCACCTTTGCCCGATGGCGATCCGTGACACGCGCCCATGTTACATCCTGACTTCGTCAGCGAAGCGAGGATCTCGTTCTGGAATGAAACCGGCGACGGAATTTCGAAATTTGCAACGGTCACTTTGGCCGTTGCCGTTTGACCAGCGCGAGTCACTTGCAGGGTTGTCGTGCCGGTGCCTTTGGCCTTGATGATGCCGTTTTCAACGACTGCGATCGCAGGGTCGTCCGTCTTGTACTCGGCAAGGCTGGTCGCATCATGAATTGTCGCTGCTTCCGCATTCGCCGTGACGATGAGCTGCTGCACGCCTCGTGCACCAACAAGTGTGATCTCGGCCGGTTGCACATGAAGCGACGACGTCGGCAATTCCGCCAGAGCCACAGGCGACGTGCAAACCGCAGTCAGCAAAATCATGAATCGCAACATGATGAATCCCTTGGGATGGACTTCAGTTTTCAGTTTACGGTAAATCGCAATGGAGGCATGAGTCTGTCACAACCCCTATTGTCAATGTACAGAAACCTCAAACTGACTTTTCTGAAAACCGAAAACTAAAAAACTGACACTCGCCGTCCTACGGCACCTTCACTTCTACAACAATCGGTGGCACCGGGTGAACCGATTCCACGTTATCTTTCTTCACCTTGCCTTGAAGAAAAACAGTAAACGGACCGACTGCCGCATCGGCTGCTACGGTGATCGTCACGGCAAGTTCTCCAGCTGCCATAGAGCCACCTGACACCATAATCCCCGGTGGGAATTGATCGGCGGGAGTTGCCAGGGCAATTTCAATCGGCATCGTCCACTCTGCTGCGCGAGTGGATTTGATCATGATCGTCG
>JANPHT010000320.1:0-7939 GCA_031424595.1 Planctomycetota bacterium
GGTTCATCAGCACGAACGTCGTCAGAAAGATGAATTCGATTCCGACAACCAAGCCGAGGAACGGAAACGGATAAGGATCAAACGCCGGGAGGTTGTGCAAAACCTGCATGTTCAGCACGATCCAGACTGCGAGGAATACTACGTGGGCCGTGATAAACCAAATACTCCCGAAGAACCGCGCGATCCAGTCCCCGATCTTCTCCACTCGTGAGCGACGTCCGTGCAATGCCTGCTCAACCTGAGCGATGGCTTCAATATTTCTCTTCGCCGTCGAAGACAATGGGGTCGTTGACATCAGGACAAAGTTCCAGTGGATATAAGGGCTTTGCTAATTCTGGCGGGCACCCTCTTTCCTGTCGATCTCATTCCGGTCGCCTTCTTCCTCGATCGTGTGAAAAGTCGAACATTCTTTCCAGCGGCGGTAGAGATCAAGAGACACGGCGTGAGTACGGGCATACAGCGCGAGGACGGCAAACGCAGCGAGCCCCACCATGCTCGGCGACCGTTCTGTCCATAAATGACTGCACCGCATCACGATTGCGAACGTCGCAAACCATGCCGAACACCTGTCGGCCGTCGGTTCGCAATTCCTCGACGGCCATGCGTACATCGTCTTCCGTGCGAGCACAAATGGCGACCCGAGCGCCCACCGAAATCAGTTCTCTTGCGATCACCAGCCCCAATCCTCGCGAGCCCCCTGTCACTATGACAGAACGGTCCGAGAATTCGAACCAGCGCTGGCGGCGAACCGCCTGCTGAGCCGTCCAAATGGCCCTGGCGCCGATCGCTCCCATGATCAACAGATCCTTCATGAATCGACGCGCTATCACTTCTCCAGTAACTGTTTCTACTTTTCATTAAAACGTCGCCACGAAGGGTGCCTGACAACGTAAAGAACGGTCCAGTGATTCCATGCAATTCAGACGCCAACCGCTTCGGCACATCTTTTGCAAATCGGAGTCCTGTTCGGTCCTTTACTTCTGGATGAAAGGTTGACTCATGTCTCAGCGAGCCAGGCGATGCCTCGCCGGCACGATTGCGGGATTTCTGGCGACGGCGCCAATGACCGCTGTAATGGTTGCCGGCAAATGCTGTTTACCTCGGCGGAGCAAGGATTCCCTTCCTCCTGTCCAGATCACACAAAACGCGCTGCGAGCGATCAACGTGGCCGACGAATTGTCGCGAGAGCAAAAAGTCAACTTGGCCGCCGTGAATCATTTTGGATTCGGTGCCAGCACTGGTGCCCTATTTGGTTTGTTCTGTGCGCCTCGTTCGGCGGCTGATGCAGTGACCTCAGGGTGCCTCTACGGAATAGGCGTTTGGAGCTGCAGTTATCTCGGCTGGCTGCCTGCTTCCGGACTCTACCGCTCTGCGGTCGATGAAACGCCCGAGCGGAATACGCTCATGATTTTGGCTCACATTATCTGGGGCGCGAGCCTTGGATTGGCAACACACGTTATTTCCTATGGAGAGCGTGGCCAATCGGAATGTCTGTCGGCAGCCTTGAAGCGAAGCACAAGGCACGTTACGGCTTGCGACTCGTGTGCTTGTGCTGTTGTCGAACTTCTTCGCGGTTCTTAGTCTTCGGTCGACCATCAGCTGCACCTCCTGTGGTCTTCTTGCGAGCAGCTTGTTCGGCGGAACGGTTTGTGTGTTTGCTCATCGTTAATACTCCTGAGATTTCGACACATGTTAATCGGCGAGAATCTTCGCCCTCTACACCGTCTGAGCGATTATTGTGCCGAAAACAGCATCGGGCCTGCAAAAAATTGTACTGACTGCGGCGGGGCGAGTTTTTTGTGAGCATGTATGGCAAGTGCAGTTTCGGTGGATCGAACCGCTTGACAGTGCGCACCGTCGCCCGCTCAAGACCGCCGTAAGCACCAGACGCACGGTCATACCCCTTTCCGAGTTCTCCTTTCGAGCCATGCTGCGGACAATAACAATTACTCCGTCGACATGGACATCTGGTGGCATAAAGGTTCTTTTGCCATCCCGTGTCGCACCGGGCCACTGACATAGCGGCTACCGTTCAGAAAGAAACGCAGTTTCAACTCGTGGCCTGAAGTTACTCCGATGCGGGTTGAGAGTGCAATATCTTCGATATCCAACTGACGATCGTCCGATTCCTGGATCCAAATGCGAGACCCTCTCGTGAGGTCCCATCCATCCATGCGACGGTCAACTGAGAACGCCTGACAGAGTCGGGCGGGACCTCGAGCAACATCCATCGGCCTGCAATGCCGGCGTTTTTGCATCAGGGCAATTCCATGTTGAGGAATCACCGCTCGAATGAGGACGGCACTGGCCATGCCGCGCGGTTCTGTAACGGCATTGAGACAGTACCGTCCGTGGATCGGATAGACGTACAATAGTCCTGCTCGACCAAACATTGTGGCATTGCCTCGTCTTATCCCCCGATGCCCATGTGATGCCGGGTCTCCAGAGGAAAGATAGGCTTCCGTCTCAACGATATATCCCCGGCACATGCCCTCACAAGATCGGCGAACAAGATGTTTTCCGATTAAATCACGAGCTACGAGAACCGGGTCGCGAAGATAAAAGTCTTGCTTGAGAACGGCCACGATAACTTCTTTGCACGGTGCGGTGACGACTTGGAGCAACACAAAAAGACAGAATCGCGATATTCGTTGAGGATGCCGAATCCCTGTTCGGGCTACTGGCTACTGGCTACTGACTACTGACTACTGACTACTGACTACTGACTACTGACTACTGACTAAGGACTAAGGACTAAGGACTTCATTTCGCCAGGCTCTGTTTTGTCTGAATGCGATATGCACTTGTAGAGGAATTACTGGATACCGCATTACTGGATATCGCGCGAGCTCACCGTTCAACGCTTGTGCGACTAGTTCCCCCGTGACTCTGCAGGATGTCGCCTGCTTCATCACATCGATTCGAGGTGACCGTCACAACTGTTCGGCCCGCCGACACTTCACCCTCGTAATAGGTGGCATCCTCCGTGGACATTCCCCATCCAGTGAGTGCCCCGACAAGTCCGACGATCGCTGCCCCTCCGGCGGCATTGGATGCCAGCACTCCAAGTGTTCCCGCAAAGAGTGCCGGACCGATAACGGGCACGATTCCTGCAAGAACCCCGGCACCGATGAGAGCTCCAATTCCCACGCCCGCAGCAGCTCCTGCGGCTGCGCCACCAGCCGAGGCTTCCGCCGCATCATCCACATCAATCGTCCGTTCGCGGACTTTCGCGTTACCTTGGGAATTGCGATTGATCACGCCGATTTCACTGCTGCTGAATCCTGCTCGGTGCAGTGCTGAAATTGCTGCGTCTGCATCTTCCCTCTTCGAGAATACACCAACGGTCGTCGTACATGTTCCAGTGGTCATTGTTTACTCCTCTGATGAAAAATGCTTCGCATTAAAAGAACCGATTCCTGCGATGCGTTATCCGTCGATAATCGCAAATGGCGTGCCGCAATGCTGAGATGCTATGCCGATGAAATGCCCGCTGGAGACTGAGATGTTATGAGGCTGCTTTTCTTCTAGCCCGGAAAAATCCAGCGAGTGAGCCGCGACAAAAGGAAGAGCGTGATGAACACGCTGCCCACCAGAACCATTACCAATAGGGCGATCAGAAAACTGAGGAACAGCCAGTCCCCCGTTTTGCTACGACGCGGCCCCGGAGAAGCCTGTTCATCCTCAAGTAACAATTTGACATTCCTCTGATTGGCCTTCCAAAAAATGTCAAAAACATCACCCGCCAGGGGAATCGATCCAATAGTCCAGTCGCAGAGAATGTTGAACGTCATGCGTGCCAGTGTCAGGCGGGAGACCCCGCGGCGATTGGCAACCTGCACGATATACAGTGAAACAAACGACGACGCGATGTCTCCCACTCCCGGGAGCAGTCCGAAAAGTGCGTCCAGTCCTATGCGAATTTTTAGTCCGGGTATCTCGATGGCACTATCCATCAGTTTCGCCAGAATCCTGACTTGAGCAAGGCGTTGAGTTTCATCGGGCCGTTCGAATCGCTTGTCGATCAGTTCGGGCTCGATGATGTTTCTGTTCTGCATTGCCGAATCTCTTAGCGCGGGACCGATTTCAACCTGGTAGTTAAGCGATGTCAGGCGGAGCATATCGCATACCACGTCGGGGCCGAGCAGACACCCTGGTGAACAGCTCGGAATTCCTTTACCCGGCAGCCCATAATCTGCAACATGGCACAAGGATTACAATTCGGCCGACGTGTCGCTCTTCATGTCTTCGTGGTCGAACTGTTGCGGATTTTCGAGGATTTGAACCAATGTTCGGACAAATGCGGCCAACTGCTGTGCGTCCATGGTTCTGTGATCCGCGCGGACGAAGAGCCCGGACATGGAGCGAATAACTACATTCTCATCCACTACCAAAGCCTGGCGAGAAACAGGGCCGAGCGTTACATTCAACAGTATTGAACGTGAATCAAACCGACTTGGCTTGTAGGAAATGAGTGCGGGGGCGCAGCGGAATCCAAAATAATTGATGATCACCGGCGCCTCCACCAGGTGGTGAGTGAAACGAGTCACTGGCATGCGGCAATGATTGGAAAGCCAAATCAGAAGCCGCACGCCAATCCCCCGCACCGAATGCGGTAATCGGCGCGTCAGGAGTTCTCGAAAACTCGGACGGTTGGACTGCGTAATCTCTTCAGTGACCTTTTTCAGCAATTCAGCAGCGAGATCCTCGTAACTCTGTTGATCGACTTTCTTCAACAGAACAAGTTGCGGGCCGGATCTGGTCTGCAGCGGCAGAAGGACGTTTTGTTCCGAAAACTGATAGATGCGGGACCCCAGCAATCGACTGTTCGCAGCCGGATGTTTCTGCAGAGCAATTCCCACCGCCCGAGCCAGAATTGTCGTCGGAGTGAAAAATACATTGCCGCTGCTGTTTCGCTGCTTAACGAACAACTGCAGGTTCGTCATATCAACCTGCGATCCCCAAACCATGGTTGGATCACTGCCGTCGCGTGCCGTGTGTGTGTAGCATTCATGCAGAAATGGAACCTTTTCATCACTCACCGGAAGAGCCACAAGGGGAGATTTAGAACGGTTCACGAGAATGTTCCGGCAGAGAGGGGCAGTGTTATCGCAACGTGGGAA
Source organism: Planctomycetota bacterium (assembly GCA_031424595.1). Classification (GTDB taxonomy): domain Bacteria; phylum Planctomycetota; class Planctomycetia; order Planctomycetales; family Planctomycetaceae; genus SXXK01. The sequence goes on from JANPHT010000320.1 coordinate 5,124, forward strand.
AGCAGCGAGTCTTGTCAAGTTTGGAATGGATCAACTCACTGAGGTTGTCAACCGAACGAAAGTTTTGTGGCGCGATTTCGCCAGGGGTAATGGAAATGCCGTACGTCGCCTGCATATGAGACACGAGTTCCATAATCATGAGTGAATCAACCACACCAGCGTCCAACAGATCCGTGTGAGGTGCAATGGTCGTCAGCGGACAGATTGTCGCGTTGAGGTAGTCCGTGAGCTGTGAGGCAATTTCGGAAACAACGTACATCTCAGCTGGCTCCTGCCTGTCGAAAGACTTTGGAGAAGTTGAACATTCAGTTCGATTTCAAACACACGACATCTCCGGATCGGCATATCGCAGGACTGCTTCTGCCGCCCACCGTGAGAGGAGTTGACGGTCAATCTTGAGCGATGGCGTCAGTGGCGGCGCGTCCAGAATCGTCACGTAGTCCGGCCGTTGATGTCGCGGCAGGCTTTGTGCGCAGCAAACGCGAACTGCTGCGAGTTCCAGTGTCAGCCGGGATTGCAGGGGTATTATAAACAAGGCCAGCCGATCGGAGCCATCGGGCGTTTCATAGGGTACAATCACAGGGTCCGTGTCTGGCAATTGCTGGGCAATTGTCCGTTCCACTTCCGCAGGATGCAGTCGATATCCGCGGATTTTTAACAGCTGGCTTTTTCGTCCATGAGGATAGATGTAACCGTCCTTGTCTATCGTTGCAAGGTCGCCGGTTCGCAGCCAGTTGTCTTGAAGAATCTGTTTTGTAGCATCAACGTCCTGCCAGTATCCGAGCATGACATTCTCACCACGAGCCCTGATCTCGCCGGGTATTCCGGGTGGCACCGGGCGATTCTGCTCATCCACAACTTCGAGGGTGACGCCGGGAATCCCACGTCCAATGGAACCGCCCCGTGAACCGATTTCGTCCGCTGGCAGACACGATAGCCTCGCAGTCGCCTCCGTTTGTCCATACATCACATAGAACTGGGCGGGACGCAGTTGGTCCGCGAGCTCCAGAAGAAGGTCTCGTCGAAGTGCACCCCCGGCAACAGTGGCATATCGCAAAGTCGGCACCGACTCTCTCGAGAGTCGGGATCCTCGAAGAAGCAGGTGATGCAGATGAGGTACCCCGGAATAGCTGGTGACAGCATGCCGCTTCATCGCATCAACTACCGACTCCGGGAATGCCGTCGTTCCTGCAACGACCAGTGCCGCACCGCTCAGCAAATGAGATTGCAGCACGGAGTTTCCAAAGGCATGACAAAAGGGAAGCAGTGCCAGCGCGCGGTCTGACTGTTCGATCGGCAATGAATCACAAATCGATGCCGAATTGGCCAGAAAGTTGTCGTGTGACAGCATCACGCCCTTAGGGCTGCCTGTGGAGCCGGATGTGAAGAGAATTGCGGCCAGATTCAGATCCAAACAACGGTCCTCGGCTCCTTCGGATCTTTTCTGCCTTCGATTCGAACCGGACCACATGACCCCTGTGGAATCAATTCTCCATTGGGCCTCCGTGATCCCGACCACCTGATCTATCCAGGACGTCGACTGCTCCAGCGGAAGCGGCACCACGACCCCACCCGCAATCAGAATGCCATAGAAGGCCGCGATATAGTCTGCGCTATTGCCAAGTTGAAGAGCGACCCGCTTTCCTGGCCGCCATGCCGCATATTGCTGCAGTTTCGCAGAATAGCCGAGGGCGAGTTCAGCCACTTCACGATAAGTCATCAAACGCTGATCTGTGATGAAGGCAGGCTGTATCGCATGTCGTTCGGCCGACTTCAGGAATTCCTTCCCCAAATGACGCTGTGAAGCCCCAGCAGGATCGGCACGGTCTGACTTTTCCTTTGGGTCCGGGCGACGAATGCGGCCAGCGAAGGACCTGTCGGCGGCAATCTGGATCATCATCGAGTCCTTTGCGAATGAGGGATTTTTTCTGGATTATGCGGGCATCATCAATGAACTTGAACCCGTTATCCTCCACGGCAACGCCACCCCAGATCATTCACTAACCAGGGAGTATTCCATGGAGTCAGTCGTCGCTGACACTGGGCCAGTAACCTGGCTGGTAAGCAACACTTATGCCAAAGGCCACACGGGATCGTGTTTAAGATGGATAACTGCAGGGATCTGCGTTTCCAGTCATTCAGCTGAAAGTGATTTAGGACCCCTGACAAAACCTCCGGGGCTCACGCAGGTTTTGTCAGGGGTTCTTAGATTGCTGCCTGTTGAGAGCATCAATGCGCAGCGGAACTGCAAGCTCGTGTTTGATGCGATTCCATGGACGGTGATCGATCAAGTCGGTCGCTGAAGTATAACCGCAGTCCTGCACCCCATCCGATCTTCGCGGTTCGATGGCAACCGTATATCCCATGAAAGCCACCAGGGTTGCGTTCGCAACTCATGCCAGCAGAACGCCATGAATTCATTCGCTGACGGCATCGATCTTGCAACGTGCCGTCTGGATTGGATTTGAACTCTGCAGCTTTCTTTTTGGGCCATGATTCATGAATTCTGCCACGCATCCACAGTTACGATTTGCGGTCGTCGGGCTTGGGCATTTTGCGCAGACCGCAATCCTGCCTGCATTTGCAAATGCGTCCGAAAACTCCACTCTATCAGCGCTGGTAACAGGTGACGTGGAAAAAGCGGCCGCGCTGAGCCAACGCTATGACGTGCCCGCCTACGGATACGGAGAGTATGATCGCCTATTGGAGTCTGGCGATATTGACGCGGTCTACATTGCATTGCCGAACTCGCAGCACCGGGATTACACAGAGCGTGCTGCAAAAGCCGGCGTTCACGTCCTCTGCGAAAAGCCACT
>JANPHT010000321.1:0-7523 GCA_031424595.1 Planctomycetota bacterium
TCGAGGCATTGATCGGCGCGGCTTTGCCCTGAACAATTTTGATTGTGACGTCAATCGTTTGCTCAGCGTGCTCCGGACTCACTTTTACGGTTGCTCTGGCAATCGCTGAATAGAACAGAGCAGGCTCCGGAATCTCAGCCGGTCCCGTGATGATGATCGTCCTCGCCCCGTCGTCGTTTGTTGAACGACTGATCGTAGCGCCGGCTTGCGCGCTGGGTTGAGTGGCTTCGACTGGCCGGACGGGTTCAGCGGGCTCGTCACGTTTTGCTTCATCGCCCGTCACCGGCGCGGTGGCGTCGGTGGCCTGGACGGGCGTTTCTTCGACCACATCCTGCGCGGGACTGGAGTGACTCGTTATCCCAAAGAGTGCAGCCACGATAAAGAGTCTGAAAAGCGGCGTGCTTAGGCGAGCAGGGGAGATCAATCCCCTGATTGCGATTCGATTCCCTCGATCCCGTAGCGCGTGCCGTATCAGAGGACTAACGTCCCCCGCTCGCCTTAACACAGTTCGCACGAAGAGTAAGATCGAATTGCCTGATGGCGATTGTTGTGTGTGCATTTGCGTTACTCGTTTACTATTCTGACCAAATCACAGGCTGCGTTCTTCCGTGTATTCCGTGGTTAAGGACGCAGTTGTTTTACCACGGAATACACTGAGTACACGGAAGAGTCGCAAGGAAACAATTACATTAAAACGACACTATGGAACAAGTAGTGTATGAGATATATGTTCCTGGAATCGTCCATCACAAATAGCGTGGTAACTATGTATGGTTGGGTCGGCGTGCGTTGCTCGCTGTCCCCAACCTACGAGACTCATTTCTCACTCAACTGCCGAGCTTGTTCGATCATCTGTTGAAGCTGTTGAACCCGACTGTCGTTTCGATCCTGTGGAGGCAATCCGGACATCAACTGAGACAATGTCTGAAGGTCCACCGCTTCTCCCAGCGGTTCGCCTCGAAGTTTGGCCGCCAGCATTGCGGCAGACGTCGCGATGCGAAGTGAAGGAGCTGCCTGGTCAGGTCGAGGAGCGTCGGCTTCGTAGGGAATCGGCCATCTGTTTTCGACCATTTGTCCGGTTGACAGGTCAAGGAATCGCACGGACACCGAGCCCACATCACCTTCACCATCAGGTTTCGCTTCGAATTGATACATCGCAACTCCCGCTTCTGCTGCGGCCATTTCGGCGGCGTCCACGGTGTCGTTGCGAAAGTCTTCGGTCTTCAATATGTGCTTTTCGAAACCCAATAGTTTGTAGTGCCCCACGCGTTTGGGATTGAATTCCACCTGCACTTTGACGTTCTTAGCGGACGGACGCAGAGCACCCGCAATCTGACGTGCGAATCCTTCGTCGGCGTCGTCGAGCGAATCCATCAGATAGTACCGACCGTCGCCTTTGCGAGTCAGAGCTTCCAGAACTTCGTCGTTCAGACCATCGGCGCTGATACCTGCGGCATCGAAGGCGATGCCCGTGCTTCGCATGGTCGTGACCATCTGCGACAGGCTCTCCGGGTTGGCATTGCCGAGATTGACCGCACCGTCGGTGAGCAAAATAATTCGGTTTTGTGCGTTGGGCGTTTGATGCTCACGTGCCTTTTCATAGGCCAATTGCAGGGCGGCTTCAATGTTGGTTCCGCCTTCACTGGGCAGTTCGTCGATGAGACTGACGAGCTTTCCTGCTTCGGCACCACTCACCTTGTCGGCCAGCAGTCGCGGTTGACGCGCGAAGCTGATCAGCGTGACCTGATCGATGGGCGTCAGTTGCTGAGCCAGCAAAGCGAAGGCTCGACGCACAGTCTGCTGACGGTCGGTGCGTTCCATGGAACCCGAGTTGTCCAGCAGGAACGTGAGTCTCAGCGGAGTGTTGGCGGAACGTCCTGCGGCCGCGGTTCTCATTGAGACGCGGAGCAGGTTCCGTTGCTGTACAAAGGGATGAATCGATTGTTCGACGCTGCAGGCGACTTTTTCATCGTGGCACGGCATCAGATCGCCGTAATCAAATGCGTTGACAAACTCTTCCACTCGAACACTTGCCGCGTCCGGCCATTCGCCCCGCCCGAGCGCCGCGAACGCCAGCTTAAACGACACGTCGCTGACGTGTAGAGAGAATGTTGAAAACGCTTCGTCTGCCGCCGTTTTTTCATTCAAACCAGCAGAGGGCACCGCCGCTGCTGCGACAGGCTTCTTTTCTCGGGCCGTAATGTCGGCTAGTGCAGGACGAGCTGCAGCGCCCTGACGGAATAATGAATGGGCCTGGCCTTTGATCTGCGATTCCTCTTCGCCGGTTGTTCGTCCGAATAACTTTGCCTGCTCTTTATTTGAGTGCTTCTTGCTCAGATCCTTGATGCGCCTAAAGCCATCGGCGTCAGAGTCACTTTCAGGCTTAGCGGCCAACTCGAAGTCGTCATCCAATAGTTGAAATCGATGACCAGCGTAGAAATCCGGTCCTTTTGCTTTGGCGGAGTCTTTGCCCTCCTCATTCAGACTTCGTCCCATTGTCCCAAAATTAGAGACGCCACTACTCAGCCCAAGATTGCTCCGCGCAAGATCTTCGCTCAACGTCAGCTCTTTCTCAACTTGTTCACCATTTGATTTGCTTTCGACGGCATCTCCGGATTTGTCGGTTGCTACATCGTCGTAGGATTCACCGTTGGAGAGAGACAGCTGCTGATCTTGCTCGTGCTGCAATTCTTCTGATAGTCGCTTAGAATCAGGCATAGCACGACCGAGCGATCTCCAACCGACAGATTCCTCGTCGGTATCAAGTATCAACCTAGGTGTAACTAATAATAACAGGTCATCACCCATAGTGTTTTGGGGCGATGCAGGCATGTCAGTCGTTCCCGCCAACAGCGGCGTTCTGTATCGCACATCCGCTGGGCCACCTGCAGGCGCTCCCGATGGACGGGGATCACTCCACGGTGCTGATCCACCTGAAGTGCCTGGGATCGCGATCGACCAAGAAGAGGCTCTTTCGTTAACGTCATCCACTGCAAATGCGGCTATCGATTTGTCCTGCTCTGCCCCAGACTGGCGAGCAGCAGCCTTGTCATCGCCAGCAACTTTCGATTTATGCCGACTTTCTGGCTCTGCAACGCGAAGGCGAACAACGCCGTCCATCTTGCTGTCTGCTTTGCTCTTTGCGTCTGCTGGGAATTCTTTGGTGATCTCGCCGAACGGTTGATTCTGGACACCGCCACGTCCGCCAAACCCACCACCTGCAGGTTCTGGAGAGTCGGCAAGTTCAACATTCTCGATCCACTTCGATTCATTTCCAAACCGTTCTCCATCAACGCTGCGTCCTTCGTACGGTGCAGTCATTTGCTTCTCTGAGAGTTCACGAACTGCATCCTTACGCTCTTGCAATTGTCCCAGAGTCAGTTCAGGTTTGGCGTCTGATCCTTGCGCAGGCATATCGTAGACGTTGAAAACGGTGTCAACACGGGTACCTGGCTGTGCTTCCGGAGAATCCACATCGGCAAGATTCAATCCGCGACTTTCGGTACCAATGTAGCCCTTCTTCGCCGTCATACCCGGCTGTTCGCCATCAATCGCAGGCAATGCAATTGCAGGCAAAGGAGACTCAGCACTGCCACTGCGGGCAGATTCCTCCGCAAGCTGTTGCTCGACTGCTCCCAGACCGGCGGCATCGTCCATTGCCTTCACGGGCGCTGGTGCTGTCGCGATGGACTTCCCGGACTTTTCACGAACAGACTCTCCACTACCACCCGGGAACGCCCAGCGCCGTGACACGATTGCTGGTGTCTCCGGCGGAGTTCCACCGCTGCTCATCGCCCCAGCAAGAGACTTAGCATCATCTCCCTGTCCCGCAGCCGATTTATCCCAGGCGTCGATCGAAGTTCCAACACCGTCATCAGGAGAATCGACTCTAACACCCAGATCTACTGGATCGCTCGGCATCGCACTGACAAGAGCATCGTCCGCCACTACCTGACTTTTGGGAGCCGAGTCGAACCATGCAACGCCGCTATCCGCAAGGAGCCCAGAGGAAGTGTCCATCGTCGGAGTGGATAGTGGCGAGCTTTCCCATGCTCGACCGTCGCTTTGAGCCATGCCTTCGCTAGTCGGTCTGGATTCTTGATTGTCATCGTAGCGGTCGATGTTGTTACTGCTTTCGCTCGGAAGAATCGCCCCGCCCTTTAGCGTGTCTTGGATCGCTGACAGAGCCACTGCCGGTTGCCGTTGGTTTTCACCAAAGCGTACAGGCCTCTCCTTTGCTGGCACCTTCGCGTTTGCAATTACTGACGGTGTCAGCTCGAATCCCTGGCCCGTCCGGAAGTATTGAATGTCGTCGCTCAGATAGTCAGGACTTGGAAGATTCTCCGTGCTCGTTTTTGCTAACGATTCGCTGAAATACTCCGAGGCGGACCTCTCGTCCGAGAACCATGGAAACGCCAACATTCCCACCAATCCCGCAACACAAATCCCCACTGCAATTTTTGTTGGGGTCTTACGCATGCGGCGACTGACAGAAAACGCAAACGGACCGAGTGATGCGGTCAGTAACTTCCGAACTCGCCGTGCCAGCGAGGATGTTCCGGGATTCAGTCCCGAATGGGCCGACACAACCTCTACCGGTGGCGTGAGCCACCGGTGATCTGGTATTCCTTGCGCAAGGCCCGAAGGGTCGACACAAACGTTGTTTCGGCTCTCCGGGCCTGCACTATTCTGTTTTTTGGTGCCGGGGCCTGCCTGCCCCGGCAAAGGTTGCGTCGAGCCTTCAGCTCTTAACCCACCACCACTGACCAGCGACGCTCCATGTTCATTCGCAATCGCTTCGCCGCGAATCGCCGCCAGAACCGAGTTGCGTCGATCGGCAGGCAGTTTCCAGTCCTCAGCCGGTGCTGAAAACTCGCCAGTTCCGACGTCCTGCAACAATCCATGCATGCGTTGCATTTGCAACTTGAACGCCGCCAGTTTCGGCCGCAATTCGATCAAGCGATTCAGTTGTTCACTTTCAAAGTCGGAAGCTTCGCCCATTACGAGAGCCACGATGCGCGCTTCGAGTTCCGGATCAATCTCTGGATGTTTGGGTTCTTCGTTCATGAGTTTTCGTCGAATCCGAGCTTCCGCAGTTTGCCTGCCAGCTCTTTCAAAATATGGTGCAGTCGATAACCGACGTTGCCTATGGTTTGGCCTGATTCCGTACTGATATCGCGATACTTGAGGTCATTGAAATACTTCAACTTCACCAATTGCCGATCAGACTCGTTGAGTTCGTCCAGACTCGCCCGCAGCGCGCTGAGAGCCTCCATGTGCAGATGCAACGCCTCAGGCGAATCCTCCTTGGCGCATGATGATTGCTGTTTGTCGTCGTCCCCGTTCAGGACTTCGCGTTTAGAATCCCGAACATAGTTGAACGCTCGATTGCGGACGCTGCGGAATAACCACGCTCGCGGAGAATCGACATCATCCCAGTGCGTGTGTAGCTGCAGAAAAACATCCTGCACAATCTCTTCCGCCACCGCGCGGCGACCGACCAGTGAAAAAGCGTAGCGCAGAAGCAGAGTTTCTTCGGAATCGAACAACGACTGTAGCGTGAGTACACTCACGCCCGTGGCAGCAGAACCGTTGACTCGTGGAGTCGGTTTCGGCATAACTTTCGATTGCGGCATGTGGCTGACTCGAATCACGACCATTCATCCTCTCAGGGGTAAGGCCCTTTGAGACGCGGTTTCTTAGATAGTTTCCCAAAGTTTTTCAAAATCCGTGTAATTCGCGACGAATTCAATGCGATTGTCGTTACTCGCGGGCTATCGCTGAACTTTGTACTTCCAACCGACAAACGATCGACTGCGGCGAAGGCCGCAACCTGCGGCCTCCGTGACGTCTGTTTTCTCCATTCACCGGCAGCACACCCTGTGCTCCGCGCCGGTTCCCCGCTGCGCGATTCCAAGGGCACGCTCGCGACCCAACGAAAACCGGTTCAACGACAAATGAAGTGCGCGGCATAGAAACCGGGGATTAGCCACGAATTCCACTCCTCACAAAAAACACATCATGCCGAAGAAAACCCCCAGCGAAGAAATCCTCTACCGCAAAGCGGAAGATTCCATGGAGCAAAGTCTGACGAACCAACAATTTGGCTCGCCGTATTTTACTAAGATTGAATGAACAACCTGCAACAACAATTTGGCGGCATGGCATCAGTAACGATACTCGCATCGAATTCGTTGATCGGTGTCAGCAGTCTCCTTGTCCTGGGGCTGCTGGCTATTCGGACACCCAAGGAAGAACGAATGCTGATTGAGCGTTTCGGCCAGCAGTGCAGAGAATAGATCACGCTGTTATACCAACGAAAAAAGCCGCCCCATCAGGAACGGCTATCGGGGCACTTTGGTAATTTCTTACTGAACCTCTTTCGCCACCTTCACGATCTGGAGCAGAGCGATAGCCTTGTCCAGTCCGCCGACTGAGTTGGCAAACGCAACAGCTTTGCGAATGTCACCCAGTCCAACACTTCCAGTTGCCGCATCTTCAACAGCCTTTGCCTTGCTTGGTTTCGACGACGGCGTTTCGCTTGCCGGTGCTGTTGTTATTTCAGATTCAGGTGCTGTACTACAGTCGCTGGACACTTCATCAACTGAGATGCCTGATTCTTCAGTTGGTTTTCGACTACTCGTGTTCTTTTTAGCCATCGTCTGTTCTTGCTTACCTTTGTTTTGTGAAGCGTCGAGACCCTGAGCCACACTCAGGATTACGCCGGTTTCGGCTGTGAATCACAGATCAGGAGATCTGCGGGGCGGCAGTGTAACGCATTTGTGCCGGGCGTTCGACCATGTTCTCGATGGCCCTCACCAAATCCGCTCCTTCGGAATTTCAATCCCCCAGTCGTCCAGTACAAATCTGGGAACGACTCGAAAGCTGGCACGCCCATCCGCCCATTGAATCATCTCTTTTGTTTTAGCCACTTCTGTAAACAGTTTGCTTGGGTGCGGTGTGATCTCAACACGACCAAGACCCAGTCGATCTGAATCCCAGCAGGTCTGAATCGTGATGTCTGAATAAGTCCGTTCGTGCGTATGCCCTTCACAGGCACGATACAGCAGGTTGAATGCGTGGTCTGAGACCTCGAACGTGCCCAATGAGAGACAACATGATCGCCGTGAATTGGCAGAGCGTAGTCTTCGAGAATTTCATGGATGATTGATTTCAGATTCACGATTTCACTTTGCCAGTCTGGTGTGCCAATACGCCCAGAGAATGAACAGTCCCTGCAATGGAAGCCTCAGGAAGTGAATGATGGGCGACGCAGGAAGAATGTCTTGATGCTGGTACAAGTACAGGTTCGCTGGGAAGACAGCAATTAACAGAGCGACAATTCCACATGCTGCTATTCGTGAAGTCTCCGGAACCAGCAACAGAACGGCCAGCAGCACTTCAGCGACTCCACTCAGCAGAACCAGTTCCTTGTGTAGCGGAAGATACGGCGGCATGATCTTCAGAAAGAAGGCTGGATTCACGAAGTGCATGGTGCCAGCAAAGATCATGAAGATCGCCAA
>JANPHT010000322.1:0-18916 GCA_031424595.1 Planctomycetota bacterium
GTGCTGCTGGGTACGTACATCATTACGGAAACAATTTCGCCAGCAGGTTTTGCGATCGATGACGATGCCACTCGGACCATCATCGTCAGCGCTGCTAATCTGAATGCTGTCGTTGGTACACAGGGAAGCAATCAGCCGGGCAACACTGATGAATCCGATTTTCACAATCGCCTGTTGGTGGTCATCGGGATGGGGAAGAGTTCCGGCAGGCCTCAGTTCGTCACGGTGCTCGACCAGGAAAATGGCGATGTGTTTGCTGAGTTTGCTCCTTATGGAAACGCATTTCAGGGAGGCGTTCGGATCGCGACCGGTGAACTCAGCGGATCCGGTACAGACGAAATTGCAACGGCGCCCGGATGGAGCATCGTTGCCCAGGTGCGTGTGTACAATCAGAGTGGCCGACTGCTGACTTCATTCGAACCGTATGGCTCAAGTTTCATCGGTGGCGTCCAGTTGGCGATCGGTGACGTGGATGGAGATGGATTGAACGACATTATTACGATCCCCAGCTGGGGAGCAGCGGAGGTGAAGGTATTCCGAAATGTTCTGGTCGCCGGAATACCGACGTTTGACGCATCGCATCCCTACAGAGAGTTCCTGGCTTTTCCCGCGACGTTCATGGGTGGTGGGGTGGTGGCCGCGGCAGACATGGGAAGCACTCCCGTGAGGAACGGATCGTTTGACAATACGCGTCGTGACGGAAAAGCAGAAGTCGTCGTGGGTAGCAACGCTGGCATGAAGACGACCGTGAAAGTGTTCGACGTCAGCCGCATGCCTGTATCGACAACTGTGACAGTGCCCGCGGCCTCGCGCAGTTTCACTCCGTTCAGCACACTCGCAAAAAACTACCAGGGTGGAGTGTCTCTCAGCGTGGCGAGAATCAATGCCGATCCTGTTCCGGATATTATCGTCGGTGCCGGCGTAAACGGTCGTTCGATGGTGGATGCCTGGGCCTGGAGCAATACCTCAACCGCACGATTGTCCAGCCTGTCAGCGAATGGAACTGGCTTTGCGGCGTTTACGGATGCCAGTCGAACGGCACCAGTTCAGGTCGCGGCACAGGACACTACCGGTGACGGTATCGCGGATGCCATTCTTGTCGCGCAGGGACCAGGTGGAACGACGAGTCAGATCCGGCGCTTCAAAATCACCAGCGCATCGCCGCTGCGAGTTTCGCGCCCCACGGCGTTCGCCGGCAGCTTCCCTGGCCCTTATTTCATCGCAGCAATGAGCAATCCATCAACAGCGCCAGTAATAAGGACGCTCGCAGATTCAGCCGCCCGCTCGCCGGTTGTCGTATCTCCCGTTGGGAAGACCAACTCTTCAACACCCACGATTTCGTGGAAAGCAATCTCCGGAGCTGTGCGTTATGAGTTGTGGGTTTCCAATCAGAGCACGCTCGCTCGGGTGATTCACTTTACAAATCTCACCGCGACAACATTTCGCCCCACCGTCAGCCTTACCGTGGGCAACTACCGAGTCTGGATTCGGGGGTTCAGCAGCAAAGGCGTTGCCACAGCGTGGAGTCTGCCCGTCAGCTTCACAATTGGAAAGATTGATGCCGTACCTGCCGCAAGAAACCTGTTGCCAATGTTCAGCAATGAACTATTGGCCGAACACTTGTTGACAACGGACGACCTCTTTGGTGACAGATCATCACTCGACCAGATCCTTCTGACCCAGCCAGCAACGCACGGTGGTTATGTGGTGGCAGAATCCGACCAATTGTCTCGTGAAGAATTCTGGAACTTTGCCGAAGAAGTCTGCCACGAAGATAAACCTTCGCAGGACTGGGCGAGACCACGTACGTCTGTTTTTTCGGAGACGACTACTGACCCACCTGTAAGATTCGCTGCCTCCGCGACTGCGAGAAGTAAGTCAATGGCCTTAAGCTGAACTGCAGGGCCGGAGCCAGAATTTCTGAGTAAAATATCCGTGCTGAGCAGTCACGATTGGTTAATAGCGTGCCTCGATGCCAAAATTCACACCATGCAGCAGCATTCCGCCGGTGTTGTTGATTTGGCTGCCACCCTGTGGATCGGCAAAGTTAAAATTGAGTTGATCCGGGGCGAGTGCCACACCCTGAATTCACATCACGTTATAACCGGCTCTCAAATTCCAGACGTTTGACAGACGATACAGGCCGGAGAGATTAGCGTCACCGACAAATGCGACTGCGCTGCTGTTGCTGGTGATATTCCGCAAAGGAAGGTTGGGAAAGTCAGTGACCGTCTGCGTCTGTTGTGCATCATTGCCAAAGATCCCGGCGGAACCCGTCGTATCCCAGCCGAACCTGCCATAGGTTCGTCGATAACGGCCCCCCAGCTGCGCACCATAGAGATGATTGCTGGTGCGAACGTTATAGCGGCCATGCTCTGGCTCCGGGCCAAGTATTTGTCTCTGCGTTGAAATATTCATCTTTTCGCCGAGGTCGAGATAACGAAAGCCGGAAAACCATGTCATCGATTGCGAAGCGACATTGCCGCCCAGACTCACACCATTTATGCCGCAGCCGTCTTCGCCACAAGCTTCACCGCAGCCACACTCTTCGCAGCAGCCGCAACAGCAGGGGAAGTTGACCGCGAAGCTATTAATCCACGAGGAATAGGTCACGTCAACTCGGTCCATATCAACGAAAGCATTACCCACCAGATTGTCACGGAACGTCAGGAACGCGGCTGGATTAGGTTTTGTCGCGACTGCCGATGCACTGCCGTCGAAGACGCCGAAATACGTGAATTCGACCCCGAGGCGATCCCCCAGCCTCGTGCCAATCGTGGCCTGCAGGCCTGGATTATAATTGTAGTTGAGATTCGAAGTGGACATGAAAGTCGTGTTTGTATTTGGGTCGACGACAAGCGCCTGGCGATTGAATTGTGGATGTCGCATCATGAACAGCCCCTGGACTTGTCCGTAGACACGTGGACACGGGTTGTTACAAAAGAGGTCGTTACAACTATTGGACCCTGCGAGGCAGCCGATCCCATTGCCACCTACGTTGTGATAATAGCCGTCAAGGCCTGTGTCATACGATGGGCGAAAGTATCCTTCGAGAGTTTCACCTACCGGTTTCAAGACGGAACTTGAAGCGAATCCCTCTTGATCCCGCCGAACACCATAGGCACTTCCGCTGTTGGCATTGGACAGGAAAGTGAGGTTTCCCTGGGAGGCCGATTCGTAAGTGCTCGATAGCAGCCACCGTTCATCGCACTGTGCCGTGGTTGGTGCGGCGGTCATGGAGATGAGCGTCAGCATCAGTGTCTTCACTGTCAGTCTCACGGTATTTCGTTCCCAAGAGAAGTTCATAACCTGTCCGTTTCGTGAAGACTGAAGTGCGGAAAGAAGCAGGTCGTTTCGCCGCTGAGGGCCGCGTATGGCGGAGATCAGGCAAGAATGACTGCCATTCGCAAGATCATTGAAAGTCGTTCCGGCAGGGATTTTTCACTGCAGGTCGTTGAGTGTTCGCGTGATTACCATATGTAACGACGAAAAAGACGCCGCAACTTGAGATCCCGCATTCTGCCTCGCAGCGATACGACCAGGTTCTCCGGCGGATTCGTCAGACTTCCCGCAAATTAACGAACCGGCACAATAGTATTGGTAGTCTGGGGTTTATGAGTAAGAGCGGCAAGTCTCAATCGATCGTCGTCGTATGACCTGAACCAGCCTACCGGTACCATGCACTTGACAGGATTTAGGATATGTTGTTCAGAGAACGCTGAATTCTTCCACGCCGGATTCCGAGTCACCTCTGAACGTGACCCATGGAGAACATCTCACAACATCCAACGGCTTGTTCCTGAAAACCAGCGCCATTCGCATGGGGCAGGCCGATGCGGTTGTCGTCAGGGTTTGGCAGTTTCTCTTGCCAAAGGCTTTATTGGTGCCGACTCGGCAGTCACTTTGCGAGCCGTTCAAGTTCATAGGAATCCCTGGATCGCCAGGAGTACTCGCATGCCGGACTTAGGCGACCACGAATGGCCCGAAATGGTCCGCATCACAACCGCCAATGTTGGTATCGACGCGGTGGAACTCGCACTGAATTTCAGCTATTCACCAAGTGTCGAGGTCGCTGTCGAATTTAACATGAGCACCCAGCCGAGTCCCCTTATGCCCCAACAAAGGCCTCCCAACAAAGGCTATTCTCAGCCCGCTCGTCCGCCCTACTTCCGAAAAGCCAGCAGCTTTGCCAGAGCTTCCGCAAACTGAGTCAACGCTTCTTCCGACGGCAGGTTGATCTTCAGCGACTTCTGGCCCTTGTCGTCTGTTTCCGCTGCCGCCGATAATTGATCTCGCAGTGCGGTGACTAATTCTGTGGCAGGTGCAGCCCCGGTGTCCGGCAGCATCTGTGACAGGAACCCAAAGGCAGCCGTCAACATCTGCCCGCCCGCATCGGCCATCTTCTCGCGGCGTGCGACCAGACGAACAGCCTCGGCTTCTTTATCTCGCTTCTGACTTTCATCCAGATGTCCTTCCGGAATCGCGCCGAGCAGAACTTCGAGCCGCGCTTTCAGCTCATCCATGCCGCTTTGAAGATTCACTTCGCTGATTTCTGATTCATAATCCAGCGCGGCCATCGCCAGTTCTTTTTTCTGACCCAGCGTTGTGAGCAGTTGCTCTTCGAGTGTCTCCTGAGTCACCAGGATGTACACATTCACCGGCCGCTTCTGGCCCATGCGATGAGCTCTTGCAATTCGCTGTTCGAGCACCGCCGGATTCCACGGCAGATCGACGTTGATGATCGTGTCGGCCGCCTGAAGATTGAGTCCCGTGCTGCCGGCATTCGTCGACAAGAACACTTTGCACTTCGGATTGGTCTGGAACTCATTCACGATCTGCTGTCGTTTGCTCTGCGGAACTTTTCCCTCCAGACGCACGAACGGAACCTTGCGTTTCTTCAGCAACGGCTCAATCAGATTCAACATGCCGGTCCATTCGGAAAACAGCACCGCCTTGTGATCGCCGTCCACAAAGAGCTGCTCAAACAACTCATCCAGAGTCTGCAGTTTCGAGGAGTATCCGACGCCCTGCTTATCCACCAACTTGGTGCTGTCGGCTGTCATGCGACACATCATCAGCGCCTGCCGCAGACGCAACAGATCCATTTCGCTGATAAATGATTTGCGAGTAATCGACGCCACAATCTGCATGTGAGCCGTATGAAGCTGTCGCTGTTCGTCTGTGGGCGGAATGTGAATGATCTCGGTATTTCGAGGCGGCAAATCCTTCATCACCATATCGCGCGTACGCCGCAGCAGAATTGGTTTGAGCTGTTCACGAAGCTCGTCCAGCTTTTGATAGCCGAGCACGTAACCCTTTTCGTCGGTGATGCGATACTTGTTGAAGAAACGGAAGCCGGGCCCCAGATGTCGACCGTCCACAAACTGCACGACGGAGTACAATTCATCGAGTCGATTTTCCATCGGCGTTCCGGACAGAACCAACGCAAACCGCGACTTCAAACTCTTGACGATGCGAGTCGTCTGAGCTTCCCAGTTCTTAATTCGCTGGCCTTCGTCAAGAATGATCAAATCCCATTTCGATGACTCAATCACCATGATGTCACGAAGGACTTGTTCATAGTTGCAGATTGTAAAGAAGGTCGGATTCCGATACTGTTCCGCTCGATCTTCGGCTCGGCCCATCACCAGTTGCTCTTCGCGATCCGAGAACCGATGAATCTCATTCCGCCATTGCGATTTCAGCGACGTCGGACAAATCACGAGCACTCGTTCAATCTGAGCTTCACGAGCCAGCAGCTCCGCAACGCCCACGCCCTGAATCGTTTTCCCGAGTCCCATGTCGTCAGCCAGAATCGAGCGACCAGCTCCGGCAGCGAAGGCAATTCCGTCCATCTGGTACGGCAGCAGTTCTGTTTTCAGCAGTGTCTTTCGCAGGGGATGCATTGCGGGATTCCTGCGGATCTCTTCCACCAGCATTTTGATCCGCTGACGATAAAGCTGATGCTGGATGTACTCTTCCGCGTCCGGATAAACGACCACCGTTTCCCCGAGGCCTTCCAGCTTGTCGAGGCGTCGAACCAGATCGCTGACGTCCGAAATGTCAACGTCTTTGATCGGCCCGATAACTTTGGCCGTGGAATCGTCGAGCTTATCGGGCACACCCAGCCGCAGCGCGAGATCGATGCCGTACTTCAGATAGACGCTGGTCTCTTTCTGCTTTGGCTTACGACGAAATGCGGATGCGTCAAACCGCCGTTTCAGCTTATTGAGAGCATGCAGGATATGCTTGCAGGTGCCCAGCGTATTGGTGCGATAGTCGGGACAGGTGCAGAAGGAATCACCAGGCTCAGCGCCTCGCAGGGCGACTCGATAAGATTTGCCGCTCAGCTTGCTCGTAACCACATACTCGCCCCATGGCGTTGTCGCTGCTTTCTTCACCGCTTCGACGCTCATCTTTTCGTCTTTGGCCCGTTGTTGTCGTTCGGCCATTGCGCGTTCGATGAGATGTTCTTCACTGAGCGCTTCGACGGGCTTCCGTTCCTCCGGCGCGCGGGCCAGTCCCAGCACGACTTTGGACTCCAGAATGTTCGACAACGCCGTTCCCATGTGGACACACTTGTCATCGCACGAGTCGCAGTTCAACAGCAGCCGGTTGACTTTATCCTGCCGCAGTGTGATCGTGACGACGACACCTTCCGAAGGCAACGACAGCCGAAACATGTCTCCAACAAGCGTCGCCTGTTCCTTCAAATTCTCCGCCGGAATCTTGCCGCCGGCGTAGAGCAACTTCTTCCCTTCCACCGGCCCACCCAGCAAATCGCACGCCTGCAAAAACGTCAACCGCGAGAGTTTGTCCGTCAGCGTGAGGTCTTTTGACTTTTTAACTTCAACCGCCATTTGAAATGCTCCCGTGCCAGGCCGTGTTCGATGATTTCGAGAGTTTAGAGCTCGATCAGGTCGTTGACGAGCGAACCCAACCAAGAATAACCCCGTACCGGAACGCGACAAGCGTTTCGGCAACTCACCGCCTCCAACTCAAACCACCTCGCCGAAAGCCGTCGCGGCTTCCGCTGCGGTATGGCCATACGACCTTCCTTGCGACACTCATTGAACGCATTTCGACTCCACAGCAGCTAAACAAATTTTCCACAAAGAATGATTGACATGTCGCGATGTTCCGATATAATTGAGTACGAGGGAGAGTACGAGGACCGTGCAATGTCGAAGAAAACGATTAAGCTGACCAATCTTGAAGAGTTGAGCCAGGCCGCTGAATGCCTGAAGACGCTGGCTCATCCGCATCGATTGCGGATGGTTCAGATGCTTTTGCAGGGCGATTACACGGTCGGTGAACTGGCGGAAGCGTGCGAATTGCCGAGCGCCATGGCTTCCGAACATCTGCGATTGATGCAGCGCTGCGGCTTCCTGTCGAGCGAGAAGGACGGCAGACGCGTCTTCTACCGAGTTTCGGAGCCTCATCTCGCCGGCATTCTTAAATGCATTGAAGCTCGTTTTGGTGTTGAATCCGTACAACGTTGATTTTGTGGGGGCCGAAAAATGCTTCCCTTTTTTTGCTCAAACATGTCGATACCTTACGATATTACGATAGTTTAAAATGACGTAAAAAAGGAGTCCTTTCATGAGTGTTGTCACCATTTCCCCAAAGCAATTGAGCGAGCGAATTCACGCAGGTGAGCAGGTGGAGTTAATCGACGTTCGAACGCCGATCGAGTTTCGTGAAGTGCATGCGAACATCGCCCGGAACGTGCCGCTGGATCAGCTGGATTGTGCAAAGGTTCTGAGTGGTCGATCGGGCAACTCCCCGTTGTACGTGATTTGCCGATCCGGAAGTCGCGGAAAGCAGGCCTGCGAGAAAATCATGGCGGCTGGTTGCACCAGCGTCGTCAATGTGGATGGCGGCACGATGGCCTGGGATCAGGCAGGCTTGCCGGTGGTTCGAGGAAGAAAGGCCATGTCGCTGGAACGGCAGGTGCGGATTGCTGCGGGTTTTCTGGTGCTGACAGGTGCGGTCTTGAGCATCGTCGCGCATCCCTGGTTCATCGGTCTCAGCGGCTTTGTTGGCGCAGGTCTGATGTTAGCCGGCATGACGGATACCTGCGGGATGGGGATGATTCTGGCTCGCATGCCGTGGAATCAGGTTTCGGCATCCGGAGCTGCAGCGACAGGAGAAAGCTGTGCCACACCGGAAAGCAAGTCGTGTTGCAGCTAATTCCATACAAGGTCAGTTCCATTCCCGCATTGCTCTTCATCGCCGAACAAAAACGGGACAGGCACCCTGCAAAGAACTGCCTGATGTCCGGGAGCGAGTCCCGTTTTTTTTAAAAACTCCAATTCAAGGACCACGCTCATGTTACTCAGGCAATACTTTCTGGGCTGCCTCGCTCATGCGTCCTATCTGATCGCCGACGAACGCAGCAAGGTGGCGGCCGTTGTCGATCCTCAGCGAGATATTCAGCAGTATCTCGATGACGCGGCCGCCGGTGGCTACACAATCAAGTATGTGTTTCTGACTCACTTTCATGCGGATTTTCTGGCCGGTCACATCGAGCTTCGAAATCACGCCGGTGCCAGAATCTGCATGGGCGAAAGAGCTGGGGCGGAATTTGATCACACAGCCCTCAAAGATGGAGATGTGATTGAGTTCGGCGATGTTCGCATTCAGACGCTGGAAACTCCGGGGCATACTCCGGAAGGCATTTCACTGCTGGTTTTCGATCTGAAGAACAGCGACAGCATTCCCCATGCCGTGTTGACTGGCGACACATTATTCATCGGCGACGTCGGCCGACCAGACCTGCTGGCGTCGATCGGCGTGACGGCGGACGAACTGGCGGAGATGCTTTATCATTCGCTCGACAAACTGCGTCGATTGCCCGACAGCACGCTCGTCTACCCGGCTCACGGAGCAGGCTCTCTGTGCGGCAAGTCGCTCAGCAAAGAAACGGTATCCACCATCGGCGAGCAGAAGAAGTTCAACTACGCTCTGCAACCGATGCCGTTTGAACAGTTCAGGTCACTGGTGACGAGTGAGCAGCCGGAAGCTCCTGGCTACTTCGTTTATGACGCGATCAAAAATCGTCAGGAACGTCCGGATCTTGAAACGGCCATGCTGACGTCTCTGAAGGCACTCAGCGTTGACGACGTGCTGAAGCTGCGGGATGCGGGTGCTCAGGTCGTGGATGTTCGGGAAGCGATCGACTTTGAAGGAGCCTCACTGAAGGGTGCAATCAACGTCGGGTTGAAAGGAAAGTACGCGACGTGGGCCGGTTCGCTGCTGAGTCATGAGACACCGATCGTCGTCATTGGCGATGACAACGAAGAAGAAGCCATCATGAGACTCGGGCGTATAGGTCTCGACAACGTCGCCGGATTTTTGAAGGACGGGATGCACGCTCTGAATGCACGTCCGGATCTTATTCAGACCGTTTCCCGCATTACAGCGGCCGCACTCGCCGAGCAGATTGATCAGCCCCACCCTCCGTTCGTTCTGGATGTCCGATCAGAAAAGGAATATGACATCGTCCATGTGAATGGCAGCCACAACATTCCGCTGACTCATCTGCATGAACATTTGTCGGAAGTTCCCCTGGATCGCTCCGTCGTCGTGCATTGCGAAGGCGGATATCGCTCAGCCATCGCCTGCAGCCTACTGGCTAAGGCGGGGCTTACAAATGTGAAAGACCTGGTCGGAGGCATCAAAGCCTGGATCGCGACAAAGCTTCCAACAGTCCCGGAGAACACAATGACGTGCGGAACAAAGATCTGCGAAACAGCGGCCTGACAGGGGAATAGCTTTGTTCGTGGTGTCTTCACAGGCCCGCCTTGTTGCTTCAATCGTTTAACCCGTGTTTACAGGAGATCCGTTCATGACGCCAAACTCACTGAACTCCGCGAATCCGGAAACACATTTGACAGGCTCCGACGAGAGCTCGTGTCGAACCGGAAAGTGCATATCGGCGAACTGTTCGCCATGTCGGTTCATTTGGTTGCTGATGACCGTGTATCTGATCGTGCTGTTCGTTCTGGAGAGATTTCTATGAGCCACTTGTCAGAAAACGGAGAAAGAAAGCAGCAGGCAATCCACGATCTGAAAGATGCTCGTACCGCGATTGCGATGGGGGCCGGAGTGGGGACGATTGGAACGGCTTCGGCAATTCTGCTTGGGGCGACCTGTCCGATCTGCGTTGTCATGGCTCCGGCCTTGATTGGGATAGGCCTGATCAAGAGTTATGCCGCGAACAAGAAGCTCAAGGCCGAACTCAATTCGCCTCAATGAATCCGCTGCTGTTAATCCCTGATTCCATACAAACTGAGCAGAAGAGGAGCAATGCCAACATGATGATGCTCAGCATTTTCTTCGGCTCGATTATCGGCATGTCCCTTGGGCTGACGGGAGGTGGTGGCGCGGTCTTTGCGGTTCCTCTGCTGGCCTATGGTATTGGTGTTCCCGCACGTGAAGCGGTCGGCATTTCCCTCGTCGCCGTCGGGCTCACGTCGCTGGTTGGATTCTTGAAGAAGTTGCGAAAGGGCGAAGCCGAGATCCGCACAGGACTACTGTTCGCCGTGGCTGGAATGCTGGGGGCTCCCGTGGGCAACTGGATTGCCGCACGGTTGCCGGAAACGCTCCTGATGTTGCTGTTTTCCGGATTGATGCTGACGATCGCGGCGAAGATGTGGTTGCAGAGTCGACGATCGGCGTCTGTCGAATTGATCCGATGCGCCGGTGATGTTCCGCTCCCGACGAAACAGTCCCTGGCACAAACTGACAAAGTTGATGGCCCCAGTTGCCAGCGGGATGCTGCCGGAAAGTTAATCCTCACCAGTCGCTGCGCTCGCCTGCTGTTGCTCGTCGGAGTCGGCTCGGGGGTCCTGTCGGGAATGTTTGGTGTCGGTGGCGGCTTCATCATCGTGCCATCACTCGTACTCTTCAGTGGCATGTCCATGTCGCGTGCTGTGGGGACTTCTCTGATGGTCATTGCCCTGATCAGTTCCTCAGGGCTTGCTTCACAGCTGTGGACAGGACAGCAAATCTCGCTGCAAATCACTTCGCTCTTTGTCGTCGGTGGAATTGCGGGGCTCTTTCTTAGCCAGTCGGTGAGTCGTCATTTGTCAACGACGGCTCTGCAACGCGTGTTCTCTGTCGCCATTCTGATCGTTGCCGTGTTTGTGATGCTTCGAAATCTCTCTCACGGGTAGCTGCCCATGTCCAAAATGTTTCTTCGTGAGCACAATACGCCGGTTGATAATCGCATTCCCATGAAAAAGCCCGATACCTGGAATGGGCATCGGGCTTTCGATGTTGAAACTTTCGATGTTGAAATCAGTCAGAGAGACCCTGACTGTGTCAGGCGGATCAGTCACCAAACGCCGCATCAAAGGCACGGTTGGATGGCTGGAAGTCGACATTCTTGCAGAACTGAGCGGCTTCGGCAGCCCCATGCTCACGATCCATGCCGCTGTCTTCCCACTCGACCGAAAGTGGTCCTGTGTACTTCACAGCATTCAGAGCACGGATGATTTCTTCGAAGCGAACACCACCGCGCCCCACACTGCGGAAGTCCCAGCCACGGCGAGCATCCCCGAACGATAAATGGCTGCCCAGAATTCCGGTACGACCGTTCAAATTGACCGAAGCATCCTTCATGTGCACGTGATAAATACGATCCGGGAAGTAGCGGATGAATTCCACAGGATCAATCCCCTGCCAGATCAAATGGCTTGGGTCGAAATTGAATCCAAACTCCTCGCGATGATTCAATGCCTGCAACGCACGCTCTGCTGAATAGATGTCGAACGCAATTTCCGTGGGATGAACTTCCAGAGCGAACTTCACGCCACAATCCTGGAACACATCCAGAATCGGATTCCATCGTTCTGCCAGCAACTGGAATCCCTTGTCATACATTGACTTGGGTGTTGGCGGGAAGTCATAGATCAGGTGCCACACGCTGGACCCCGTGAATCCGTTGACAATGCTGACGCCCAGCTTCTGAGCAGCTCGAGCCGTGTTCTTCATTTCTTCGATCGCGCGAGCATTCACGCCGGCTGGATCGCCATCGCCCCAGACGTATTCCGGAAGAATCGACTTGTGACGAGCGTCGATGTTGTCCAGAACCGCTTGCCCGACCAGGTGGTTGGAAATTGCAAATAACTTCAGATCGTGCTTCTCCAGCAGTTCTCGTTTGCGAGCGCAGTAAGCATCATCTGACAGTGCCTTGTCCACTTCGAAATGGTCACCCCAGCAGGCCAGTTCGAGCCCATCATAGCCGAACTCACGCGCCTTTTTGCAAAGGGTTTCCAGTGGCAGATCAGCCCATTGACCTGTAAACAAAGTGACGGGACGTCCCATGAAGATCTCCTGAACCATGATTCAAAAAAGGGGAAGGTCGATCGCAGTTTGCGGCTGGTGAAAACGCGCCAACGGAAAACGGCATGATTGCAAGCCGTCACATTAATCACCGCGCTACAGAAGTCAAACGGTCCGCCTGTCGTTGTGCCTGCAAATCAGGGACGAAGGCCCAGGTCCCCGAAAATTGGACTTCAGAAAACACAAATCGGCACTTTCTCGAGAACGCGGACACCGTCCGGATTCGGATTCTCGCAGGACCTTAAGGCTGGTATTCTGCGTATGCTGGCTGTGCCTGCGTGACAGGGATGGATTCAGCCAGAGACCTCGAAGGATACGCGAATGAAATTCAGTCGAACATCATGGCATTCTCCATTCTCTATGACGTTGTTGCTCACGGCGAGGTTGCTCACGGCGAGTGTGTGCCTCCTGCATATCTGGACTCTGCAGAATTTATCTGCCGACGAATCAGCGACGCGCGATCGGCGTCATCGCCAGATCCTTGAAAAGCGTCAGGTGATCTTCGACTCGTTGCAAAAAGATCTGGAATCTGTGGAAGCATGGTGCCACGAGCATTCTCTGGCTGCTGCGATTCCCCAAGTGCAGGAAGTCGGAAAGACGCTTCTTGCTCCGGAGACAGATCGCAAGCCTCCCAGGCTGGTGACTCCGGAAGTTGACAGCACGATTTCGCTTGACGAGCAACAGTGGCAACTTCAGATGCGCAATCATCGTCGTGAGCGGGGAACTGAACTCTACACGCTGGCTCGGTCGGCGTTGCGAGCCGGCTTTCCTTCGCTGGCATTTTCACTCGTTGGTGATGTCATTCTTGTTGATCCTGACCACAAGTATGCCAGAGCGGTGCAGGGGCAGCAGGTCTTCAGCGACCCTTTGCGAAAAGAGGAATCCGGTTATGCGGGCGAATGGGTGTCTCGCTTTGAAAAACAGATGCGAAGCGGCAGCAGTCCCAAGGTGCATCATCCGGACTTTGGCTGGATTCCCATGGCAAACGTGGCTCGCTACGAGCAGGGAATGCGGCCATGGAAGGGCAGTTGGATCAGCCGCGAGAAAGAAGCCGAACTTCGCCGTGACTTCAGTAATGCCTGGGAAATTCCCAGTGAACATTTTCTGATTAAGACCAATGTCAGTCTGGAGACGGGCATTGAATTGTCAGAAAAACTGGAACTGTTCTACAGTTGGCTGCAGAAGAACTTTGCTGCGTTTTTTGAGACGCCTGCGGCGCTGCAGGAGCGATTCGAAAAGGCCACTCAACGAAGTTCGGCTCGCAACGAGAAGCCCATGGAACTTCATTTCTACGCTCGACGCGATGAGTATCAGAAACGCGTTGAGGGCAAGGTTCCAGCCAATCTGGAGACGACCGGGTTTTATTCGCAGGAGACTCAGGTTTCCTATTTTTTCCTTGAGCGAGAAGAGCGAGTTTTATCCACGCTTTTTCACGAAGCGACTCACCAGATTCTGGACATCCACACCTTGGAAGCCCGACGCCTGGCGGCAAAAACGCGAGGAATGAAGCTGAAACAGAAGCCCGTCGAGTGGGCTCTCGGCGAAACTTCAAATTTCTGGATTATCGAAGGGCTGGCGTGTTACTTTGAGTCGTTCGAAGTTGTCGATGGCAAAATCTCGATCGGCCGACCTGACCATATTCGTTTTGAGCGAGCTCGGGAACGGATGGTTGATCCGAAAGATTACTTTTACATGCCGAGCAAAGAATTCTTTGCCCTGGGCCGGCCAGAGTTCATGCAACATCCCAAAGTCGCGCCACTCTATACGCAGGCGGCTGGCTTCACGCATTTCCTGATGCACTACGATGATGGACTCTATCGTGACGATCTTATTGCACTTCTGGCGGCGATCTATCGCCCCACGGGCGATGAGATCCTGACAGTCCCTTCTCTTTCAAAAATCGCTGGTGTGTCCTTTGATGACCTCGATCATCAGTATCGCATCCATATGCAAGACATGGATGACCAGCTCAAAACTCAAGCCGCCACCATTCAGCAACAGCAACAACAGCAACAACAACAGCCGTAGTAGCAGCAGTTGACTTTGCCCCTTTCGCACTTTCGCACATTGCCTCTTTGGCACTTTCGCACTTTGACTTCGCACTGCTGTACCCGGCTCCCTGGGAACGCTATGCTTGGAGGGGAAAATTACTGACATTCCCCGCCGAGCCGCCAGCATTCCCACCCGGAGCCGCTCATGTATTGTCCTCAAGGCCGCCTTTCCACGTTCCTGCTTTCGCTGATTTTGCTTTGCAATGTCACGACCGCGCAGGAGACAGATGCCTTCGCTCCGCTGCAAAAGCAGTTTGAACAGACTCAGCAGGCGGCATTAAAACAGTACTGCCTGAGCTGCCATTCGGCCGACGAAAAACAGGGCGAACTGGACCTGGAGCAATTTCAGTCAGTCGCGAAGATGCGTCAGAATGTGGTGCCCTGGCAGCGAGTCGTCGAGATGATGGACGACGGCGAAATGCCACCCAAAGAAGCCGAACATCAGCCGACCAAAGTCGAACACACGTCGCTGCGAAATTGGGTTCGAGCCGTTCTGGATGCTGACGCGAAGGCCAACGCAGGTGATCCAGGTCCGGTCGTTCTGCGACGGCTGAACAATGCCGAGTTCACTTATACTATTCAGGATCTGACCGGCGTTCCTCTGGAGCCCGCTCGTCAGTTTCCCGTCGACAGCGCTGCCGGGGAAGGCTTCACCAACGTCGGCAACGCACTCGTGATGTCGCCATCGCTGGTCCAGAAATATCTGGACGCAGGCAAAGAAGTGGCCAGTCACGCCATGCTGCTTCCGCAAGGAATTCAATTCTCCGTTGCGACAACGCCGCGAGACTGGACCAACCAAAAACTGACGGAGATTCGAAACTTCTATGCTCGGTATACCGACAATGCCGGAGCTACTGCTGTCAATCTCCAGGGCATTCAGTTTGAAACCAACGGCGGCGGACGCTTGCCGCTGGAAAAGTATCTGCGGACAACTCTGATCGAACGGGAGTCGCTGAGAGCAAGTGCCAAAACTCTGTCCGAAGTTGCTGCGGAACACGGACTCAATGAAAAGTATCTGACACTGCTCTGGAACGAGCTGAATGACGTCAGGCCATCGCTGGTGCTCGACATGATCCGCACTCAATGGCAATCTGCAAAGCCTGACGATGCTCCCGCGATCGTGACAACGATTGCGCAGTGGCAGCAGACGTTGTGGCGATTCACGACGATTGGTCACATCGGCAAGCGGGACGGTCCCGCAGCATGGCAGATTCCCGTTCAGCCACTTGCCGCTCGGCAGGAAATCCGCCTGAAGATTCCGGCACCGCAGGACGGAAAAAACGTCGTTCTGTACTTGGCCGCGTCAGACGCCGCCGACGGCAGTGAAAACGATTTTGCGGTCTGGGAAAATGCTCGCTTCGTGGCACCCGGTCAACCCGATCTCCTGTTGCGTGACGTGCGACACGCCGTGGCTTCGTTGACGGCTCATCGTGCACAAGTGCTGGCAACAGCGGCAGACTGCCTGAACGCCGCCGCAGAAGCCGGAACTTCGCTTGATCCGGCCGCCATGGAGATCCTTGCCTGGAAGCATTCGGTGGACCGATCCGTGTTGGCTTCCTGGTTCGCCTATCTTGGCATCGGGGCTGGAGAAGCAACGGTTAATTCGTACATCACAAGCAAACTGGAACGAACCGAAAACTACGATTTTGTGAAGGGCTGGACCGGGCCTGATGCGTTAAGCGTGCTGGCAAATTCATCGGATCAGTTCGTACGAATTCCCGGCGATATGCATCCTCACAGCGTCGGCGTTCATCCGTCGCCAAAGCTGCGAGCGATCGTCGGATGGAAGAGTTCAGTGGCCGGTGCGGTGAAAGTCACTGGGCGAGTTCAGAGGGCTCATATTGGTTGCGGCAACGGCGTCACGTGGCTCGTGGAGTTACGTCGAGGGAGTACTCGGCAACGACTTGCAGCGGGAACAGCCGCTGGCGCGGAAGAGCATGTCTTTGGGCCATTCGAAAATCTCGTGGTGCAGCCGGGTGATCTGCTTTCACTCATCATCGGACCCCGAGACGGCGAGCATTCGTGTGATATGACCTCGATTGGTCTCACGATCACGACAGTCGGTGACAATGTGCGAGAATGGGATCTCGCCAAAGATGTGTCTTCTGACATTCTGGCCGGCAATCCCCACGCGGATCGACTGGGCAACGCCGGTGTGTGGCATTTTTACAGCGAGCCCGATGCGGGCGGTGCTGCGCAGTCAATTATTCCCGCGGGTTCGTTGATTGCTCAATGGCAGGTCGCTTCCGATGCCGCCGCAAAACGCCAGATCGCTGACAAGCTGCAGACGCTGTTGACCACCGGCCCGGGAGACCTGGCGGCCGAGGCTCCCGATGCCGTTCTGCACCAACAACTTTCGTCACTCAACGGGCCGTTGTTTTCCGCAGTGCGGAAAGAGCTGCTGTTACAAAAGCGGGAGGCCGATGTCGTGACTGAATCTCCGTTTGGACTCGACCCGCAGATCTTTGGCAAGCATCCGAATGGCAGCGAGATGGACCTGGCCAGCATTTGCGTCAAAGCCCCCTCCGTGCTGGAGGTTGTGATTCCTGCGGACTTTGTTCAAGGTTGTGAGTTCGTCGCCACGACGGCTCTGCATGCGGAGACAGGAGCAGAGGGAACCGTTCAGCTTCAGGTTCTGACTTCGAAGCCAGAACGCATGTCGGGCCTCGCTGCCAGCGCAGCGTCCATCAAGGGCGGTAAATCGACATGGTCTGACGGCGACAAGCCGGTGAGTCACGATTCGCCGATTCTGGTCAACGACAACAGCGCCGCCAGGCAGCGAATGATGGCTCAGTTTGAGGAGTTTCGTCAGTTGTTCCCGGCGGCCCTTTGTTACACCAAAATCGTGCCGGTCGATGAAGTCGTCACACTGACTTTGTATTACCGCGAAGATGACCATCTGAAGCGACTCATGTTGAACGCGGAAGAAGCCGCCGAGCTGGATCAGCTTTGGGACGACATGCACTACGTCAGCCAGGATGCCCTGGCCCTTGTGGACGCGTATGAACAGCTTTGGCAATTTGCCACACAGGATGCTGACCCCAGCGCCTTCACGCCGATGCGGGACGGCATCATGCTGCGGGCGGAACAATTTCGAACGCTGATGACCGAAACGGAACCTGTCCATCTGCAGGGCGTTCTGGATTTCGCCGATCGAGCCTGGAGACGTCCGGTCACTGCCGCAGAAAAAACGCAGCTGACAAGATTATATCATAAGCTCAAAGAGCAGGAACTGACTCATGATGCCGCCATTCGCATGCTGTTGGCCAGAGTCCTGGTCACTCCGGCGTTCCTGTATCGCGGCGAGCACGCTTCCGCTGGAATTAAGCCCACGACAGTCAGTCCGCAGGAATTGGGAACTCGATTGAGTTACTTCCTGTGGTCGTCGATGCCTGATCAGGAATTGCTGGAGTCTGTGGCGTCAGGCACCCTGAATGAGTCTGACATCCTGAGAGCCCAGGCGCGCAGGATGTTGTCTGACCCAAGGACTCGCCGCATGGCAATCGAGTTTGGATGCCAGTGGCTGCACATTCGTGATTTTGATCAGCTCGATGAAAAGAGCGATCAGCACTATCCCGAGTTTAAGGAACTGCGCGCCGACATGTACGAAGAGTCGATTCGATTCTTCGAAGATCTGTTTCGTAACGATCGATCCGTTCTGGAACTGCTCGACGCGGATCACACTTTCGTAAATAGCCAACTCGCTCAATTTTACGGAATCGCGGGACTTGAAGGGGATGGCTGGCAACGAGTCAGCGGGACCCGAGGAGTGTCTCGGGGAGGTATTCTGACCATGGCGGCAACGCTGGCCAAGCAGTCGGGAGCGTCTCGTACCAGCCCAATTCTTCGCGGAAACTGGGTGTCAGAATTCCTGCTGGGTGACAAGTTACCACGGCCGCCAAAAGGAGTCCCAGTACTGCCCGAAGTGGTGCCCGCCGAACTGACAGAGCGTCAGTTGATCGAACTTCACAGCAGTGACCCGGCCTGCGCGAAATGCCACGATCGAATCGATGCCTTCGGCTTCGCACTGGAACAATTCGACACGATCGGTCGGCTGCGTGCCGAAGATGCGAGTGGTCACAGGATTGATGTGGCGGCCGTTCTGCCGGACGGAACACCGGTCAATGGCGTGGATGGTCTGCGAAACTATCTGTTGAACAATCGCCGTGAAGACTTCCTGCGAACGTTTTGCCGTCGTCTGCTGGGTTATGCGCTGGGCCGGTCGGTGCAATTGTCTGACGAACCACTGATTGATGACATGATGAATCGGCTGAAGGCAGATGAGTATCGTTTTTCGGTGGCTATGGAAACGATCGTGCTCAGCCCTCAGTTTCGCATGATTCGCGGTGCAGACAGTGTGAGGTCAGCTGGCGAAGGGGAATGATATAAAAAGCACGGGCACGATCGAAACTCATTGCCGGCAGGATTTTTTACATCAGGAGGCCGCCTCGCGACAAAGGCAGGAGTTTCGACGAAACACCGTCCATGGGCGCAAAAACAAAGCCACCGCGGCC
>JANPHT010000323.1:0-1830 GCA_031424595.1 Planctomycetota bacterium
CAAAACTGACCTTCCTGCCGGGCGTGACGAGCCGGACAGTCAGGGTTGCGGTGAAAGGGGATACGCTGTACGAGGCGAATGAAACCTTCTTGGTCAACCTGAGCAGTGCGGTCAATGCCACGTTCGCTGACAGTCAGGGGCGGGGCACGATCGTCAACAACGACGCCATTCCAAAGCTGTCAATCGGCGACGTCTCTTTGGAAGAAGGGAACTCGGGCACGCTCTACGCCGTGTTCACGGTGACTCTGTCGGCGGCCAGCGGACGGGCTGTTACGGTGGTGGCGACTTCGGCGAATGGCACGGCCTCATCAGCCTCTGATTACACGGCTCTCGCGGCGACAAAGCTGACGTTCCTGGCGGGCGTGACGAGGCGGACAGTCAGGGTTGCGGTGAAAGGGGACACGTTGTTTGAGGCGAATGAAACCTTCTTGGTCAACCTGAGCAGTGCGGTCAATGCCACGTTCGCTGACAGTCAGGGGCGGGGCACGATCATCAACAACGACACCCGTCCCACGCTGTGAACAACGGCGTTCGGACGAGGATTTGCAACGAAACCGTAGAAGATCGGAAAGCTTTGAGATTTCTCATTGGGGGGCGGCGGTGAGAAAAATCCTGCTGCTGCCAACCGGGTCCCAGACGATATCGAGGAGCGTGCCCGGGCTCGTTTTGCCGAGGCACGCTCTTTTCCGTTGAACTAAGCGAACTAAGTACCACCCGCCCTATTGACGAAAGTGAAGAAAAAAGCTGCCATGTGCCTTTGTCAAATCGAGTGTAACCTGAGTTCAGCGCATAATGGTGGCGAGTCCGTTCTGAAGCAGATTTTTTGCGGAATCGAGGATCTGGAGCGGAACTGACGAGAGCGTCCTCTCTGTCGGTTTTATACCTCACGCGGTCGCAGGTGACACTAACATTCCTGGCATACAGATTGATCGGCCCTCAATCAGCGGCTGTGCTCTTCATCAAAATTCGACTGGAACGCAGGGTGATCGATTTCCACAACACCTGAGTTTCACCGCTCCCGTGGCACAAAGTGTGCAGTGTGATTCCGTCGGGCACACAAGGCTTGTCCGAGACCTGCTCGGTTCCGATGACGCGGAATTGTGCGGAGTCATTTTCTGCAAAGAGGTAGTGCAGCGTGGTGCCTCGACGCGCCAGTCGCAGCCGCCCCTTGGTGGCTTCACATGCCGTTGGTTCCTGAGCGCCAAAGGATCGGCCGCCGTCTTTGTGGATCACCGACAACGACGCATGGACTTGCTGCAGTTTGGCTTCCGTCCTGATGCGCAGCATACGGCATTGATGCTGAAGCTCGTCATCCAACTGCACTCCCAGCATGATGCAGGAATCTTTGTCGCTCTGCATTTTTAGCTGATCAAACGCCACTTCAATATCAAAGTCTCCCTGAATGACGAAGGGCACTCGGATGTTGCGGTCAAGCCAGACCCCTTCTCCAGGCCGGGTTACAAATGCGCCGTCAGACCGCATGCTCAGTTGGCCTCGCTGATCCGTATCGTCACTAGCGAAATACTTGCCTGGGAAGCCCTCTGTACCGAAGTCATGCGTGAAAACATGGGTCAACTTCGGCACGTCACGGTCCAACTGAATCGCTACAGGATCAGCCAGTTCCTGATCCGCGACGGTCGGAAGTCTCTTCGGCCAGTTGCCGTGCATCGTCACGTTTCGGACAAGAGCCTGCGTCTGATCGGCGTAATGAAACAGTCCAAATGTGCGATGATTAGACGGGTCAAGTTCACATTCATAGACCGGCAGCCCATTGAGGCTCAGTGCGACCACATTGCCGCTGACTGCCAGCTTTAGTTGATTCCACGCATC
>JANPHT010000324.1:0-2618 GCA_031424595.1 Planctomycetota bacterium
CCACGGCTTCAGCAGCCATCTTGCTTCCAATTGCAGTTGTTCTCTTCCTCTCCAGAATCAGCAAGCAAAGTGCAACACTGCCTTCCTTAGTGGAATCACCGTCTTTGACGTCTGGAGCGAGCGCAGGCAACACTGCGACAATGGGAAAACAAGCGGAAACGTCTTCGCCGTCAAGCGCAGCGGCCGTAATGACTCCCGCAGCAAACCATGCGGAGCAGAATTCGATCCTCAGCTCTATTGGTCGCCTTGAAAAGCTTGCCGCGAGCATGGCTCAACAAGCAACGACAACTCCTCCCATGGACCTGTTTGCAGACAGTGAGCTGCGAGCATTGCTGGTTTCGCAGATCAACAATGTGATCTCCACGGATCTCATTCAGACGATTCGTGCGCGGTACGGCATCGATCGAATGGAGAGCTCTTTTGCAGATTCTAAATCCCGCATTTCGGGTTTCATGAACAGTATTCGTTATCGCGGCAAGGCCGGCGTCCTGACCGGGTTCGTGTTTGCAGTTGGCGGAATTGGCTCCCTGGCATTTTTTGTCATGAAGAATCCGCTACACGAGGTCTCCAGCGAACAACTTGTCTACTTTGCACCGCGCATGGCAATAATCGTCATCCTGGAAATGTTGGCGTACTTCTGCCTGAATCTCTACAAGCATGGGCTGAGTGATCTGAGGTACTATCAGAATGAGATGACCAATATCGAATCACGGGAAGCGGCCCTGCATGCGGCATTGTTAAATGGGAACGAATCCCAGATCGCCGGGCTCGTCTCCGGCTTATTTGCCACAGATCGAAACGCCATTCACATCATCGACAGCGCTCGAGTCTTTCGAACAAATGGCCGTTCTGATCAGCTTGTCGCGATGGAAGCGATTGGTCAGATTGCAGACCTTGCGAGAAAAATGAGCTAGCTGCGCATTGCGCACGGTAAGTTGAGCAAATGGAACTGGCTCCGATCAAAGTCCAATCTTCAAAAAGACTGACAGCGGGTGGGATCGGTGCCTGTCCCATTTGCGATGTGCGCACTTGATAAAGCGGGACAGGCACGTCGGAATCTGCGACAGCGTTAGTTTCACGGGCCAGATAGCCCTTCGAACCTTTACGTTCCGCGTGTCAGTTCCGGAATTGGTTTGCCGGAATTCAGGATCGGCACAGGTCGGCCCGTAAAGTTTTCGATGGCTTCGTTCGCATAATCAATCTGCAGGTGCTTGTAGATCGTCGCCAGAAAATCGCCCGGTTCGACGCGTCGGTCGATCGGATCCTCGCCTCGGACATCCGTTGCGCCGATCACCTGGCCAGTCGGAATCCCGCCGCCGGCAAAGATCATGGAATTCGCTCGAGGCCAATGGTCACGTCCTGGCTGAACAACTCCGGCTGCAGCACTGGCGACGCCACCGCCGCTGCTGGCCACATAACTGATTCGCGGGGTGCGACCAAATTCTCCAGCCACAACCACGAGCACTCGCTGATCCAGCCCGCGTGCATAAACATCTTCAATCAGTGCTGACACCGCCTGATCAAAAAATGGCGCACGGAACTTGTTCGCATCGAACACATGATGATTCACCGCATGGTCGTCCCAGTTGGCCACTCGACCACACAGCGGACCATCAAATTCCGTGGTGATGATTTCAACACCCGCCTCGACCAGTCGACGAGCCATCAGGCATTGCTGTCCCCAGGCATTCATACCGTAACGTTCGCGAACATCAATCGGCTCCTGATTCAGATCAAATGCCGCACCGGCCTCAGGACTCGTCAGCAGGCTGAGTGCCTGCCCCTCGAAGCGACCGATGGCGTCCAGAGTTCCCGCAACATCCAGTCCGCTGCGGAGCCGATCGAACCCATTTTTCAGGGACATCCGTCGCTGCAATCGATCAAGATTTTCTGCAGGCATACCGATGTTCGGCACTTCAAACTTCGGATTGCTGAGATCACCAACCACCGAGAACGGTCGATAGGCCGGACCAAGATAGGTGGGACCAGCGATCGTAAAATTGTCGTAGTTGTCGACAGGATTGACCGCGATGTAGTTGGGCAGACTGCGAACGGAGTCACGTCGCAGATAACTGGCAATCGACATCCAGTCGGGCAGCACCGGGACAAGTTTGTCCTGAGGATCCGAATCACCCGCCAGCACCTGCAAAGAACCGGCCGGATGACCGCCTCCCGTATGGGCAATCGAACGCAGAATGGAATACTTATCTGCGATGGTCGACAGCCGCGGCAGAAGTTCGCAAATCTGAATTCCAGGCACATTCGTGTCGATGGGAGAAAACGGCCCACGAAACTCCTGAGCAGCCTGAGGTTTGGGGTCAAACGTTTCCAGATGACTCGCACCACCGCGCAGCCAAACCAGAATCACAGCCGTACGTGCCTGAGGATTCGCAGTCGTCCCGGCGGCCATCGATTGACTCTGCAACCGCAGCACATCGGCCAGACTCAACGATGCAAAACCGCCAAGACCCGCTTTCAGGATTGTGCGGCGAGGATGTGCTCCACGGATCATAGTTCGCTCGATCTCGTCGGCGGAGCGACAGGCGTACTGTACACCCGTCGCTCCGCCGACGAGATTTCAATTGGCATCAACCGATCTCGGACAATGTCTGCCAAGC
>JANPHT010000325.1:0-17943 GCA_031424595.1 Planctomycetota bacterium
GTGCCCTCCAGCGATCCGCCTACGGCTACCGAGATCGTGATTATTTTATCGCTAAACTCTACGCTCTCCATCTCGCTAAGTTCGAACTCATCGGATAATCCCCCGTTTCTATGCCGCGCACTTCATTTGTCGTTGAACCGATTTTTAGCACCAGGAGAAACTCCGGTTCGCTGCTGATGGTGATCATCTTTGCCTGAGTCGCTTTCACCTGCACAAGTCGGCCATCCGCCTTGCCATCATGCCCTTTCGCAGACGCCGTAAACAGCGTGATTCCATAATAATAAGCCGCCACGGCCTCGCCGATGCTGCCAACCATGTGCCCGTCGGGCGTGAAATGTCGCCCGGGGAACATTCTCTCCAATTCATCGACGGCTGCATAAACATTGCCGAGAAGAATGGGGAACCGGGCGGAATCCATAAAAACCTCGTGTGATGGGGCGGCGTTGTGTGCGTGGCGAGTAAAGGTCAGATGCACGGTTCACACGTCTTCGAAGAAATCGTTGGAGATTTCTTTGAGAACGAAAGTGCCTTTGTCTGCCACGCCGACGTTGTGGTCAATCATCAGTTGGCAGAGCTGCTTGCCATTGACGAGCACCACCCGCTTGCCTTCGATGCGATCAACATACTCAAGGGCATCACGCGAGTAATCGGCCGTTGTAATGACCACGCCCTTTTTCGCCCGAATCATGTCCATGCTGCCGACAAAGGCCTGCACGACTGGTCGTCCAATATTGCCCTGCCATCGCTTTGCCTGAATACAGACCAGGTCCAGCCCAAGCTTGTCTTCGTAGATTACTCCGTCGATACCGCCGTCTTGAGAATAGTTGGTCACCTTTCCTTCGCCAAACTGCCCACCATAGCCCATGGCATGCAACAGCTTGACCACAATTCTCTCGAAGAACTGAGGAGGGCATTCAAGCAGCCGGTCCAGAAGGTCTTCTGCCAATGCATCACGCATCTGACGAAACGACGATTCGAACAGTTCCTGAGGCGTCGAAGCAACGGGCTCCGCTGACTCCAGGGTTGGAACGATTGGCTCGTTCGAGTCTTTGTTGCTGCCCGTGAACGTGCGATAATTCTCAAACTGACGCAGGTACCGAACGTCGACTCGGGCTGGTGCCTCCGCCAAAACTCGGATGCCATCGCTGCTCAGACGAACGCGTCCTCGCGATGGATTCTCGACCAGGCCCGCGTTCTTCAAGTGGGTCTTGGTCCATGCCACTCGATTGCTGAAAATCGTCTGCTGGCCGCTCGGCAGCACTTCCTCTAATTCTGCGTCAGTCAGACAGAAACGCTGAGCCAAAAGTTCAACCATTTCCTTCGTCGAACGTTCCTGTCCGTCGGCCAATACCTGAAGAAACGGCAGCATGAGCGACTGAAAATCCGGTATTGCCATAGGGGTAAGGTTCGTGAAAGGGATCAGGTCCGTGGGAGCACATTCCGCTGAAAATCTGGCTGTCGCGAAGGAGTTTAAGTCTCATGGATGCTTATGTCGACCGGGGCTGTCCGTGATCGTCATTACTGCACGATCGCAATCCATCATCGCTCCGAAACGCTTGATTCAGTG
Organism: Planctomycetota bacterium; assembly: GCA_031424595.1. GTDB lineage: Bacteria > Planctomycetota > Planctomycetia > Planctomycetales > Planctomycetaceae > SXXK01. Next base: position 1,568 of record JANPHT010000325.1, read on the forward strand.
TTCAGAAAAATGTCCAAATCACTACGTCGTTGTGGGGTAATGAGTTGCGTTCAGGCGGTCGCTGTGAGTCCCCATTTGTGCCGATCAAAACGTTGACACGGACTGTCAATGCGGTAGATTGCAGCCCTCTTTGATCAGTCTTGCATTGCACCGCTGCATGACGTTTGCAGCCGTTTTTTGGGACCATTTTGATGCTCCACAGTCGGACACTCAGAAGCCTGACGCAGGCCTGTTTCTTCCAGCTGGCGTGGGGCACATGGTCTGGCTGGGCCTTTATCGCGCAGGACCGCGAACTCCGCTTTGTCGCCTTGGAATTGCCGCCTCCAATTGCCTGACGGCTCTGCTTGCGCTGCCCATTAAACTGTGGCTGCGCCCTCTTCTTTTCTCACGTTTACGCTCCCCGTGCGCGCTGGCTTGCGCGTTTCACTGGTATGGAGGCCGTTCGCCGTACGTCTCATGGGAACGACTATTTCTATGGCTCAGACTTTCGATCCGATCCGTGTCTTGCGCTCTTTATCTCTCAACCTCCTGCGGGAGTTCATCCTTCGCCACAAAGGCACGCCTCCTGCCCACGGAGCCAGCGTCAAACGCCGCAGCTGTGGGCCTTTGTATGAGGCGTGGCAATCTATCCCGGACGAGGAACGTGCCCACATGCAGCTCGTGCTGCAGAAAATCCACACGCTGTCACAGGAGCATGGGATGACCGCGTTGCTGGAGGAGATTCAAACTCATCACCCCGAGCGGGTTGGTGAGTTCGACCGCTTTGAACATCGCAACGACCAGATCGTCTGGGCGTGGCTGAATTTGCCAGAAGCGTTTTCGCAGGCGGCGTTCCTCGCTCGCGCCGAATCCGCGTTGACTGGCCGTTACTGGAAGCGTTCGAAAGTCAACGTTCCTGCAGATCTGCAACTTGATAATTTTCGCATCGCAGCTCTGCAGAACGAACTCCGCCATATTTATTCAGCACAGCTGCGTGGACGGCATTGCTGTATTGAACATCATCAGCGGCAGTCCGGGGTGGATTATCTCTGTGCCTATCTGGACAACTGGCCCGACCCGTTGATGAAGTTTGAGGAGGATGGCCACATCGAAGCGCTGTCGGGACGGTATGCGTTCTCCAATGTCTTCTCGCTGGATCGTCAGCAGGGAACACTGGACGTGGCGGCTCGTGGCGGTCGTGAGATCCATTCGCACCTCAAGGAGGCGTTCTGTCGAGCAATCCTTGCACAACCAGTGGATGCGCCGTTTGCAGAACGTCCGGCTTATCGGCTCGACCATCTGTTGTCGTCTGGACTGCAGCTTCCCACTTCGCCGGAGGATCGAGTTTCCAGCGTACGGCTGACTCACATTCGCTACGCACCTCGAAATTCCACCGGCGTGCGATATGAGGAGATCGGGTTCTCATCGGACATGGATCTGACCGCCGCGGAGAAGCAGCTCCGGGACCGTCTGGCACAACGGGCGTTCAAGCCCGACTGCCTCAGGGTTTTGTCGGTGGGCTTCAATCTTCAAGTGCGGCCACGTGGACGATCTCGCGTCAGTCCTCTGTCGTTCAGTGTTCATGCACCGAACACCTGTAATCTGAAAGAAAAAGCTGACGATCTGCGTGTCGTTGGCGAACGCTGTCTTCGAATGTGGGGAATCTGCAATGCGTGATTGGCTGCGTACACTGTGGCTGATGTTAAACACTCAAAACCATGGCTACACCAGCCATAGTTTTGATAGTTGGGTGGAGGCCGATGTACTGAAGGTGCTGAAGCAATCGTGGCTGCAAGAGACGGCCGCCGCGGAATGCGTTGTCTGCCCGGAATGTCTCGATCACGACGAACAGCCCATCATGCTGGAGGCTCCGGGAGGAGGCGTCCGTTGGTTTATTCCGTGCCCGGAATATGGCCGGGTGCGACTTCGCCCGGAGGAGCTCCTCCAATGGTGTTTCGATCTGCACGCCATTGCGACGGATGTTGCACGGGCGCTCTCGCTGACGGGCACAGTGTCTGTGGAAATTCCAGACAAGCTCTGGCGTCTGGGGCGAGCTTCCTGGCAACAGAAGTCGCGAGAAGTGTGGCTATTGCGTGACTGGAGATCACTGTCCGAGGCTGAGTTGAAATCCGCCATGAAGCCTGCGGTGCGAGCCATCGTGCTGACCTATGCCGTCTGAAGGCCGCCGAGGCCATCACCCGAGGGTCAGTTGCGATGTCTTTCATGGACGGTCAAGGTGCCGTCACTCGTCGCTTACCGCAAGTTTTCTGCGGCTTTCCGGGTGTCTGCTTCCGGCCTCAGAAAGATTGATGTGCGAACGTGTAAGACCGGACGTATTTCTGACGCCCTATGCCCAACGCCTGGTTTGTTTCAAAGCCTGGCAGCTTTCGCGAACGACTGGATTCCGTCGTAATGAAGCCGAAGACCTGGAACAGGAACTTTGGGCCGCCGTCCTGACCAAGACGGCCAAATTTGATCCCGCCCGAGCTTCCGTGGACACCTTCATCAATCGTGTGGTCAACACAACGGTGGCCACGCTCGTCCGGGAGCGCCAACGCTCCAAACGCGCTGAGTGCGTTCATGCTCAGTCGATCGATCAGATCTCTTCGAAACACAGGTCCTCAGCCGGGACTGGTCTGGCGGAATCTGATGATCGACGTCGCTCGACGCGATCATCGGAGGATGAATTCCGAGCCAGGGAAACCGACGAAGCATTTCAGTGCGGTTTCAACAGTCTGCCTCTCGCTGTGCAGCAGGTTTGCCAGCGTGTGATGTCCGGCGCCGTCGTGTCCGCCGCACGCGAACTGGGAACCTCGCGCCGTCAGGTTCGAAACTCGCTCGAAGCCGCACGCGAATTCTTCTGCAAAGCTGGTTTCGAAGATTGATCACAAAAAACGGACAGCTGCCTTCAAAACGGCATACGTGATAGCTGTCTGAAGGACACAAACCCACATCACTCACAAGAAAAGGATCGATCCAATGACTCTTCTTCAAACTATTCAACGCGGCAAACAGCCGCTTCCCCCACGCCTGGTGCTATACGGCACCGAAGGCATCGGCAAGTCAACATTTGGTTCGCAGTGCCCGGCTCCGGTCTTCATTCAGACCGAAGATGGACTGGCCGAAATCGACTGCGACAAATTTCCATTGGCCACATCGTTTGATGACGTGGTCGGATATCTCAACTCGCTGATCAACGAGCCGCATGAATATCAGACCGTCGTCATCGATTCGCTCGACTGGCTGGAGCGACTGATCTGGGACGACCTCTGCCGTCAGCACAATGTCAGCAGCATCGAAAAGGTCGATGGCGGCTACGCGAAGGGCTACACGCATGCCCTAACCCACTGGCGGCATCTGTTGTCACTGCTGAATCGCCTACGCCTCGAACGCGGCATGGTCGTGCTGTGTATCGCTCATGCCCGGATCGAGAAATTCGAAGATCCGGAAGCGACCGCTTACGACCGCTATTCGCCTCGACTGCACAAGCATGCGTGCAGCCTCGTGTGTGAATGGGCTGACGCCGTGATGTTTGCGACTCGCAAAATCCGTGTGCAAACCGAAGACGCCGGATTCAATCGCAAACGCGGCGTCGCCTTTGGCATCGGCAAAGACGGTGGCGAACGCGTCCTCCGCACGATCGGTGGCCCGTCCTGCGTGGCCAAGAACCGTTTCTCGCTGCCTGAACAACTTCCTCTGTCGTGGCCGGCCTTTATGGCGGCCTTTACCAACCCAGCTCAAACGAATGTGGAGAACTAACCATGGCCAATCTCAACGGCTTTGACGCGAACCAGGTGGAACCAGCCGCCAAATTTGATCCGATCCCTGCCGGCAAATATCTGGCATTGATCACGGAGTCCGAACAGAAACCCACGAAAGCCGGCACAGGGCATTACCTGCAGCTGACCTTCCAGATCCAGGAAGGAATCTACAAGGGCCGCATCCTCTGGGCTCGGCTGAACCTCGACAACCCGAACGCCACCGCCGTTCAGATTGCCCGTGCGGAACTCTCTGCGATCTGCCGGGCCGTCGGAGTGACCGCTCCAAACGATTCGGTCGAACTGCACAACCTGCCGCTGATGATCACGGTGAAATGTCGCAAACGGCAGGACACCGGTGACATCACCAATGAGATCGCTGGCTACGCGAAGAAGGAATCTTCCGCCCCGCCAATGGCTGCTGCTGCAGCCTCCAGCGTCGCTCCATGGAAGCGGTCGTGAAACTGCAGTTCGATCTGCCGTACCCGCCGTCAGTCAATCATTATTGGCGGCGGGTTGGAGCAAGGACGCTCATCAGTCGCCAGGGGCGAGCCTTTCGCGAAAGCGTGTGCTCACTCCTGGCACTGAGACGGCTTCATCCTCTAGAGGGAGCATTGATCGTTGAGGTCGATGTCTATCCGCCGGACCATCGCCGACGTGACATCGACAATCTGCTGAAGAGTCTTCTGGATGCACTGGAAGCCGCAGGCGTCTACCACGACGACAGTCAGATTGTGGAGCTCACAATTCGGAAGCTGGAACCCGTTGTCGATGGTCGAGCTCGAGTCCGGATCACTGAAGCAAAGAACTCTATGACTCAAACGAATGCGCTGCCAAAAACTCGGCAGGCGTTAGAACAGGGCAAGGGCCGGAGTCTGGAAAATGACTGACGTTTCGACTGACAAGGCAATCCGCTCCGATCTGAGTCGCGCTCATGTACTGAACCGCATCTTCGAAGTCACCGAAGCGAGATGCAATCGCCTGGTTGATGATATCGCCGTCGCAAGCTACTGGCGTAAACGCATCACGAATCAGCGTGAGCGCACGTCTCGCTGTTTTCAAGTCCGTGAGACGTCGCACAATGTAGAACGTATTCGTAAATGTCAGAACCGACACCAGCCCAGTGATCGTCCTCCGTTCCGAGAGCGTCCACAGCTCGGCCGAGTCCTCATAGAACGGCTGCCGATTCGCCAGTACGTCAATCAAAATATTCGTGTCGAAAAAGACCTTCATTTTCAGAGCTCATACTTCTCTGCAAGAGCCTCTTCGAGCACATCGCGATCTAACTTGCCTTCCGGCAACTGGATCAGTCCGGAGGCTTTCTTTGCTCCGGGGCCAATTCGCGGTCGCTCGCGATCGCGCTGCGACAGCAGCCGAACAATCCTGGAAAACATGGCCGACACACTTGTCCCCTGGAGTTCCGCAAGGCGATGTGCCTCTGCAATCACATCAGGCTCGGCGCTGAGAGTCAATTTTTTCATCGCAGATGCTCCTTGTACGTATCTGTGTGAGAAAAGTATACGTGTTCGCAGCATGTTATTCAACAGCAAAATTCCCGACCAAGGTTTTCACCCGTGATCACGCTGCGCCCCTATCAAGAGGAAGCTGTTGCCTCCGTCTATGAACATCTGCGAACACGGGATGACAATCCGTGCGTGGTGATTCCAACCGGCGGTGGTAAGACGCCCGTGATGGCCACGATCTGCCGTGATGCTGTCAAGAACTGGCAGGGACGCGTTTTGATCCTTGCCCATGTGAAAGAGCTGCTTGAACAGTCCGCTGAAAAACTCCGACAGGTGTGTCCCGACGTGAAGTTCGGCATTTACTCTGCCGGGCTTAAGAAGCGTGAAACCAAAGCGCCTGTCATCGTCGCCGGGATTCAGTCGATCTATAAGCGTGCCTGCGAACTCGGGCCGGTCGATCTGATTCTGGTTGACGAAGCGCACATGATCGCCGTGGAAGGCGAAAGCATGTATCGCCAATTTCTGGCCGACGCCCGTGTCGTGTGTCCGCACCTGCGCATCGTGGGTTTCACAGCCACGCCGTTTCGACTCAAGTCCGGACTGATCTGCACTCCCGATCATTTTCTGAATCACGTCTGTTACGAGGTCGGTGTGCGGGAACTGATCGTGCAGGGGTATTTGTCTCCGCTGATTACCAAAGCCGGTCGTGACAAGGTCGATACCAGCAGCGTGCAGGTGCGTGGCGGCGAATTCGTCGCCGGGCTGCTGGAATCCCTGATGGACGAACCACAGCTGGTGGAAGCCGCGTGCCGGGAAACGATGCAACATGCCGGCGATCGCAAGTCCGTGCTGATCTTTGCATCCGGTGTCCGGCACGGGCAGCACGTCGTCGAAACGCTGAAGAAGCAGCATGGTGTCGAGTGCGGATTTGTTACAGGCGAAACGCTGACGACTGCTCGTGATCTGCAATTGGAACGCTTCAAATCCGGCGAACTCCGATTCCTGTGCAACGTCAATGTCCTGACAACCGGATTCGATGCACCCAATCTGGACTGTGTGGTGTTGCTGCGTCCGACCATGTCACCGGGACTTTATTACCAGATGGTCGGTCGGGGTTTCCGGCTGGCTCCGGGAAAGCAGAACTGTCTCGTGCTGGATTTCGGCGGCAATGTGCTGCGGCATGGTCCGGTCGATGCCATCCAGATCGAAAAACGCGAACTCGGCGGTGGTGAGGCTCCACTGAAAGAATGCCCGATCTGTCAGTCGATGATTCTGGCTGGCTACGCGACGTGTCCGCATTGCGGTTACACGTTTCCGCCACCGGAAAAACAGAAGCACGAGGCGAAAGCGACAGACGCCGGCATTCTTTCAGGGCAGGCCAATGACAACCGCTACGAAGTGCATGACATCTTTTATCGCGTCCACAAGAAAAAAGATGGCGGACCGGATGCTCCAAAAACCATGCGAGTCGATTACCAGTTGGGCCTCGATCACTGGCAACCGGAATTCATCTGCTTTGAACACACCGGATTCGCCCGGCAAAAGGCAGAGGGATGGTGGCGACAGCGATCGCCGGATCCCGTGCCCGACACAGCGGAGGCTGCTGTCACTCTGGCCAATGCGGGAGCGCTGAAAGCAACCCATGCCATCACGATCCGCAGTGTGGCCGGTCAGCGATTCGACCAGATCGTGAAGCACGAACTCGGTGAGATGCCGGAGTCGCCGGAAGGTGAACCGGTCACGTCTGTATTTTCTCATGATGATGAAGTCCCATTTTAGTCAGGAGTCTGTTGATGTCCGCAGTGATTGAGTCCCCGGAAGTTCTGACCCGTTTCGTGACCGACGAAGTGAAACGTGGCTTCGTCTTATGTTGTCCCGTCTGTGGCTGCCGGGAGGTGCATCCGGCCGAAGTGATCGTCAGCCAGCAGCGAACCCGCACGAAAGTAACAAAGGAGTTCACCTGCGTGACTCGGAGCGACCGCCATCCGAAACAAACGGGTGTCGAGGTCACGCTGGATCTCTGGTGCGCACAAGGTCACGCCTTCGAATACAGCCTCGATTGCCGCAAGGACAAGATTTACGTCCGCCTTGAAACGGACTCGTTCGATGCCTCGGAACCGCGTGATGAGTTTTGACTGACATCCATTACCTGCTGTGTTTTTCAGCTTCGCTTCTCCCCTTTCGAGGAACACTTCATGAATACCGTCCTGAAACCGCCCGGAATTCCTGTCCGCTTCATCCTGGCCAGTTATGGCTCCGATGATTCCCTGTGCTGCCCGGTGTGCGCTTGCCAGCAGGTGCATCCGGCCGAAGTGACCGTCGAACAAGGTCAGACAAAGACGCGAGTGTCTTCGGAACAGACTCGCGTGACGCCCACGAATCGCGGCGAACATCAGCGCGGATCACAGATCGCTCTCGAATCCTGGTGCGAATCTGGCCACGCGTTTTCGTATGTGCTCTCGTTCCACAAGGGCACCACGAATATTCAACTGAGCACGAGGCCAGCCGCACATCCGATGATTCGCCAGGAACTTTGGAGAGACTGAGTTTCCATGGAAGAATTCCTCGCAGGGATGTTTGGAGATTCCATTTCTACCGAACGCCGGCTGGCGTTATTCACGGTTCCGGAACGTCGTGCGCGCTTCTTCGACCACATCCCTGCCGCCTGCAAAGTGGCCTCGAAGCTCACCGAAACGCAGAATGTGTATTTCGGGCTGGGCCTGATTCACGGTACCCCCGCTGGTCGCGGTAAGCAGGAAGACATCGCTGGCATAGCGGCTCTCTGGGCGGACGTGGACTTCGCCGGGGAAGCCCATGCCGGCAAAGCCCTGCCAGCCGACAATGCCGATTTTCAGCGCCTGCTGGCCGAGCTTCCTCTGCGACCGTCATTGATTGTGGACAGTGGTCATGGTCGCCATTTGTACTGGCTCATGCAGGAACCGTGGCTATTTACTGATGCTAATGATCGTGCCCACGCTGCTCGAGTTGCGAAAGGTTGGCATGAAGTTGTTTGTCATGCCGCTCAGCGACTGGGTTGGTCACTGGAGAACCTCGGTGACCTGACGCGTGTGCTGCGTCTGCCTGCGACAATCAACCGCAAGACTCCGGACGACCTGCGACCTGTCCGCATTCTGGAGGCCGACTGGGATCGTCGTTTCGACATCAATGACTTTGAAAACTTCCTTCCGCAGGAAACGACAGTTGCAGCTCAGCGGCAGGTTACTCCAGTCTCCTCAGAGTTCACTGTGGCACTGTTCCCGGATTCTGAGCCGCCATCGGACAAATTGGTCACTGCCATTCTGGAGAGTTCCACATTTCGTGAGACATGGGATCGTACCCGCAGCGATCTCGGTGATGGCTCTGCCAGTGGCTATGATTTGAGTCTCGCCACAATCGCGATGATGCGCGGCTGGACCGACAATGAAACGGCCCGTCTCATTCTTGCCTGGCGACGTCGCCATGGAATGCATCCGGAAAAGGCACTGCGTGCCGATTACATGGCGCGCACTCTGGCTCGGGCTCGCATGGCGACGGTGACAGAGGATGCGGCTGATGTCGATCTGTCGGCATTTCCCATGGTCGGAACCATCGGCCAGACGGCGACTGCTCCAGCCGCCACTGATCCCCGGGCCGCTGCCAGAATCGCTCTGCCGCATTCCTGGGTTTGTGTCCGAGGTCATGGATCACTGCCTCGCCACAGCTCCGTATCCCAACGTGCATTTGGCGTTCTGTGGTGCGCTGGCTTTGCAGGCCTTGCTGGCCGGACGCAAAGTCAGAGACGAAGCCGACAATCGCACGAACATCTATCTGCTGGCTCTGGCGTTTTCATCTGGCGGTAAGGATTGGCCGAGGAAGCTCAATACTAAAATCCTGCACCATGCAGGCCTGTTGAATTCACTCGGTGAGAAATTTGCCTCGGGTGAGGGCCTGCAGGATTCCCTGTTTCTGACTCCGGCCATGCTGTTCCAAACTGACGAAGTGGACGGACTGTTGCAGTCGATCAACAAATCGCGTGATGCTCGGTACGAGAATATTCTGGGCACACTGCTGACCATGTATTCCTGCGCGAACAGCATTTATCCGATGCGGCGCAAGGCCGGCAAGGACTCGCCGGGGGTCATCGATCAGCCGTGTCTGGTCGTTTATGGCACAGCGGTCCCCACGCACTATTACTCGGCATTGTCCGAACGGATGCTGACCAACGGATTCTTTGCTCGCATGCTGATCGTCGAGGCAGGCTCACGCAGTGCTGGACAGGATGCTCGCATCATTGATCCGCCACCGCGAGTTCTCGATGCCGCCCGCTGGTGGGCTGAATTCTCGCCAGGTTCCGGGAATCTCCAGTCGTGGCATCCCGTTCCGCTTATCGTCGAACCGACAGCCTCCGCCCGGTTGTTGCTGGCAGAATCGCGGCTGGCTGCTGAGTACGAATACTCGGCTGCCGAGTCCCGAGGCGATCCGGTTGGCACGACGGTCTGGGGGCGCGTGCATGAACAGGTTCGAAAACTGGCGTTGCTGTATGCCGTCAGTGAGAACCACATCAAGCCGCTGATCGATACGGAGGCCGTCGAATGGGCCACGCAGTTTGTGACCCATCAGACGCATCGGATGCTGTTTATGGCGCACGGGCATGTCGCGGAGAATCCGTTTCATGCCGAATGCCTGAAACTGTTGCGCAAACTCCACGAGGCGCCAGAGCAGCAATTGGAACACAGCGTGTTGCTAAAACGCATGAAGCTGGATGCGCGAACGTTTCTGGAACTGATCAACACACTGGAACAGCAAGGCGATATCGCGACGGTCACGACGGCCACAGCCGGGCGTCCTCATCGTGCCTATCAACTGCTGCGCAGCAGTCTGCCGAGTGAATGAACCACCATACCCAACGCCGAAATCAACCAACGTGGTGAAACAACCGGCCATCAAACCGTGAAGGAGGGTGAAGGCAGTGGAAAGAAGAGTGAAAGAAGGAAATGCGAAAAAGTCAGCTATACATATGAAATCTCTCTCTTCTCTCTCTCTTTCACCCGTACCCACTCGCGCGACGCACATGTCCGCGTATGCGCACGCGTGCGACAGGTGGGGGAAAGAAGAAAGAAGGTCGGCAATAGGTACTCCGCCGCGACGTTGTGCTTGCTTGGCCATTGGGAACAGTCGCAATTGCGATCAGAGTTTGTTTTGTTGGTCCGAAAGTCATAAATTGTGATCATGCCAGTCGAACTTGAACAACCCACCGTTTACGTCGTCGCAGGCCCAAATGGTGCCGGGAAGACGACGTTCGCTACTTCCTTCCTACCGGGATTTGTGTACTGTCGGGAATTCGTCAACGCAGATCTAATTGCGGCAGGGCTCTCACCGTTTGATCCAGACAGCCAGGCGGTCACTGCCGGTCGGCTGATGCTGCAGAGAATCGACGAACTGGTCCACGCAAAGCAGACCTTTGGTTTTGAGACGACGCTGGCAGGCAGGGCTTATGCGACTCGGTTGAAACGCATGAAGTTGGCACGCGGATATCGTGTGATCCTGATCTTCGTATGGCTTCCGAGCGAGACGGTGGCGATCTCACGTGTCGCGGAGAGAGTTAAGGAAGGTGGTCATAATATTCCGACTGATACGGTCAAACGCCGATATCATCAGGGCATCAGGAATTTCAGAAACCTCTATCGAAACATCGCTGATGCCTGGTACATTCTTGATGGAACCCGCCAACCACCTGATACAGTGTGTTTCGGCGATTCTGAGAACACTGAAGTCATTCATCCACACCGATTTGCCCAGATCAAACGAGAAACACCGGAGTTACTTCCATGATTCGAAAGAATGAGTCTGATCTGGTTGCGAAAATTGATGCGGCTGGTGTGGCTGCGATGTCAACGGTTGTCACCCGAGCTCGCATGTTCAATTCGGCCATCGTTGGCTGTCGTGACGGAATGGTCGTGAAGCTCAATCCGGATGACGTTGAATCTCAGCCCCTGATGGACGAACAACCCGAGCAGCCTTCGGATCACACAGTCAACAACAACTGACCAACGAATCCACTGATCTCCCACCGACCAATCGACCGACCCCTTTCCGCTTCTTTGTCTTCAGGAAAGGTCGTCCCATGAAGGTCGAACAATGGCAGCTCGCGCAGCTGCGTCCGTACGAACACAATCCCCGTTTGAATGATGAAGCAGTCGATGTCGTCGCTGCATCGATTCGCGAATTCGGATTCCGCCAGCCGATTGTCGTCGATGAAGATGGCGTGATTATCGTGGGCCACACACGGTACAAGGCGGCTCAGAAGCTGGGACTCGACAAGGTCCCGGTGCATGTGGCCAAAGGCCTGACGCCGGAACAGATCAAGGCGTACCGCATCGCGGACAATAAGACCTCGGAGATCGCTGAGTGGAATTACGAGCTGCTGCCACTCGAATTGTCGCAGTTGAAGGATGCCAACTTCGATCTGGGCTTGCTCGGTTTCGATGCGGACGAACTGGCGGAAATCATGGATCCCGGAGTCAGGGATGGCTTGACCGATCCTGACGACGTGCCGTCACCACCGGATGGCCTGTCGATCCCCTCACAGTCACGTCCGATCCGCTTTGGGCATGATGCGATGGCTGGAGTTGGGCATATGGTCTCGCGATTCCGAACTTCTCCAACGACACACGTTCGCAGAACGACACGATCCGCTATCTCAATGATGTGATGGGCCGAAATCTTCAGGCCATCCTCTGGCATCCGGACGCGCGTCTGCGAACACCGCCATCCATCAACACGCTGACCCGCATCCACAAACTCTGCACCCGAGCCCGATCAATTCTGGCCAGCCGAGCGATTCCATCCGCCACACTCAACATGGAAACGTCCCATGCACTGCCGGCACCAGAAGAGTTTCTCGTCTATCCGACGCCTTACTTCAAAGTCCGCAATCAGTGGCTGAAGCAATACGCCGGACTGATGCTGTTGTCGCTGACAGAAGCCATTCAGCATCAGGAGAACGCCCGACCGCTGGAAATCAGTCAGGCGTTTTCGGGACTGATCGGACAATACCTCCACCGAGTTTATCGACTCATGGCAACCGAATTATTCCGTGTCCCCACCGAAGATGCGGCCAAACCAGACTTCACGCTGACCGATGAACACCTTGCCAGTTACAACCCGTCCGCATGGTTCACCAGCACGGAAATGCTGGACACCGTGCCGTCGCTGGAAGACTGGCCGACCGAAGATGACCTGTCAGTACTGACCGACGGAATTCCGATCAGCCAGTTACCGCTTCTGACACGCTGGCCCAACGGCCCGATCGCAAACAGTGGCAGTGCGGCCGGAACGCGGGTGTCCAGCGAATCGTTTGCAGCCGCCCCGAGTGTCTGACGAGGGCTGACAGAGAAGGCATGACGGAGGGAGGTCGCATGTACGAGTATCGCGCCAAAATTGTCCGCGTCACCGACGGCGACACTGTGGAAGCCGAGGTCGATCTCGGCTTCCACATCTCCTCCCGCATGACGCTGCGGCTGTTTGGAATCAACACGCCGGAAATCCGGGGAGACTCCCATCCGCAGGGACTGGCTGCCCGGGACTATCTGATTCATCTGATCGACACGCATACCCACAACACCAGCGAACTCACGATCCGCACACAGAAAGACGCGACGGAAAAATACGGACGCATGCTGGCAACACTTGTGGCCTCCGACGTCAACCTCAACGAGGCCCTGATCAGCGCTGGCCATGCGGTCGTGGCGATGTACAACTAAAAGGAGAGTGGTGACATGGGTTTGAAACTGGGACTGGAAGCCAGGCTGTATCGCAACACGGGAACCTTCGCTTCGCCTGTCTGGGACGAAGTGAAGAACGTGCGCGACGTGACGCTCAACCTGGAAACGGGCGAATCAGACGTCTCCACGCGCGGCAACGGCGGCTGGCGTGCGAACATCGCGACGCTGAAAAATGCGAGCCTTGAATTCGAGATGATGTGGGATACGGCGGACGCGGATTTTACGGCCATCCGCACGGCATTTCTGGCGAATGGCTCGATCGAATTCGCCGTTCTTGACGGGGCCAGCACACAAAACGGATCGCAGGGTCTGCGTGCCACGATGGCCATCATGAACTTCACGCGATCGGAACCACTCGAAGAAGCGATCAAGGTCAGCGTCACGGCCAAACCGACGTATGCGACTGATCCGCCGAGCTGGATGACCGTGGCGTAATCACGCGTGGATTAGGGGAACCCCGTAACTCTGGAATAATCGATCCTGAGTAACAATGGTGGCAGACTCACAAATCGACTGAGCTATCAGCATGCGATCAAAAGGATCCTTATGGTGAAATGGAAGGGATTCCGTTCGCAATGCATGCACACCGGTTATCGCCAACTCCACGAATCCACATTGCTGAATCGAGGCACTCAGTCCATTTGGTGCCGTCAGTTTTCCGAGACCACGCTTGATCGCAATTTCCCAGCAAGAAACAGCGCTTACCAAAACCTCATTTTCCAGATCCGCAATCTGATCCCTCGTCGATTCTGAAATCTTCGTGGGATCATCGAGCCACCAAAGTAAAACATGAGTGTCAAGGAGCAACTTCATTCGATGCCGACCCCAAACGCATCAGCCAGATCAGCCGGAAGGACGTCGAAATCTTCGGCGATCACGACCTGGCCTTTCCACATGCCTCCCACGCGCCGCGACGCCTGCTGTTGTTCAGACTCGATGACTTCAATTCTCACAGTTGTTCCTTCCGGAATACTGACCGGCTCGTCCGGAACGACCACACCATTTTGAAAATGACCGCGAATCACCATTTTTGTTCTCCCTCGAATTTCTCGAAATCATAACCGGCTCGGCCACATTTACGAAGCCCGTTTTACCTCAATGGATTAAGGCATAATGCATACGTTTACTGACACGCAGGGCCACCCATGGACGCTCACGCTCAACGTGGATGCCATTCGTCGGGTGCGTTCTGTCCTGAATATCAACCTGCTCGAAGCCATCGAAGGCAAACTGCTGGAGCGTTTGATCACCGATCCTGTGCTGCTGTGCGATATTCTGTTTGTGATCATTCAGCCGGAGGCCATCGCCAAAGGGATCAGCGACGAAGACTTCGGGCGATCACTGGGAGGCGATGTGCTCGACGTCGCCACCACCGCGCTGCTGGAGGAACTCGTCGATTTTTTCCCGAGTGCGAAGCGGACCGTCTTCCGCAAAGCGCTGATCAAACTGAAGCAGCTGGAAACTCTGGCGATCGAGACGGCGACGCAGCGACTGGAGAGCACGGAACTCGAAGACCGAATGAAGACAGCACTGGCGTCAACGTCTGGCAGCTGATCTGGCAATTGGCCGGGATCGCTGGCGTCTATCCCGGGCCATTCACACTGCGTGAACTGGTCTGGGTAGCCGAAGCCCGACAGCGCGATCACTGGAATCACACGTCGTCCATCATGGCGCTGATCGCCAACGTGAACCGCGACCCGAAGAAAGGCCGAGCGGCCAGACCCGACGAATTTCATCCGCTCCGAAAACGACCAACTCCTGCACCCACCCAACATCCACCAATCGCTGACATTTCGATTCTGAAAGCGGTCTTTGTGGACCGCAGTCTTCCGGTGGGATGATGTTTCATGGCCGCGTCAGGACAGGCAATTCGTGCAGGACGAGCGTTTGTCGAGCTATTCGCCGACGACACGAAGCTAGTGCGCGGACTGAGGGCGGCTGAACGCAAGCTGAAAGCCTTCGGAGCCAGTGTCCAAACCATGGGTAAGGGGCTGTTCGCCATGGGAGCATCGGTGGTCACGCCGCTTCTGGCGGCCACCAGCGTATTCTCTGAGATGGGTGATCAGCTGGCCAAGATGTCCGGTCGCACGGGGATCTCGGTCGAGGCTCTTTCAGAACTCGGTTATGCAGCCGAACAATCGGGGGCCGATATGTCGACCTTCGAAGGCGGTGTGCGTCGCATGCAGAAGTTTCTGCAATCCGCCGCAGAAGGATCAACGGCTGCCAACGGAACGCTGGCCCAATTGGGAGTGCGGTTTTCCGATCTCGCCGGTATGACTCCCGACCAGCAGTTCGAAGCACTGGCGCAGGCCCTGTCTCAGGTGGCGAATCCCACCACAAAGGCGGCATTAGCGATGGAACTGTTTGGCAAGTCCGGCACTTCACTGCTGCCGATGATGCAGGATGGAGCCAAAGGCATTCAGGAACTCCGCGATCAAGCCCGCGACCTCGGACTGGTGATCAGCACCGAAGATGCCAAAGCGGCCGAAGTCTTCGGAGACCGACTGTCAGATCTGTGGAAGGTTATCAAAAGCGGCGTGTTTGCGATTGGAGCCGCGTTGGCCCCGCTCTTGATTGATCTGACGAAGCAGGCCATTCGCATCGCGAAGACCATCGCCGACTGGGTGCGCGAAAACAAAGCTCTGGTCGTCACCGTGTTTAAGATCGCCGCCGCTGTGGCAGCCGGAGGCGCTGCGATCTTCGCTCTCGGAACACTGATCTCTGGTGTGGGAGCTGCCTTCGGCGTGGCTGCCTCTGTGATCACGGGTATCGGTGCCGTGCTGGGAACACTCGGAACCATTATCGCTGCGCTGTTGTCACCGATCGGACTCGTCACAGCAGCGATCGTCGGGCTCGGAGCATACCTCTTGTATGTTTCTGGTGCCGGTTCCGCCGCATTGTCGTGGCTGGCCGACACCTTTCAGGCGTTGAAAGACGAAGCACTCGCCGCATGGCAGGGGATTGGCGACGCACTCGCGGCAGGTGATTTGGCGATGGCCGCCAAGATTTTGTGGCTGACGCTCAAGATGAAATGGCAGAAAGGCGTGGCCTTCCTCGAAGAACACTGGATTCGGTTTAAAGAGTTCTTCGTCAGTCTGGCGACCGATGCGTTCTATGGAGTTGTTTCCCTGATGGTCGATGCATGGGCCGGGATGCAAGTCGCGTGGGTGGAAACGACGGCGTTCATGTCGGATGCATGGACGATCTTCACGAGCGGTCTGACCAAAGGCTGGAGCACCGCCCAGAACTTCATCAGCAAAGGCGTGCTGAAACTAACCCAACTTCCCCAACTCGTTTCAGAAACACTGCATTTTCTGCGGTTTCAGCCCAGAAGTTTCCACTACATTTTGCGTTGGATTATTTTGGCGGGCAGTTTGAGTCGGAGTTTTTCGAGGAGGATTTGCTGTTGATCG
>JANPHT010000326.1:0-2452 GCA_031424595.1 Planctomycetota bacterium
CTGCAGTGCTCGCAGCGATGTCAGCATGGGACTGAACATCCACAGCAATTGCAGGATGCAATAAAGCGTGCCAAACTATTTAATTTTTGACAGCGAGAATGACCGTCAATTCGCCGCAAGGATCGTGCCTAACACTATTGGATCTGCTCCCTTTGATATGTTCGACGCCGTAGGCCAGGCTGACTTGACCTCGCCTGCGGCATCGGGTTAAACCGAAAAGGAGAATTCACTCCAGACCGCGCGACGGATAACGACCACAGTTGTTCTGGCAAGGGACATTTAGTAGGCAGCTCGAAGAGCCATACCAAAGGCCTTCCGAAATGCATTTTCAGTGAACTCATCATCCTGGTAGGGAGAAAGTCCTGTGGTGCATTTTTCCTCCTCGGCTCCGTCGCCCTTAACAATGCCATACAGGTTGTGATAGGAGTGGATAAGTTCATGGGCCAACACGATGAAGGGCGTTGTTGCGTCTCCTTTGGACGTCAGCATCTGAGCACTGTCAAAGTAGAGCTCGCACAATGTCCCACGCTTGTCGCTGCTGCATGATGTGTCGTTGCCTTTGTTACAACTGCCTTCACCCAAATAGGTGAATGGCCTGGCTGGCACATTGTGGGACGGATTGGCGGTCGCCGACATTCCGTCTTTCGGCACAATGCCCGATGGCCCAGCGACTGCTCCTGGCAGCCAGTCGGGTTTAAATCCTGATTCCATAAACCGACGATTTGCTTGTGGTTTGATGAGCACCTTTGTACCTGGCGGGACGGTTGCCCCCCAGGTTCCGCCCTGAGGGCTGGCCATCTTAACCAGGTCCAGCAGAGCCCTTCCCAGTGGCTTGGAAGCAATTAGTGCCAATGCTTCGTTGAGTCCCGCTGCAAAAAAAGGAGTTTCATTCTCAATGTGCTCAATCGAAATACCATCAAACTGACTCTGTAATGTGACGATCTTCGGGGGATTTGGAACTGGCATGAAAAAAACATCCCTAAAGCGGTATTTTTACGGTCCAGACGCATGCTACCTTCGTCAGGTCGAAGTCGGTATTCCTGGGGCCGGGAAATGTTGCGCAGCCACCTGAAAACCTGTGCTGATATGCAGCACGGCCAAACACCTCGCGGTGTATTTACTCTCCAGTATCTGTCAGTTGCATATGGTGGTTGCGGGATTTCTTGATGTTTGCCATGAACGGCTAAAACGGTGTCAGGAAACGTTTATTTAGGTTTGTGATCGTCAGGCGTTGACTCAGACCAGAGAGTGACGAAAACCGGTGCCCAATATCTTTTGTGACTTTGACACCTTTCGTGACTTTTTGAGTGTGGATACCAATTTGGCCACCCTGGATTGGCAATTCCAGAATCTTCCGCAGCGTAAAGAAATTGAATCGGCCTGGAGCAGACTGGCTCGGGAAATCTGCACGTCGATTAAAAACTATGGATCCGAGTTTTGTGGGATCAATGCCACGGCTGGCTACAACCCCAGATTGCGATCGCTGTCACCATCGGGCAGGCAGCGCGTGTTCCCGTGTATGACAAACACGAACTGTTTATCGACATCATTTCTTTCCCACCATGCCACTCGCTTTTGATTTTTCTCTGTGGCTGAAACACAGCAGCTTGCTGGCCACCCTGGCGAATGTCGATCAATTGCCAGCCTCGCAGCTCGGTGACGCTGCGGACGACATGACAGGACAATACAGTGACATTGAAAGCCTGGTGGATGTCGAACTGCTGGATGGGGCAACGTGGGTCGCATTGTCCCCCACTGGCCAGATCGTCCACGAATCGTTTCGACATCCGTTGTATTCCGACGGCACATGGTCCGCAGATATCGTTGTAGAAACCAACCGCTCCCCAACACCCGAACAACTGCAGGCGCTGTGCTTTGTATTAAATGAATGGCTGATCACTGCGTAAGCGAATGAGCTTTACCTGACAACCGGGCCTCATCAGGCTTTAAAGATTTTTTCGCAACCGTCAACCACGCTTTTCGTCGCATTCCTCGTATCCAGCACCATTCTGGAATGTTTGACAATGTGGTTGTAATCGAAGGCAGTATGATCCGTGGAAATCAGCACACAGTCCTGCGATGCCAGAAACTCGGGCGTCAGTTCCATGCTCGTCATCTGAGGTAAATGGCCGTAATGACGCATTTTCGGAAGTCGTGGCACATGCGGATCGCTGTAGCTGAGAACAGCGCCGCGTTCCATCAGCAGTTCCATCAGTTCGAATGACGGACTTTCGCGAGGATCATCGACATCTTTCTTGTACGCCATCCCCAGAATACAGATTCGGCTGCCTTTCAGCGGCTTGGTCTGTTCATTCAGAAACTCAGTCAGACGACTGATCACATAACGTGGCATGTTCGAATTAATCTCGCCCGCCAATTCGATGAAACGAGTGTTCATCCCCTGCAGCCGGGCCAGCCAGCTCAGATAAAACGGATCAATCGGAATGCAGTG
>JANPHT010000327.1:0-8086 GCA_031424595.1 Planctomycetota bacterium
TACCCGGCAAAGAAAGGACTGGTGTTGAGAGGATTGCCCAGGGCCGGGCCGGAGCCATTAACATAAAGCCGTCCGGAACAGCCATGGGTCTTCCGTTCCGCAGAACGAGTGAACGCCTGAATCGCACATCTGTGGGAATCAGCTGGTTCGTGAATCCGATCTCTTTGCAAAGCTGAAGACCAGCAGGTTTGTTCGTGATGAAGGAATCGGGCCCGAGTTCCAACAGGAATCCGTCGGCGTCCTCTGTGCGAATATGTCCCCCCAGTCGTTGAGACGCTTCGAATATCGTCACGTGCACCTGATCAGATCCGGACACCAGTCGCTGCGCGGCAGCCAATCCAGTGATACCCCCGCCGATCACCGCAACGCGGATGCGATCAGCAGAGAGGGGATCGGATGAGGGTGTGGTCACGTCTTTGCTCCGAGTTCGTGGACGAATTCCACAACGGCTTTCACATGAACGGGATTCATGTCGGGCATTACTCCGTGGCCGAGATTAAAAATATGTCCCGGTCGTCCGCCTGCTGACCTCAAGACGTCTGCCACGCGTTGCTTCAGCACGGGCAGCTCGGCATAAATGGAAACCGGATCCATATTTCCCTGAATCGCGACGTCGTACCCAAACGTCTTCCAGGCATCGTCTAACTGACATCGCCAATCGAGTCCCATAACCTGACCGCCAGCTTCACGCTGAAGCGGATGCAGTGAGGGATTGCCATTCAGAAAGTTGATCACAGGGGCAAAGGGCTCGACCAGTTGAATCAGGCGCTTCGTGTGGGGAAGCACATAGCGTCGAAAGTCGGAAGGGCACAAACAACCAGCCCAGCTGTCGAAAACCTGCACACACTGGCAACCAGCCGCGATTTGCTGTTGAAGATACAGACTGACGGTATCGACCAGTCGGCTCATCAGGACGTTCCACGCACTCTCATCGTTATACATCAGCGACTTAGTGCGAACGTAATTCTTTGAGCCACCGCCTTCAATGCAATAAGATGCCAGTGTGAAGGGAGCTCCGGCAAAACCCAGCAGGGGGATGTTATGGGGAAGAGCCCTGCGAATCATGCGAATTGCCTGAAAGACATAGTCCACGCTGTCCATCGTCTCGAGCGCACGAAGTCGATCGACATCACGTCCCGTATGGATGGGATTGTGGATGACCGGGCCTTCACCTTTTTGATACTCGAGGTCGATTCCCATCGGTTCGAGAATAGGCAGCAGATCCGCGAAAAGAATGGCGGCATCCACGCCCAGAACTTCACGTGCAGACACGGTCACTTCGCAGGCTAATTCCGGAGTTTTGCACAACTCCATAAACGTGACTTTGCTGCGGACAGCCATATATTCCGGCAGATACCGTCCAGCCTGTCGCATAATCCATAGCGGGGTCGTCTCAGTCGGTTCGCGGCGTACCGCCTTCATGAACAGACTGTTGTGAAGAGCTTCAGACATTTGGGGAAGTCGTCAGGTTAGAGAGTATTGATGGGAGCAGTGGCAGTGTGCAGCAGCGTCGAAACAAAGCCTACTCAAACACCAGCCCTTTTTCGGCGATTTGAAAAGGCAGGATCGACTCATCGCAGGCACTCCCACGATGCTTGGCAACGTACAGAGCACGGCCGACCCTGTTGTTGTGGCGAACTTTTCCGATCATGATGATCGTATTCGCGTTTGAAAGCACGTCACCCGACTGAATTGGACGACTGATCAAATCGTCCAGCATGACTTCATGACTCGTGTAAAGCAGCATACCGCTGATCGAGTTATGATCGTAAGGGTGTTGCATGACATTCAGTTCCTGAGAACGAAAGTGAACTCGGAAAAGGTCTCGAGCCAGCCAGTCGTGATCCTTTCGCAACACCTGATGATAGACATAATCAAACAGGTGGAACTGAAAAGAATCAGAATCGCGAGTCGTCGGTTCAACACCATCAATAACACAACGGCGTACGCCCTGGACAAAATTGCCATAGAAAAAGGCAATCGTCTGATCGAGTCGACGCATCAGATCGGCTTTGAACTCCTGCCATTCTTCGGGCTGCATGTCGCCAATCGTGACTCGCCGACCACCTCGATCAAACACGTGCAGGTAATCTGAACGGATCTTTTCTGCATCCCAGACCTCGGACGGGTTAAAATGGTCAGAAAACGCTCGCTGTCTAAACTTCCAGCTGAACATTCGATCGGCATACTCGGGCTGATTCTGGGAATCGCCGCGTGTCGTCAAGTCAAACAGGATTCCCGTCTCTCCTTCCTGCGACTGTCCCGCATAAGCATAGCTCACGCCCAACTGTGTCTTGCCAATCCCGGTCGCGCCCATGACGACGGTCAGCGTCCCCGGAATAAGTCCGCCGCCAAGTGCCTGATCCAGTTGAGGTATACCTGTGGAGTGCCGTGGGACGCTCATGACTCGGTCGTGACTTTCGAATCTTTGGAATCGATGGAGACTTGGGTGATACACTGCGGCGAAACGACTCAACAATCGAAGTTTTCGCATTTTTACTCTTTGCTGCGAACGATAACGGACCTGGACTCGGAATTCTCGCCCAAACCACGGCGAAATGAGTCTGTTCGCATGAACAGTCAGGCTGCGTTGCTTAGTAATTGACCTTATCGTTGGAAAGTGTCGCTCGAATATTCGATAGTGATTCAGGAAGTAGATCGTCACTCAAGAAAAACTCCGTTTCGGCAAGTGCAGTGTCTCACTCCGTCGTTGAA
Source organism: Planctomycetota bacterium (assembly GCA_031424595.1). GTDB lineage: Bacteria > Planctomycetota > Planctomycetia > Planctomycetales > Planctomycetaceae > SXXK01. The sequence goes on from JANPHT010000327.1 coordinate 2,716, forward strand.
TTTTGCCGTAGCGGAATTAGTCAGAATTCCCCGCCTCTCCGAATGCTGCCAAATTCAAGTCCCATCCCGTAGTGCCCCATCAGAATAAAACGAGACTGCGAGACACTCGAATATGCAGTATTGGAAACCCGTGTTGGAAAGGCATTTTGTCCGCTGACCGAAAACTTCTGATATCACCGAGTCGAGGGTCTGAATGTTCAGCAGGCCGCAGGAATTCGACGACGAATCCGACCCCCGCTGATATTTGTCGTTCTGCGTATTCAGAAGGCGCGCAATTTGCGGCGATATCGACGTAGGAATCGAGTTTGATCGACGTCTGACTTCTGAGTTTCGTATTTTCAATTCAGTACAGTGCCATGTTTTCACCCCGCAATTCCGCTACAGTCAGTACTTTCTCCATGGCTGCAATTAGGTCGAAAGATGAGCTGAAGTCCTTTCTGCTGACGTCCCGACTGCTCGCGCCAAAAGCATGGGGTGAAGTCGAACCGGAGTTGGCCGACCTGCATGAGGTGGGCAGTGTTCTGCAGTTCCTTGAACGCCGTCAGTTATTGACGCCGCTGCAGACCGGGCGAATCCTGAAGGATGAAACGGAAGGCCTGATTCTGGGCAACTATAAGCTGCTCTATCGCAATGCTTCTGGTATGTTCGCACGAGTTTTTCGGGCCGCAACGCTGAGTGACAATCAAATCGTTGCCCTGAAGCTGCTTCGAGAACGCTGGGCTGATGATCCGAAAGCGGTGGCAAACTTTGAGCGGGAAGCTCGTATTGTCCAGAAGTTTGTCCATCCCAATATCGTGCCGATTTATGATATTGGCAATCAAGGACGCTACCACTTCTTTACGATGGAATTTGTCGAAGGCGGAAATCTGCGTGACTTTATGCTGATCCGCAAGACGCTGTCTCCTGTCGAAGCGACGCGGTGCACGATGCAGATTTGCCTGGCGCTGGAGTACGCGCTCACCAAGGGCGTGTCGCATCGGGATTTGAAACTCACCAACGTCCTTATGAGCAGCTATGGTGTGGCAAAACTGGTGGACTTTGGCCTGGCCGGTGCAGAAACGCCAAGTCAGGCGGGCACCAGCGACGAAGTTCAGCGAGCGCTCGAATATTCGTCGTTGGAGCGTGGCACAAACTCACCACGAAATGATCCTCGCAGTGATCTGTTTTTTGCCGGATCAATATTCTACGAATTGCTTTGTGGAGTGGGGCCGTGGACGAGAACGCTTGATCGTGAGGAGCGGCTGCAATTAAGCCGCTACACAAAAGTTCGGCCGCTTGCACAATTGGTGCCGGGACTTCCCCGATCGATTATTGCAGTCTGTGCCCGAATGATGGAGGTCAATCCTTCTTCACGCTACCAGACCGCCGGTGAGGTTATCAAAGACCTTCGCGCTGTGTTATCGGAACTTGGCGAAACAGTGAGTGTGATTCCGGCGAAGCCTGCGACGTTGTCTCTTGAGGTAAAGCCGGACTTTCAATTATTGGTGGTTGATTCCCTGAAGAAACGCGGCAAGGTCATCCGGGAGTACTTCGAAAGGCACGGGTTTGACATCTTGTTTATGGAGGATGCTGACGAAGCACTTACGAAACTTAAGTCCAAGCCACCCGATGGCATACTTTTTCTGGCAGACAGTGATGCTTCTTCGGTGCTTCGCATTTATCCCCAGGTCCAGGCCTATGCGCGAACACAGAAGGTTCCGTGCCTGGCAGTTTTCGCTGCGGACGAAGAAAAATCGGTCAGAAAGAGCATCGTCGCGACTCGATTCGGAGCCACGATGTTTCAGCCTGCCACGCTGCGCGATATTCGCATGCACTTCGAAGAAATCGGTGCCATAACATGGCCGTAGTCTGATCCGTTTCGAAATCGTCGATACGGTCGTCGATCAAGTGGCGCGAAGTATCACGATCGTTTGGTCATCATGGGCCGGGACGCCGTTGGCAAACGCTTCTACCGCAGTCACCAGAGTTTGTATCAACTCTTTCGAATCCATCCCGCAGTGAGTGAGGACTTCATCAATGCGCTGCTCGCCGAACTGTTCGCCATGGGTGTTCTGTGATTCGGTGATTCCGTCGGTGTAAAGAACGAGTTGATCTCCAAACTGCATAAAGAAAGAGGCTTCTGCAAATTCCGTGTCTTCAAGCACGCCGAGCGGCAGTGCGTTGACTTTGTCCAGCGGTATCACACCGCCCGCCTCGCAGCGTTTCAGTCGAGGCGGATTGTGCCCGGCACAGGCATAGACCAGCTTTCGGGACTTTGGATCGTACACCGCGTAAAAGGCGGTAACGAAGGTCTCGATTCGGTTGGAATACTGGGCGGCGAGGTGCGTATTGAGATACTGGAGGAATTTACCCGGTGGTGACGCTGGTCCCGGATAAGTATGTGCGATGCAATGAGTCACCGCCATCATTACGGCTGCGGGAGTCCCGTGTCCGCTGACGTCAGCAATAATCAGTCCCCACTTTCCCTCCGGCAGTTCAAAGAAGTCGTAGTAGTCACCGCCTGCTCGGCTTGCCGGTTTGTAGAACGCAGTCAGGTCCATGCGGGGTACTACAGGAATCCGGGCTGGTAACATGGAGCGTTGAAGTCTGGCTACCGTTTTGAGTTCCCGATCGAGTTCCCGATAGGCTTCTTCAAGCTGTCGTTTGATCACGAGCGTGCTTGTTGCTCGACCAAACAGATTCGTTCGCCAGACAAGGTCGGGTACCTGTTCTCTGCTAAACGCATGTGCGCGACGTTGCAGCAGAATGATAGTATTGAGAGATTCTCCGTTGTCATACATCGGAATGGCAAGCAAAGAATGGAAGCCGCTCAGGTATTCAAACGCAGGATCATCCGGAAGTATTTCCAGGTCATCAATGAGAATCGTCTCATTGCTGTATCCCAATCTTTCAAACAGTCCTCCCTGAATCATTGGGAGTCGTTGCGTCTGAATCCATGGGTCAATTTCTTCTTCCCAGGTGGTGCTCCGCGTGATTCGGATAAACGGCGCCTCCAGTCCGCGACGACTCAACGATATGCGACGCTCAACAGGCGATAGTTGCTGTAGCTTTTCACCATAGATTCTCACCAGAGCCTGTGGGTCCGTCTGAAGGCTGATTGACCGAACCATGTCCTCAACAATGGCCAGACGATCCGTCCAATCTGAATGCTTCGGCTGCATAGTAAAGTGACGCCCTGTTCTTGAAGGGTGAGGCTGGCATATGCCGGGAACAAGTTTTTTTAATCCGTCAGACGTGCGAACACGATGTTGGCATTGAGCGATGAAAGTTCATTGAGTCTGCGGCTTGCATTCGGGGAGAATGCTGTCGCCGGGTGCCGATGATTCGTGATTGTGATCCCTGAAGTTCTATCCAGACAGTTTGTTGGCTGGTGATCGACGGCCCGATTCCGGATTGGATGTTATCCGACGGCCTCGCAGTGGTAAATCGCCGCATGGGGAGCAGTTGTTCTCGCCCCGGATTGCCAATCAGCATTTGTGCCGTTCAGTAACCTGCTGGCTGCGTTCAACTGATCTGCGGTATCAAGAACCATCAATCGACTTCAGCGGTCGATTTAGCCGGGGGACTGCCGCAAAGTCGGTCGGAGGTTCAAAATGCAGCGAAACATTGAAAGGATCGCAATTTTGGTATCTTAGGCGAACTCTGGTTCCCGATTGCCCACAACTTGGGTTTGAATTCAGATCTCTGTTGTGAGAGGGCAACTCGTCTTCTAGACTTCCGCCTGCTTTTTCGGTGTTTTGCCGAAAAAAAGTGCATTCAGACTCTTCGAAAGTCACTCAGCGAACTTCAGGTACAGTCAACAATGGCGAATTTCTTCTTCACGAGCGAATCGGTCAGCATGGGGCATCCGGACAAAGTGTCCGACCAAGTTTCAGACGGCATTCTGGATGCGCTGCTGGAGCAGGATCCGATGTCTCGCGTCGCCTGCGAAACTCTTTGCACAACAGATCTCGTGGTCCTGGCTGGCGAAATCACGACCAGTGCAAAGGTTGATTATGTGGCTGTGGCTCGCAAGGTCATCCGCGACATTGGTTACACATCCGACGACATTGGGTTCAATGCCGACACTTGTCGAATCTTCCTTGCTCTGCATAGTCAGAGCGGCGATATCGCTCAGGGAGTTGATCGCGACGGCGCAGGCGATCAGGGGCTCATGTTTGGCTATGCCTGTAATCAGACCGAGGAATTGATGCCGGTTCCGATTGCCTATGCTCATCGTCTGATCAATCGTCTGACCGAGGTACGTCAGAAGGGCGTTGTGAACTGGCTGCGACCGGATAGTAAAAGCCAGGTGACAGTGGAGTACGATGGCACTAAGCCAGTGCGGGTTGAAGCCATCGTGATTTCCACACAGCATGCGGATACTGTGACACAGGATGAGATCGCAGCTTTTGTCAGGAAGGAAGTGATCAATCATGTGATCCCTGCCAATATGCTCGACAGCAACACCAAATATCACATCAATCCGACCGGTCGATTCGTAGTCGGTGGTCCTCATGGCGACACTGGCCTGACTGGCCGTAAGATCATCGTTGACACCTACGGAGGATGGGGTCGGCACGGTGGCGGCGCCTTCTCTGGTAAAGACGCAACCAAAGTGGACCGATCTGCGGCCTACATGGGCCGATATGTTGCCAAGAATCTTGTTGCCGCCGGCCTGGCTGATCAGTGCGAAGTTCAACTGGCTTATGCGATCGGCGTTGCCGATCCCGTCAGCATCCGAGTTGACACCTTTGGTTCCGGGAAGATCGCGGAGAGCAAGATTGAGCAGCTGGTTCGCGACCACTTCCCTCTGACCCCAAAAGGAATTATCCAGCACCTTAAACTGCGTCGGCCAGTCTTCCTGAAGACTGCGGAGGGTGGTCACTTTGGTCGATCGGGTGAAGGCTTCACATGGGAAGCGACCGACAAGGCGGAAGCCCTGAAGAAGGCTGCCACATAGTCATTGACCATCAGGACATTTCCAGAGGCTCGGTATTGTTCAGATGCCGAGCCTCTTTTTTAATGCCGTTTTCAATTCTCTCTTACCCGGCACGGATGCGCGGCGATGGCTTCGAGTTTACAGCCTGATCAGCAAGTGCCACTCTTGCGACCTGAGGTGCAGCGAATCATCGCCTCGGGCAAAGCGGCGCCAATTGTTGCGTCCGGTTCAGCCAGATCGGCAGTCTTGCTGACGCTGGTCAGCCTGGCTTTGCTCTGGCTGTCATTCACGCCTGTCGAGCTGTCGCCGCTGGCATGGGTCGCACTGGTTCCGCTATGTCAGTTATTGCGGCTGCGGACATTGCCTCGCCGTTGCCTGTTCCTGGTGTGGTTGGTGGCGGTCATCTGGGCCGTTGCTACGCTGCAGTGGATGCGGCTTGGTCATCCTGCC
>JANPHT010000328.1:0-4274 GCA_031424595.1 Planctomycetota bacterium
CGAATGGCGACTCGATCAGCTGTTTATCAGACACGTTGAGGATTTGATGAATCTTTGAACTATCAGTGAGTGCTTGAGTGTTTTTGATCTGTTCCCACTTTTGAAAGGTGAGTCTTATGAAGAAGATCCTGTTGGTTGCCAGTGTGATGGCCATGCTGGGCGTTTCTGTTTCGATGAGTGTCCTTGCACAACCGCCAGCGGGCGAAGGTCGGCCCGACGGTCCTCCTCGCTTCGAAGGGGGTGGTCCGGAGGGCCGACGTCCTCCGCATCCTGTGATGGACGTGCTGGACGCAGACAAGGACGGAACGCTCTCTGCGGAAGAAATGAATAACGCAACGGCCGCACTGAAGACCCTCGACAAGAATACCGATGGCAAACTGTCCGATGACGAGATCCGTCCACCTCGGCCTGATGGTGGACCAGGGCGTGGGGGCGAAGACGGTCCCGACGGACCACCTCGCGGCGATCGGCCTCCGGGAGAAGATGGACCGCCGGGCGGCGGCCGTCCGCCCGGTGATGGCGAAGGTCGCCCACCAGGTCGCGGCGAAGGGCAGCAGGGACGTGGTCAAGGGCAGCAGGGTCGCGGCGAAGGGCCGCAGGGACGCCCGATGGGGCCGCCTAGCCCTGAACGTTTCGTTGAAGACGCCATGCGATTCGATGCGGATGCCGATGGCAAACTCAACAAAGAAGAATTGATGAAATTTGCTTCGGAAATGTCAGCTCGACAAGGACGCGGTCCAGGTCAGGAAGGCGGCCGAGGCCGACCAGAAGGTGATCGCCCACCAGGAGATCGCCCACCAGGAGATCGCCCGCCAGGAGATCGTCCGCCAGGTGATCGTCCGCCGGGCGGACGAGGTGCCGGACAAGAGGGCGATCGTCCTCAGCGTCCTCCAGCAGAGGAGTGATTCGCCAGTCTACTGGAAGTATAAATACTGAATTGGAAAGCCCGGCATCCACAAGGTGCCGGGCCTTTTCTTTGGGGGGAAGGGTAGCAAAGGACCGCCAGAGCAATCAGCCAACATACGCCATGATGAGGCACTCATTTCGGGCCTTTAGAGGCTTGTTTTACAACCCTTACAATCCGAATGGGGAGACTCACCAACCGCAGTTCTCCATTGTGTTGCGTTTTGGCAGCATGCCCTTTCAGCCCACCTCACTTCTGTAGGTTATGTACTCCATCAGGTTGCACTATCGCGTCATCATTTTCCAGCCTGCGCTTTCGACACAATCGCTTCAGAATGATCTCTGAGACAATTCGACAGCAGCACTCAGGTAGAGACTGAAAATGGGCCGCGTTTTATCCTCGGCAACCTGTCGGAGAAGAATATGTCGGTCACCACAAGGCAGGCCTCACGCAATCAATTCGTTGGTACCGTTCCGGTACTGACGCCCTTGTACAGCCATAGTTGCCCGGAGCTGCTGATTGCATCTGAGGGAAGGGTGTTGTTTGGCCGCGGTAAACAGTGCCACTTTTCTATTGAACAGCAAGGTATCGAATCACGCCATTGCTCGCTTAATTGGCAGGATGGGATCCTGTCAGTTCAACGACTGGATGGGCGTATTTGGGTCAACGATCTCCCGATCAATCAAGACCGCCAGCTGATTCCCGGCGATCTCCTGTCTGTCGGTCCTGTGACGTTTCAGGTTCAAACAACGGCAGCGCCGATCGCTCCAGCGGTGTTTGTGCAACCAGCAGAGTCGGTCAGTTCGACCAGACTAACGCCTTCTCCCAAAACCACATCTGCAGCACTACTCGTCGAAGCGACAGCCCACGAGGCCGCAGAAAGACTTTCGGTTCTCGAGGGGCGTGAGCGATTGCTTTCGATTCGCGAGCAGCAGTTCCAGAGCACTTTTGCATCTCTGCAGCAGGAACTCGTTCAGCAGAAGGCGGACATGGAACGCCGGCTGATTCAGCTTGACGGTCGAGAAAGATATGTCGCAGAACAGGTGGAATCGTCTGCGGTTGACCACGCGCGGATGGAGCAATCTCGCAATGTCCTGTCGGTACGGATGGATGCCATCTCGACTCGCGAAACAATAAACGATGCGCGGGAAGCAGAACTTCAACGCCTTGAGACTGTTCTCCAGGAGAAAGTCGCAAGGATTTCGGAAGAACTGAAGATCAGTAATGTTCGCGCCGAAGGTCTTGACGCTCGCGAGGAGACTTTGAAGGCCACTGCCTCGGCATTGGCAATCCGAGAATCGTTGGCGATTCAGACGGAACAGCGGCTTTCTGAGTCCTCCTCGGCACTTCGGAGCGATCTGTCGAATCGCCTTGAAGCCGTCCGGCAGCAGGAAGCAAAAATTGAGTCGCGTCGGCAGGAGTTGGAGCAACTTGCCGCTTCGATCGACGAATCAAGCGTTCGGATCGCTGCCGAAAGCAACTTGAATGTCGTCCGAGAAGAACAGCTCAACGCGCGTGAAGCCGTGTTGCTTGAGCGGGAACAACGCATCACGGAGTCTGTGCAGTCTCAAGACTTGCAGACGTTGCGCTCATCTGAAGCGGACGATAACTCAGAACTGGAGTCGCAACGTACCGAGCTGGCTGCGGCGTTGCGAGAACAGGCAACACTTCGCGAACAACTTTCCAACGCGCAACAGGAGATGGCGAGACTATCCTTGCAGCTGGACGGAAAATCTGCGGCACTGGAACGGCACGTCGTGGAACTTGCCCATGCAAGACAACAAGCCGAAGAGAATTTGTCACGCGGAACCCGCAGCGTCGAGCAGCTGACAGGGATTGCTGCAGAACGTGAAGCCAGCCTTCGCGTCAGGGAGGAGGCGCTTCAGTCACTGAATGAAGTGAAGGCACTTACCGCTGCTTTGGCAGCACAAAAAGTCGAATTGCTGACCTGGCAGATCGAAATTGACTCACGGCACGCTGAATTAGCGGATCGCGTTAAGTCGATGAAGGCCATTCGGTCAAGTTGGCATCACATCGACATCACTTCACAACAGAATGAAGCTTCTTTAATCGATCAAGCCAGTTCGATTCGCGAGCAGCAATTGCGCATCGAGCAACGAAAACTGGAACTGGCGGAGTCAGAAGTTCGGGTCAATGACCGAGAGCAGTCAGCGCGTGTTGAACTCCGGAATGCTGAGGTCGAGCGAGACTCTTTAAGGAATTCCTACAAGGATCTTCAGTGCGAGCGAAATTCACTCACGCAGCTGAGTCAGGATTTGCAGAGCCGCGCCACGGGATTGTCGGACAGGGAAGCCATCGTCGTTCAGCAGACTGCCGAGCTGCGCAGTCGATTTCTGGCAATGAATCAGCAGAGCTCAGAATTGCAGAAGACAGAGTCAGAGCTGAATCTGCGGGCTGCCGATCTGCATCGTCGAATCATTGAATTCAAGCAGGAACTTAGTGAGCAGAAGACTAAGCCGCTTGTTGTGGACACCGAGAATCGTGCAGAATCGTGCCTGACCTCCCCCGTTGAAGGGAGTTCCGCCGAGGAAGCAATCTCGCTGACAAAGTTATCTGAACAACTGCGTGAATCGGAATTGCAACGCGAAGCAACCCTCGCAGAACGGGATGCGCTGATGACCGCAGTGCGCGAACTTCAGCGGGCAATGCTGAATGCACGTGCGGATGTGGAAGAAGCTGGTCGAGTGCGAGCCGAAGCAGCAGGCCATGAACAGACACTGTCTACTTTGTACCAAACGATCGAAGAACGCAGCGGTCAGCTGCAATTGATGGAATCAAAACTTCGAAAGTCTGAGGAAGATGCAGAAGAACTTCGTCGACAGTTGCTGAATCTGCAGTCAGGCCGTACTGCGGTAAAAATCGAGCAGGTCGCGGAAAGCCGGCCGACGGATAATGCCGCCTCAAGCGATCAGGAAGAGACTTTACTGCTCGAAATCGAATCACTGCAAGGGCAACTAAAGAGCTCCGCTGGAAACAATTCGGAGCGCCTGGCGCAGTTTCAGAATTCCCTTGGGGAACGTGATGAAAAGATCGACGACCTGCTGAGCCGGATTGACGAGTTGCAGTTGCTGCTGTCGAGCACGTCGTCGACTGTGGAACAAGCCGATACCGTCAGCATGATAGAAGTCGACGAACTGAATTCGAGAATTGCTCGCGCGGAAGTGGCACTGCGAGATCGCGATGATCTCATTCGTGAACTTAGGGCGCGTCTGTTGCAGCCGTCGAAGCAGGAGCCAGTCATCCCCACAGAGAACATCGACCAGGAGGAGCTGCAGAAAGAAGCGAGGGAGATGGATCGACGCGCTGTGTTGCTGGATGACCGCGACGAAGAGCTTCGCGAACGCCTGCG
>JANPHT010000329.1:0-14353 GCA_031424595.1 Planctomycetota bacterium
GTTCTGTCCTCGGGCGACGACGCGATGCCTGTATTCGATGCCCGGCAAACTAACAAATACTGTCGTCAGTTGCAGGATTGTGACAGACGAAAGTCGCATCAGGCTCGCTCAGAACCGCTGATTCTGTGGGAGTGGCTTCCGAACCAGAACTGCCCTGTTCGCCGAGTTGATGGTGTGTTTCATCAGGATGATCCAGCCACCAGTCTTCGGCATCTTGCCAGGACCATTCAGAGCCCGCCCGACATCTGTCCAGAGCCTCCAGGAATTCCCTCGGTCGCTGAAAGCGTTCCTCGGGGCCCTTTGCGAGGCATCGCATGATCGCGGCAGAGAGATCATCGGGGACAGTGACACCGACTTCAGAAAAAGTAGGCGCTGGCGTTTTCGCGTGGGCTACGACCAGCATGATTGGATTGTCATCTTCAAACGGCGCGCGTCCTGTTAACAAGAAGTACGCGACGCACGCCAGAGAATAGAGGTCGCCGCGACAGTCTGGCTTTTGGCCTTGAGCCTGCTCCGGACACATGAATCTGGGAGAACCCTGAAGTTGTCGACTGACATTCTGTATGGGACATGTCCCAAAGGACGCGGGGCGAACCAATCCAAAGTCAAGCAGCTTGACCACATCAAATACTTGACCACGTTCAGTGAGGAAAATGTTGCTTGGCTTGATGTCGCGATGAACCAAACCAAACATTGCGGCTTCGTGCAGCGCTCCACACAGTTGTCGCAGAATGTAAATCACTCGTCCCGGAGGCAATGGCCCATGTTCCTCCACCAATTGTCGCAGGTTCAACCCCTGAAGGTATTCCATCGAGTAATAGAACGTCCCAGTGGAAGTGCAGCCATAGTCGAAAACTTGCACTGTATTCCAATGAGTCAGTTGCGCGGTGGCTTTCACTTCCCGTTCGAATCGTGCCAGCATTTTTCGGTTTGCAGCCTTATCGCTGCGAATCAATTTGACAGCACAGCGACGTTTTAACAGTTCGTGTTCAGCAAGGTAGACCTCACCCATGCCGCCAGATCCTATCAGTCTTAGCAGGCGATAAGGACCAAGGTTTTCCCGGGTGCGAAATGTCCGGCCAGTAATTCGATTGACGAGGCATCCATAAATGGCAAACCCAAAGCCGACAACGAAGGTGGAAATATTGGCTCGCAGAAAATGCAGTAATCTGTTGTTCGCGTGGGAATCAGATTGAAACGCACTGGAGAACAGATGAGACAGAATAAAGCCGATCACAGTGATTGAGGACAACACAAACACATGTGTCAGAGGCAGTCGGTACCTCTTGATAATGCTGTACCCCGACTCTTTCATCGGGAGCGATTGAGCATGAGGTTCGAAGCGTTCACCATCGAACGATCCGTCGCCGGTCAGTTCCTGGGAATCGATCTGGCAACTTATCGGGGCTGACATTGCTTGTGTTCCGAAACTCATGTAGTCGCGATGCGTGCAGAGCTTTCCACGTTTACAATAGATCAAAACCCACAGTCGTGCCGCCGCTGAAGATCCGAATGTCATTTGACCGGCGACCCGACACCGACCTTTGTGCGGGGAGCCCTCGCCCTGCTGCTTTTTGGCAACATCCGGCATTGCGAAAATCCAACAAATTCAGGCATCCCTGGCAGAATGCGAGCCAATCTGGCAGCATACGCATTCCTGACATCACGGTTTCCCCATTCGGGAAGCTTCCCTCCGTGTTTTCCCTCATGTTGATCCCGGAATCCGCATCATGTCTCAGTTCGTGTCTCTGCGAATCGTTTTTGCCGTGATCGTTTTTGCGGCTGGCCACCGCATTGTGTACGGGCAGGAATTCCAGCAACACTCCTTTTCCCGCCAGCAGTTGACCGACGCGTACTATTCAGAAGGTATCTCCGTTGGTGATTTGAATGGAGATCAACTGAGTGATGTTGTTTATGGACCGCACTGGTACGCGGGGCCGGATTTCACTCAGGTGAATGAAATCTATCCGGCTGTTCCGCAGAAGCGTGAAGGTTATGCAGATAACTTCTTCAACTGGGTTCAGGACTTCGACGGCGATGGCTGGAAGGACATTCTGATCGTTGGCTTCCCTGGAACACCGGGATTTGTCTATCGCAACCCGGGCAAAGACGGCCTGATGAACCTTTGGGAGAAACGGCAGGTTGCCGATTCTGTCAGCAACGAAGCGCCGCAGTTTACGGACATTACAGGTGACGGAGTGCCCGAGCTAATCTGCACTCGACAAGGACACTACGGCTTCTATCAGCCGAGCAGCGAAAAGCCGCTGGACTCGTGGAAATTCATCGCAATCTCTGAAAAGATCGCTCCGACGCCATTTGGGCATGGCCTGGGAGTTGGCGACGTCAACAACGATGGTCGTCTTGACATGATTGCTACTAACGGCTGGATGGAGCAACCTGCGGAAGGCGCTGTCGAAGACATTTGGAAATTTCGAGAAGTGCCATTTGCTCGAGCAGGGGCCGATATGTTCGCCTACGACGTCGATGGTGATAAAGACTCCGACATTATCACGGCCTTGAGTGCTCACGATTTCGGGTTAGCCTGGTTTGAGAACACGGGGGTGAACGCAGACGGAGATACCACTTTCGAAAAACACCTTCTGATGGGTGAGACATCTGAAGAGAGCCCGTATGGAATTCTCTTTACGGAACTTCACGCAGTGAAGATGGCCGACATGAACGGCGACGGACTGCAGGACATTGTGACGGGGAAGACATACTGGTCACATCATGCGCAAAGTCCAATGTGGGATGCGGGCGCGGTCGTGTATTGGTTCGAACTTCAACGCACAGCGAGTGGCGTGGATTTTGTTCCTCATCTTGCTGATGACAAATCGGGAATTGGTCGAGGCCTCGTCGTGGAAGACATTAATAAAGACGGTCTGATCGACATCGCGGCTGGAGGAATGGTCGGGGCCAGCATCCTGATGCATGTGACTCGTGAGGTGACTCGTGAGGAGTTTGAGGATGCTCGGCCTCAGAAAACTAAGAAAATGGCAGAAGGTCTGAAACCAGAGGATGCCGCAAAGCACATGACCGTGCCGCCAGGTTTCAAAGTTCAGTTGGCTGCTGGGGAACCGATGGTGCATCAACCGGTCGCGATGTGTTTTGATCACAAGGGTCGGCTCTGGGTCGCAGAAGCACATACGTATCCGCAGCGAGCTCCGGAGGGTGCAGGGAGAGACAAGATCCTGATCTTCGAAGACACGACCGGCGACGGCGTTTTTGATAAGTCCACGACGTTCATTGAAGGATTGAATCTGGTGAGCGGTCTGGAAGTCGGCTTCGGCGGCGTATACGTCGGTGCCGCGCCGTATTTGATGTTCATTCCGGATCGCAATGGAGATGATGTGCCGGATAGTCAGTCACTTGCCGCGGGGGAGGAGCCTTCAGGAGTTGGTGACGACAACAATGCCCAAAGCGCCGCGAGGGCCGCAGCCACAAGGCTCGTCTCGCGGAGCAAGACAGCAATGTTGAATGACAAACTTCAGTTCCCGAAAGACGTTCCGCCCGGTGCGATTGTACTCCGCGACGGCTTCGGCTGGCAGGACACTCATGAGACTCTGAACGCGTTCATCTGGGGGCCGGACGGCTGGCTCTACGGTTGCCACGGCGTCTTTACGCATTCCCACGTTGGCAAGCCGGGCGAGACCGAGGCCGAACGATTGCCTCTGAATGCGTCCGTCTGGCGATACCATCCTCAGAAGGACATCTTCGAAGCCTTCATGAACGGAACGAGCAATCCCTGGGGAGTTGACTTTAACGACAAAGGTCAGGCGTTCATTACGGCTTGTGTGATTCCTCACTTGTGGCACGTCATTCAGGGAGCTCGTTATCATCGACAGGGCGGCCAGCATTTCAATCCGTTTACGTACGATGACATCAAGACCATCGCCGATCACCAGCATTATGTCGGTAACCTGGCTGATTCTGCCTGGTGGGGTCATGAACCTAAAGCCTCCGGCGCAACAGCCGACGCCGGTGGCGGGCATGCGCACTGCGGAGCGATGATTTACCTCGGTGACAACTGGCCGGATGAATATCGCAATCAGATTTTCTTTCACAATGTCCACGGCAATCGTATTAATTGCGACATCCTGGAACCAGTCGCCGGTACGTCAGCCTACGTTGGCCACCACGGTAAGGATCACATGCTGGCGAACGATCATTACTTTCGCGGCATCAACCTGCGGTACGGCCCCGACGGAAGTGTCTACCTGATCGACTGGTACGACAAAAACGCCTGCCATCGTACAAACCCGGAAATCTGGGATCGCAGCAACGGGCGGATTTATCGAATTTCCTACCGCCAACCTGAACCACAAGCTGTCAATCTACAGAAGTTGACTGACACGGATCTCATTGAGGCACACAGTCATCGTAACGAATGGCATGTGCGGATGGCGCGCAAGGTTCTGATGGAACGAGGGATTTCACAATACGCAGAAGTAGCACTTTCAAAACTGTCTGTTGACAGTTCACTGCCCGTGGAAGCGCGGTTGCGATACTTGTGGACACTGCATGCTGGCGGCGCGATCAGGGAGCCGATGACGCTTCAGTTACTAAACGACAGCGAAGAATACGTTCGGGCGTGGGCGATTCAGTTCGAACTGGAAGACAATTCCGCATCGGAGGTCGTGATCAGACGGTTGATGGAACTGGCCACGTCAGAAAAGTCGGCCGTGGTCCGGCTTTACCTGTCATCCGCACTGCAGCGATTGCCGCTGGCGTCTCGCTGGGGCATCGCAACTGCCCTCGCCGCGCATGCCGAGGATGTCAACGATCACAACCTTCCGCTGATGCTGTGGTACGGCACAGAACCACTGGTGGCGGAAAATCCGCAGCGTGCGATCGAGCTGGCGCTGCAGACGAAGATTCCGCTGCTGCGATCTTACATTCTGCGGCGAGCTGCTGCGTCGAATGAGACGCTGCCTGAAGTCGTTGCGGCCCTGGGTAGCGCGAAGGATGTTGAATTGCAACGGGAAATTCTGAACCAAATGATGGCGTCTTTCGAAGGCCGAGTCGAGATTCCGATGCCGGAGTCATGGAAGGCGACCTATGACTCCCTTCTGACGAGCGATCAGGAAGACATTCGTGACAAGGCGAACCAACTCGCTGTGCTGTTCGGCGATCAGCGCGTCTTTCCGCCGATGCGTTCGCTGCTTGGCGACGCCCGGCAGGATATTTCCCGCCGCCAGCAGGCATTGGCTGTTCTTGTGAAGGGACAAGACAAGGCTTCTTCTGAGGTTCTGCTCAGCGATGCCGTGCTCGACAATGTCGAACTTCAGGCCGGTGCCGTGCGGGCACTTTTAACACTGGGCGGTGACACGACGCCGACCGCTCTTTTGGGTCGTTACAACCGATTCAGTGCGGCCGTGAAGACCGATGTGGTGAGTACTTTGGTGTCTCGGCCTGCATGGGCAAAACTACTGCTGATACAAATCGGCGATGGCTCGATACCCAGTGTTGATCTTCATGCCTACCACGTTCGGCAGATACTTTCGTTCAATGATGTATCGCTGAATGAATTGTTAAGAATGCACTGGGGCGAAATTCGGGAATCCTCCGCGGATCGTAAAGCGCAGGGAGCGGTCTGGAAGAAACAGCTTGGGAAGAGTGTGCTTGCGAAAGCGAGTCTCGGGAACGGTCGACGAGTGTTTTCAAAGACCTGCCAGAACTGTCATCGACTGTTTGGTACTGGCGGTGAGATTGGTCCGGATATCACTGGGTCCAATCGAGCCAATATTGACTATATGCTCGAAAACATCCTCGACCCCAGCGCGGTGGTTGGTCGCGACTATCAAATGATGGTGCTGGCTTTGACTGATGGTCGAGTTATCAACGGGTTACTGAAACAGGAAACCGACAGTGCCCTGACTATTCAAACGATCAATGATAAAATCGTGGTTCCGAAATCCGAAATCGAAGACCGCAGTCTGTCCAATATCTCGATGATGCCCGAGCGTCAACTCGAGATGCTGACCAAGGATGAAGTCCGCGATCTTGTCGCGTACCTCGCCAGCCCCGGGCAAGTAGTGCTTAGCGGCCCGCCGTCGCCAATCGACGCGAAGACTGGCAAGGTGGAGGGTTCTCTGGAAGCCGAAGCGATGAAAATCGTCGAGAAGACCGGCGGAAATGTCGCAAATCAAAACATGGGCGAATTTCGAGCGGCAAAATGGAGCGGCAACAATCAACTTTGGTGGACGGGTGCCAGGCCGGGTGACAAATTAAGTCTGGAAGTACCTGTGGAAAATGATGGCAGCTACGAAATTCAGGTCGTGCTGACTCGCGCTCGCGACTACGGCATCGTGAAGATCTCAGTTGATGATACAATTTTGGATGCCTCCGTCGATCTTTACAGTGTGCCGGACGTGACTACGACAGGCGTCCTGTCCTACTCGAAGATCCCACTTAAATCGGGGGTTCATCGAATCACGTTTGAGGTCCTTGGCGCTAATCCTGATGCTGTAAAGGCCTTTATGGTGGCCGTCGATTGGGTTCGAGTGATTCCGTCGGAATCCCCACCGCAATAGTGATTTTCGGGGGAGTGTTTAACGTTCAAGATCGACGGCGACGCATGTCAGGTCGAAATCATCGAGCCCAACGGAGGACTCAATCCTACGGAATGCCGCCTCCGGCAGCGATTGCCGGTTCATGTGTGATGAAAGCGAACACCCCTCAATTCAGCGACTGAAGCTTCAGTCCAATGCGGCACTGCGCAGAGTTTATCAATGGTTCTTGTGAAGAGTCTGTCACAATAGTAAGAAGCATCAAGTTTGCTACAGACGGACGTCGATCAGAACGATACGAGGCTCTCTGCCGTCTGCCGCTCGTTTCCGCGTCCGGGATCGAAGCCTCTCAGCATGACATCAGGGGCGTCGCGGGAATTCGTCTGAGGCAGCAGAGCTCGTTGACCTGTTCAAAGAATCTGGCACTCAGCACAGAGGGCTGAACGATGACAAACGCATTGGGCGACGCATTGGGAAAACTATCATTGAGACGGCACCAGACAACAGCAGGAAAGTTGTCTATCACGCATATTGATGCCGATGATGCAGCCTCAGGCGTTGCCGCCACTCAGGACGCATTACCGAACTCATCAACAGAATTCACAGCTGTTCAATTGCCCGTGGACACGTTGGTCATCACTGTGATGACGCCGACAAGTTCCGGCTTCAGAAGCGCTCAATCGGAACTGCAGCCTTCACCGATGGTCGAATCGGTCGAACACATTTCGAGTCCCGCGATGGTTCCGCCAGTACTCATGACAGCAAGGCCGCGTCGAAATTCACTGGAATTTGCTCTGGACCATCGACGTCGGGCAGCTGCTGTCGTCGTCCTTCTCTGCATGGCCCTCGTTTGGCTGGACGAAGGTTCCAATCGACAATTGACCAATCGCGTACCGCAAAGTCCGCAAGAAAAGCTGGACGACGCAGAAGGAGAACTGATGCTGTCAGAGTTTGACGGCATCGAAGTCAAGCCAATGCGAGAGCCTGCTGATCCGGTGAATGAGTTCCCGGGTGAGTTTTCGCTGACCATTCCATCAACTTCGATGGCTTCTCAGCAGAGCCTGAGCGAACAAAAGGCGGGCAGTCCAGCCTCAGCATATCCAAATGGAATTCCCGGTTCATCCGAGCGACCTGCAGCTGATGTGAGAGGCGACGGCAATCAGAATGTCGTTCCTTCGACCGTCGGTAACGCATCAGCTGGATCCCCGTCTGTCCGTTTTGCAGGACGAATTGAACCACTGAGGTAGCTCGCTCTTTCGACGACCGCCGCCGCATCGAGTGACAGCGTCAACAGGATCCTGAAATATGTATGAGTCGTTCTGGAAATTGACCAACAAGCCATTTGCACATCGTGGCGACAACGCACAGTTCTATCGCAGCAAATCACATCATGCGGCACTATTGCGCCTGCAGTACGGACTCGAAAACTTTCCGGGGCCTGGACTTATCCTTGGGCTATCGGGGACAGGAAAATCCAGCCTTGCTCGAGTGTTTGCTTCAGAGCATGGATCGAGGCGGCCCTTTGTCCATGTTGTATTTCCAGCCCTCAGTTGCGAAGAGCTGTTGCGACTGATTGCTTCGGAGCTGACAGGTCATGATGCCACAGGCCTGGGTGGAGCGGACAGCGTGTTGAGGGCAATTCAAAGGTCACTTCGTCACTTTGGTGAGATGAATCAGCAGCCATTGTTGTGTTTTGATGATGCGCATTTGCTTTCGGACGATGCCTTGCAACATGTGATTCAGCCATTGCTGAATCTGGCGGAGTCGGATCCCGCCGTACGACTGTCAATGTTGCTCGTCGGCTTGCCCGTCCTGTCGTCGCGGCTTCGCAAAGTCGGAGAACTGAGCGAGCGAATCGCAGTGACGACACCTCTGTCCGGTTTCACGGCAAGTGAAACGGCCGACTACGTTTCCGGATGCCTGAAGCAAGTTGGCGGTCGTCAAGACATCTTTACTCCGGCGTCACTGCAGCGACTATTTGAAGTCACCGCTGGGAATCCTCGACGCCTCAATCGGCTGTGCGATATGGCGCTGCTTGTCGGCTACGCAGAGCAACTCGAACAGATCACAGAAACTCAAATTGATGCTGTGGGCGCGGAATTGTTATCGACGGCAGCCTGATTCTCGACTGCTGACCGATGCCGCCTCGCTCATCAGAATCCCCCGTAGTTCCAGAGTGGCCTGTTCCAGAAATAGCCCATCCCGGAAAACGGGGTCAGAACGCGAGAGGGTCTTGCAGGTGCCGGAATGCGTTGCACCGGTTGTTTGTGCTCATGATTGTGCTGCACGATTGTCTGGTGCCGTGGATGTCCGGTCAGTATCTCCATGGCCGAGTCATGCCGGTAATTCGGATTCGCGCGGAACTCGGCCCGGTTGAATGGGATTGAATTATAGACCCGTCGGTATTCGGCAGAGCTGATTACTGCCACAGGTGGGACGCCGGGATCCTCAACCATCCGCACCGGTTCACTCTGGAGCGTCGACTGAAAGGACCTGATTTCAATCGACTCATTGACATTGTCACTTGAAGTTTGGACGAAATCATTCTCAGAGCTCACGTCAGACTGAGCTGTCGGTGAATCCACAGCTTCATCCGACCTGGCATCCCGCACACATGACCATGTCAAAGCAATTGATGCCGTAGCGATTGTAAAACGACGAGCGAGATTCATAGTGTTCCCCTTCAATTCAACGATGATCTCTCAGCCAACAGCAGCTGTCGGATCATGAAACAGCGATTGATCACTGATTACAAATGTTGAATGAAGAATGGGGCTGCTACTCACCCTGTGTCAACGCGAGAAACTGAAGCCTGGAAACTTTTCCAGCGCTGCGACGGCTTTGATGTTTCTTCAGGAATGTTACGGTTTGTTGCCAAGATACACCGTCGCGATTCCACCGGTCAGTTTGTGGAAAGAGGTGTTTATCAGCCCGGCTTCTTCCATCAGACCAGTCAGTTGCAAGCCACTCGGGAACTCAGAAACGGACTGCGGAAGGTACTCGTAAGCGGCTTGTCGATTGCGGACAAGTAGTTGCCCCAGTCGTGGCAGGACATTGCGAAAATACCACTGGTAGGCTCGACTGAGCAACCGATTGTCGGGCAATGAGAACTCGAGGACCACAACCTTACCACCAGATTGACAAACCCGGGCCATTTCTTTGAGTCCGCCGATGGTACTGGAGACGTTTCGCAATCCGAAGGCCACGGAAACCACCTGAAACATGTTGGACGGAAACGGCAGTGACATCGTGTCGGCTTCCAGAAACACGACGTCTCGGTCGCTACGCTTCTGTTCCGCCAGGCGTAACATTCCGTGAGTGAAATCCGTTGCATAGACCGACATGCTACCCTTCAGTTTTTTCCGATAAGCAAACGCGAGGTCTCCGGTTCCCGTACAAACGTCCAGAATCGGAGCGGTGCTGAGCGGCTGAGACAGTCGCACGGTTTTCCATCGCCAGTAAACGTCGGTCCCAGCGGACAGAAAGTGATTCATGAAGTCATAACGCCCGGCGATCTCTCCAAACATCTGGCGGATTCGGGAACCGGATTTATCAACTGGCATAATAAAAACTCGACGAATTCACACCAAGGTCGGGAAGGAAGCACTCATCAACGACAAGTTTACCATGAAACCGCGACTCAAACAGCCTGTTAACGACTTTGGGCGTAATAGAGTAGAACGGCCGTCAAACCTGAAACATCGCTCCTTACGATGGCTGGTGATGCTGTTCTTGGTTGGCCCCGGTTCCATGTCGCTCTACATTATGGCAGGAGGCGGCTTGAACCGCGCGACTGTGTCGAGGCAGGCCATGTCAATAACGACGCTCGTTTAAAGAGTCGGTGCTAAGGTCACTCACTCGTCCTCAAACTACTGGCAAGGGACTAGTCACGATGTTTAAACATTGTCGTTTTTCAATCTGGGCATCGGTGTTTTGTGTTCTTACGGCATTGACCCATGGACAACCATTACTCGCACAAGTCGATGGCACGCGGGCTTATCAAAACACACTCATTCGGCTTGCGGCCCCGGAGCCCCTTCTGAACGATTATCCTGAGTTCGTGCAGCCTGTCGTCGAAGAGATTCGATATGAAGCGCCCATCCTCGTGAACGACGAGCAAGCAGATCTTGCCGTTCGCGCGTGGAGGTTCTCTTACAATGCTCGTGGAATCATCGAGATTCCAAACAGCCTGCGTGCCAGGGATACGGCCGTCGTGATGGTCCATCCGTGGGGAATTGATGACGGCCAGGGATGGAACACTCCCGAGCCCGCAGGTGTGGCCGACTTCTGCACGCCGACGAAGAATCATCTGGCGGCCCGGCACACCCATGAGATCATCAATCCGTTCATCAGGTCCTTGCGGCCGCATGTGGCCTGCGTCATGTTCAGCCTCCCGGGAAAAGAAGATCCGATCCGAAGACTGATGTATCGATCGGTGAATTTCACGCCCACAACCGAGCAGCGAGTTCTCGGAGCCCAGGAACTTTCGGTGAAACTGAAGAACTTTACCTATCAGGGGCAATCACTTCCGTCAGAATTTCTGGTCTCGAAAGCGACTCCGGTGATTGACTACTTTCAGAAGTTTCCCGGTCTGGATGCCAGCGCGAAATACAACAATGAGGGATTCTGGCAGCAGCCGATCCCGGTGACGCGAGATGTCGATGTTGATCCCAACGACATTGTGATTTATGACGCAGATGGCTATGAGTTGATGCGAGATTATCTCAAGGGGCAGGGTGTTCGTCACATTCTGCTCACCGGATATGCGACGGATATGTGCTTCTGCCGGACGACAGCCGGATACGAAAACCTCTCCAGGGATTTCAATGTCTTTCTGGTCGGCGATGCAACGCTGGCGACGTTTCCATCCAACAACACACCTAAATACGCCACTAACGCTCACATCTCCTTTGCCGCCTTGAATCAACTGGTCACGCAAGTGTCCTGGGTGAGGCTGAACGTTGCCGTTGAGACGCGGAACTGAATTCGATTTCACCAACGCGCGGCCTTGCTTTTGCCACAGGATTCAGCAGCATTGGGCTGACTTGGCCAATGGGTCTATTTGTCCTCCTGATAACTCGATTGGCTGCAGAAACACTTTTCGACCGTGTGCCGTCAGGACGAAGCTGAACTCAAAGGATTCATCAAATGCCATCGCATTTACAGGGAGTTTCCCGCAGAGGTTTTCTTGTGGCGTCCGGGGCGTCACTGCTGATGGCCGGTGCCCAGCCGATTCGTCGCGATAAGACGGCTCAAATTGCGATTACACTGGATCTGGAAATGTCGGCGAATTTCCCGACATGGGACGATACGCACTGGAACTTTGAGAAGGGAAATCTCAATGAGGCGACCAAAACCTACGCGGTGGAAGCCGGTCGGCGAGTGCGTGACGATGGAGGCTTCATCCACTACTTTTGCGTCGGCCGAGTTCTTGAGCAGCCGCATGTGACGTGGCTGACTCAATTGGCTGCTGATGGTCATCCCATTGGCAATCATACTTATGATCATGTGAATGTACTGGCAACTCGAACTGAAGACCTGCAGTTTCGTTTTCAGCGAGCACCATGGCTGATTCAGGGAATGACCACTGAACAAGTTATTCGCGAAAATGTAAGACTCACAACGCTGGGCCTCAAACAGCGAACGGGGATCGAGAACCGAGGATTTCGAACGCCGGGTGGGTTCTCCGAAGGTCTGTCTGGCCGAGAAGACATCCAGCGACTGCTCCTCGATGCGGGATTTACCTGGGTCAGCAGCAAGTACCCAAGCCATGCCAACAGTGACCCCATGAAGGAACCAACTTCTCAGATCTATTCGAATATCGTTGCCACGCAGCAGGCTGCTCAGCCGTTTGTTTATCCCAGCGGGTTGATAGAAATTCCGATGAGCCCCATCAGCGACATCGGAGCATTCCGCACCGGGAAGTGGAAGCTGGAGTGGTTTCTGGAATCCATTCGTCAATCCGTCACCTGGGCCATCGAACATCATGCCGTGTTCGATTTCCTCGCCCATCCATCGTGCCTGGTGACGACTGATCCTGAATTCCGTTCGATCGATCTGATTTGTTCATTGGTTCGAGAATCCGGCGGAAGGGCAAAGTTGGCGACTCTGGATGAAATTGCTGTAGGTGTTCGCTAAGCGATTTCGCAAAAAAACTCGCCCACGCTCACAGAACCGGGAATGCCTTCCTGGGCAGTCAAACACAGTGGCCCTGACTTACTTTGAAGCCTTCTGCTCTGCTGGAAGTTGTGCGTTACCGGTGGAAGTTGTGCGTTGCCGGGCCACTCTACGTAGCCGCACCGCTCCTTGTATCCTCGAATTCAAGATCGTGCCCGTTTGATTCGATCGACCAGCACCGAAATTAATAAAACGGCGCCGAGTACAACTTTCTGATTCGATGACTCGACACTCATCAGGTTCATGCCGTTTCGAATCACGGCGATGATAAATGCGCCGATCAGTGTTCCCAGCATTCGGCCTTCGCCTCCCATAAGCGACGTGCCGCCGACGACAACGGCGGCAATGACTTCCAGCTCATACATATCGCCGTACTTGGGGTCGCCGGCATTGAGTTTTGAGGACACCATGATTCCGCCGAGTCCCGCTAAAGCGCCGCTTATGGTGTACACCAGCAACTTTGTTTGCTGCACGCGAATACCTGATAGTCTGGCGGCTTCGGCATTTCCCCCGATGGCGTATAGCACGCGCCCAAAGACAGTTCGCGACATGACGACATGCGCAATGGCATAGAGGATGACCATGATTGAAATCGGATTCGGAATCCCGGCTACGCTGCCGCCACCAAGCCATCGAAACGTTTCCGGCACCGCGTTAATCGACTGAAATTCCGAGACTCGAAGTGCCAGACCTCGAGCCATCAGCATCATCGCGAGGGTTACAATAAATGGTGGAAGTGAGGCCGTTGTGACCAGAAGTCCGTTGAAAACCCCGGCCGCTGCTGCCAACAGAATTCCAGCCAGACAGGCCAACGTCATTGTGACAGCCGACGCAGTTGTACCACCTGCATAATCGCGAATCAGGACAGTCGCACCCACTGAACTTAGCGCGACCAAAGAACCGACGCTCAGGTCAATTCCTCCAGTGATAATCACCATGGTCATCCCGATCGCAATGACCGCATAAATCGCAGTTTGATTGGCCACGCCGATCAGATTGCTGCGTTTCAGGAAATCCGGCCATTTACCTGATTGAGGAACAACAAATCGATCCCGGGACAGCTGTGGAAACTTATCGAAAATCCGCCAGTCGGCCGAGGCACCGGTCACCGCAACCGCGTCTATCGAGACCTTGGATGCCAACAGAGCTTCCAGTTGCTGTCGCGCTTCGGCTGGAGTCCCGGAGACGGAGCCCAGAACTGTCACTCCGGCTGTTTCCAGTCTTTCTCGTGCCGCTGCCGCAAATGCCTTATCATCAGCCGCCCCCGGTGCGGCAATGAAGACCCTGGCCGTGGTTCCCAGACCCGCGATGATCTCGTTTGCCACTTCAAGGCCCGCATCTGTTCCGGTAGGTCGCTGGTCTTTCAGCGTGAGTCCGCTGAATGCCAACATCAGCGCCATCAGCACGACAACCATGCCATATTGAGCCAAAAAAGCTCGCAAGAATCCAGGAGCCGGTTTTTGACTGTCAGTGGCCATCATTGCGTCGCATCAATCTTAATCAAAGATCCTGATTCTTTCAGTCCTAAGTCGCGCAGATCTTAATCACTTCCGACGCGATTTGAACTGCTCGCATCACTTCCGCCGGACAATGCCGCGACGCCGCTATTTCGATGCTGCGCCAAATGAGGATACTTCGCTCGGAGCTGTGCACTTGCGGTCCAGATG
>JANPHT010000330.1:0-1088 GCA_031424595.1 Planctomycetota bacterium
GACGCATTGTCGGAGCGACAGAGCGGCAACGGTTCGAAACGCGAATCGCCACCAGTGCGAAGCTGGTGAGTACACAGCAGAGTGCGTCAGAGGAATCATGCTGCACAAAGACGATGCCAAATGGCATCAAGTCGTGTTGCAAAAAGCCGACGAACTGAATCGATCTGCATGATGCAGATTGCAGACGCCGAGTGCCAACATGCGGTCACGGAAACAACACAAATTCCGGATCGGTTCGAAAGCTGCGGTCATACTCTCTCAGTGTGATCGTTGTCTGGTCGAACCGTTTTCTCTGAACATCGCCCGTCAATCTCCATCTTATTAAGGGATAGTGTTTCGGTCATGTCGCAGTTCCAGTTCAGTGCCATCGATTCCGCAGGACAAAGAATCCTGGGAAAGCTGACAGCCGCTTCACGAAGTGAAGCGCTCCAGGCACTGGCACAGCAGGCCATGATGCCTCTGGATTTGACTGAATTGCGATCCACGACCCTTCGTGGTCAGCGCGTGAAGCCTGCAGCAATTGCTGCGGCGTGTGTGATGCTGGCCGACCAGTTGGAAGCCGGAGTGCCGTTGCTCAAGGCTCTGCGAGTCATGGGGCAGCAAACTTCCAGCAGCGGCCTGAAGTTGGCGCTGTCAAGAATCGCAGAACGTGTGGCCGATGGTACGACGCTGGCCGATGCCATGCTGGAACATAAAGCGCTCTTCGGTGACCTTGAAGTCAACATGGTTCGCGCGGGCGAAGAAGGCGGCTTTCTGGATGATGCTCTGCGTCGACTGGCGATCGTGCGGGAACGTCAGGAAGAAATCCGAGGACGACTGGCCAGTGCGCTGGCGTATCCCGCCTTACTGACGGTTGTCGGCTTCGCCGTTGTTGTGGGGATGCTGACGTTTTTCGTACCAAAGTTTGAACCGCTGTTTGAATCGCTTCGTCAGTCGAATCGAATGCCATGGCCAACGACCGTGCTGCTGAGTTTCAGCGCGTTCCTTCAGACCTGGGGTCTGCCGATGCTGTTTGTCATTGTCGGAGCGATCGTGACCGCTCGATCATTAATCCCCGTCTCTGCTTTACGGCTGTTTCGAGACCGCAT
>JANPHT010000331.1:0-1381 GCA_031424595.1 Planctomycetota bacterium
TGGTCATTGCGTTTGACGACAGCTTGCGTCACGACAAAAAGGATGTCGTTCTCACGCACATTGAGTTTGGCGATGGAAATATCGCCCCGGTTGTCTGAGATCCATCGACTCAGTCGAGTCAGGAGATCTTCAAACTGACGTTGGAACTGTACGCTCTTATCCCAAGCTCGACATGCGCGAACAGCGTCTTGTGCTGTTAGAACAAACTTGTCGTTGTCCTTGAGGTAGACCAGAACATCATGTTCCGCTCCATCTTCATAGAGAACGATTGAAGAAAGTTTTGTAGTGGACATGATCATAACTCGTCAAAATCCGAGACAGTGAGAGTTCGCAGCTTACACGAAAGCAAAGAATGACGAAAAGCGATCCTTGGCATTCATATCAATGAACAAGCACGCACAACTCCACAACTCTGTGGCGTAATCCCAAAGATTCAACAGTTCTTTGAGGTTGATTGCAATCAACTCGCCACAATTGCCAGTCTTGCAATCTATACGGGTGATCACATTGCAAGGGTATGGCACGACATTGTGGATGCATCGAACAGTGCCGTAAATGCCCCATGATCGCCATCAAGGCCCATGCTCACCACGCAGGCCAACGCACCCAAACCCAATTATGATGTGCATCATCGAGCCCAGTCACGCAGGCCAAGGCCAAGGCCAAGCCAAGCGATGACGTGCATGACCATGCTCCAAGCTGCGAGGGGTAGGGGTCGGATTTGAGCTTTTGGCAAAAGGTACGCGGCGCGTACTCGGAGTACGTCGCGCGTACTCGATGGCGTTGTTGTACCACGTAAACACAAAAACATTGGAGTTATCGATGGCCAACACGACAATGTCGTTATCTCATTCTGTCCACCTATGAACACATGAGCATTGGTTTCAGCCCTCGCGAGCACGCACATGAGGGGCATCCATGACGACTGGAACCCATACGAGCGCGTAGAACCCATTTCCTTGCCATGTTCATACGTCCAGCGGCCGAGTTCGGCCGTTCGGTCCAACTACATCCCGGTCGTCGGTCTCTCTGCTCTCTCAGCATGGGGGCATCTGAAACGGATCGGGCTTGGTTTTCCCGGTGCTGGCGGCGAGGCCATCGCGATCCCAGTCCCCAATCGCATCCCATGAGCGGTCTCGTGTTCTCTCTCACGGGTTGGGCACCTTGAAACGGATCGGTCCAGGTTCCACCTGAGCTATTCCCCAATGAATTCCCAGCATCACGGCAGGGAATCACTCCCAACCACAGGGCACGCTCATATTATGTTGGTCCGCATACCGCACTTCGCGACGGTCTCACCTAAGCCACGAGAATCCCAGGCTTCCCGGCACATGCAGGAATTCCTGTATCTCCCCATTGGCTCTCCACAGAGGCCACAGGC
>JANPHT010000332.1:0-20128 GCA_031424595.1 Planctomycetota bacterium
GCAGGCTTACACGCGGATCGAAAGTCACGACTATCAGCAGGTCGCTCCCGGGTTCTGGCTGCCCAACAAGGTGAAATATGAAAGCGTCGAGGTCACGGCGGAACTGACTCCCGAAAAACTGAGCTGGAGCTACACAGGCTCGAACCGGGATTGGAAAGTGAATCAGGTGTTGCCGCCACAAACCTTCGAATTGGAGTTCCCGGAGGGAGTTCGCGTGAACGATCATCGCCCGCCGCAGACAGCCGAGGAAAAAGCGGCGAACGCGCCGATGACGGAACAGGAACTTCGTGGGTTGGGCATCATCGCACCAGAATGGGAGGGAATGTCGCGCATCACCGTGCCGAAATCGGGCCAACCGGTTGCTGTCGAAGTCACGTTGAAGGCGATCAATCCACAGCAAGCGCAGGTCAACAAGGCTCATTCCCCGGCCCCGGCCGCCAATGAGGCGCTCCAGGAGTTTCTCCAATACCTCCAGAAAAGCCGGCGCGATCCGTTCGGAGGTCCCTCCCTCACCAGGAACGACGAGGAACAAATCGTCGGTCTCTCGTTGCGTGAATTTCACCTCCGGCCGGGCGATGCGCGGACCTTTGGTGAGATGACGCAATTGACTCGACTGAACCTGCAAGGGTCGAACGTCAGTGACGACGATCTGCGAGAACTCGCGACTCTCAAAAACCTTCAGGAACTCAGTCTCTGGCATACCAATGTCGGCGACGCGGGCGTATCAGCAGTCGCCGGAATGACGGGACTGAAGTCGCTCATGTTGGGAGACACGAAGATCACGGACGCCGTGCTGCCGCAAATTGCGAAACTCACCGCACTGCAACAACTGGCGTTGTCCCGGACCCGGATCACAGATGCCGGCCTGAGATCGCTGGTTGGCCTGACGCAACTCATGGGTCTGCAATTGGCGGAGACGCAGATCGGCGATACCGGATTGAATTCTTTGGACGACTTGCCCTCACTGCGCGGCGTCACGCTCGACGGGTCTCAGGTCACCGCCGAAGGATTGGCGACGTTCGCCAAGCGCGATGGATTCGGCTGGATGGCGACGGACGAAGGTGTGGCGAACGAACTGGCGCGGCGGATGAGCGCGGGAGAGGTCGCGGCCGTGACCGCCATGCTATCGTTCGGTCTGGAACTGCCCAGCACCGGCGAATTCAAGACGCGATCCGTGACGGCTCATCCAGTCACCGCCACGGACATCGAACGGCATTCGCGGCGTTTCCGCGTGGAATGGGACTGGAATCAGGGCAAAAAGCTCGACGGATTATTTGCTGAATTGGCGATTCGGCAGGGAACAGCACGCGTCATCGAAGCGGGTATCCCTGAGAACTAATTACCAACTCCAATCTCAGCACCTCCTAAGAAATTGCTCCCGCCGATCCCCATGCGATCTTTCCGTGATTCTTCCGTCGCCTTTGGGCCGAAACGTAACCTCCTCAAAAAAGGAAAACTTCCGACATTTTTGTGCAAGAAATCGCCGGTCACTGTGACTCTATACCAGGAAGTCGAGTTAACACGTTTCAGCCGAGGTTTCATGCCGCCCAGTTCACCCGAAACACGAGCGAGTCTGATTCTGCGGCTGCCGAATGCGGCGGACGTGGCGGCGTGGGATGAGTTCGTGCTGGTGTATGGTCCGTTGGTGTTTCGAGTGGCTCGGCGACAGGGGTTGCAGCCGACCGATGCGGATGACTTGGTTCAGGAGGTGTTTTCGGCGGTCGCGAAGCAGGTTGGCGATTGGCTTCAGCGCCCGGATCGCGGCAGTTTTCGAGCATGGCTGCTGCGGATGGCTCGCAATATCGCCGTCAATTTGCTGACTCGGAAGCCGTTTGGAGCCACCGGCATTGGAGGCAATGAGGTGGGCTGCCGGTTGGAAGAGGTTCTCGGTCAGGGTGACGAGTTTTCGAGTCGATTTGATTTGGAGTATCGACGTGAGGTGTTTCGCTGGGCTGCCGAGCAGGTTCGCGAATCGGTCGCGGCCACGACCTGGCAGGCGTTTCATCTGACTCATTTGGAAGGCGTTTCGACTGCGGACGCGGCGCGGCAACTGGGGATCAGCGTCGGAAATGTTTACATCGCGCGGAGCCGGGTCATGAATCGCTTGCGAGAACTCGCCAAAGAATTCGAGGTGCAAGAATGAACAATCAAAATACACGTTGCAGCGACGAATTGCTCTTCAAGCTGTTGCATTCAGATCAAGACAGCGACGACAACCACGCTGCCGCCGCGCATCTGGAACATTGCCCCAGGTGCCAGGCACACCTCGAAGCGCTCGCTGCGGAGCCGCAGGATTGGCAATGCGTGCATGAAAGTCTCTCTTCGGACGACGCGAACGCAGCCATCAGCTTCGACGAGCGACCGCGCGGCGTGTGGGCGACCAAACGCTGGCAGCGCGTGCAGTCGGCGTGGACTGATTCGATGGCCAGGCGATTGCTCGCGCCTCCGTCGCATCCGGAGATGCTGGGACGTATCGGCCGCTACGAAGTCGAGCGTGTCATCGGCTCTGGCGGCATGGGGGTTGTCTTCAAGGCTTTTGATAAGGAACTCAACCGGCCGGTCGCCGTGAAAGTTCTGGCACCGTATTTGGCAGGGAGCGGGGCCGCGCGAAAGCGGTTTGCACGCGAAGCTCGCGCGGCGGCGGCCATCGTGCATGAACACGTCGTGGCGATTCACAATGTCGAAACGGAGGGGGACTCGCCGTTTCTGGTGATGCACTACGTCGCTGGCGAATCGCTGCAACAGCGGCTGGATCGCGAAGGCCCGCTGGAGCTGTGCGAGATTCTGCGCATCGGATTGCAAACGGCGGCCGGACTGGCGGCGGCTCATGCGCAGGGACTGGTTCACCGCGATGTGAAGCCATCGAACATTCTGCTGGAGCACGGCATCGAGCGGACGCTGCTGACCGACTTCGGTCTGGCGCGAGCCAGTGACGACGCCAGCGTGACGCTCACGGGCTACCATCCCGGCACGCCGCAATACATGTCGCCCGAACAGGCTCGCGGTGACGCGGTCGATGCTCGCAGCGACTTGTTCAGTTTGGGCAGCGTCCTCTACGCGATGTGTACCGGCCGCTCGCCGTTCCGGGCCGAGACCACCTACGGCATCCTGCGCAGAATCACCGACAGCGAACCTCGGCCGGTTCGCGAAGTGAATCCGGCGATTCCGCAGTGGCTGGAGCGGTGCATCTTCAAACTGCTGAGCAAGACGGCGACGGAACGTTTTCAATCAGCCGAGCAAGTCGCCGATCTCCTGCGTGATTGTCTGGCGCATGTGCAACAGCCAACGACGGTCGATCTACCACGCGAATGCCGGTTGCCAGCTCGTTGGAAGTTGGCGAGCCGTCTTTCGCGAACCTCAGTGGCGGTGATCTCGGTGACGACTTTGTGCGTCGCGGGATTGCTGTCGTTTGCGATCATAGGCGCCCCCTGGCCTGAGCGGACCAACGGAACGGCATTACCAGCCTTGAGGCCCGCTCTGTCTGCGTCCGACGAAACCCGCGCCGATTGGGAAGCGACATCGACCGAGTTCCGGTCGTTCGATCAGGACTTGAAGACGTTTGAGTCTCAGGCCGAACCACTCTGGGACGAGCCATCTGAATCCATTCACTCCGACATCCTTCGGGATGCCATTGAACCTCGTTAAGAGAGGAACCTGAAAATGATCCATCGTCTTTTGGCCGTCTTGGTGCTGGTGATCTTCCTGGGGACGTGCGCCTATTCGCAGGATGCCGTCGAGCCCTCTCGACTAACGGAAGCACCCGCTGCAGCCGAGACTGCCACGCCAGCGCAACCGGAAGCGCAGATTCCCCGCGCCCCCGCAAACGGCAACGCAAGTCCTGCTGCGAGTCCGAGTACAAAGTCATCGTCACCGCGCATCATCATCATCGTCGAGTCCACGACGGAAATGGAAAGATCAGAGGTGATTCGAAAGGCCGTCGATGCCCTCGAGAAAGACGGCTTCGCCATGAAAGTTCCGATGAACGAATCCTTCGCTCGGCCTTTGGATTTCCACGCCTCTATCTCGACGAAGCCGGATGTTTCGTGGGAGTCGCTCCAGCAAGTTGTCAAGACGCTCAAGAATCTCGGCGTTCAGAGAGTGACTTTGGGGATCGCTCAGCCGGATTCCAATAACAACATCATCGTCTCCTGCCTGCCGGACGTGCCCTGGCGCAAAGTCCGCGAATTGCAGGAAGCACTGGCAGCGCATAGAGAATTCAAATTGGACGTCCGCGTAGCAGCGAACGACGGCCCGGTGACTCCAACGCGCGCAGTCCCGAACGAACAACCCCCAGAACCGGCAACCGAGTCGTCCAGGCCGGGCGACAGTCCAGTTCCAATTGCCGATCGTGCTCAAGTCGCTCAACAGCGCAACGAAACCATCCGCAGGCTCCGCGACAGTTCACTTGAAAGCATCGGCGGCGATTCAGAGACGATCGCAGCTTTTCATCTCAGATTTGCGCCGGCCAAGGAGACGGCTCGGATCATCGAGCAGTTGACCGCCCATGCGGCGAAACGCCCCTCACTGGTTGCGGACGAACGAACCAATTCGATAATCGTTCGCGGTAACATCGCCGCTATTCAGGAGGTAGAACAATTGCTCAAGGTACTCGAGGTGGCGGACCCGAAGGCCGCAGACCCCGCGAACGATTCACCCACCACACTTCCGGCACTGCAATCGAAAGGATCAGGCGACGAAGCTCAATCGTACTTTGGGCAGGCCGCGGTCTGTTCCGTCGCCGAACTTCGCGAGCGGCTTCGCCAGCGGTTTGAGGATCTGGAGCAGCAATGCCGCGACCTTGCGGGCAAACTCAAGCAGCCGCTCAGTAGTCCGGCGGAAGGGGCGAGGCTTAACGACTTGCTGCGCAAGACCGTCCACCTAGCCTTCGAGGCTCGACAGGAATTGCAACGGGTGGAATTGGCCGAGTTCACGAAGCGACTGCAAGGATTGCAGCAATCGCTCGAACTGCGTCAAACCATCGCCGACAAGATCATCGAGCGCCGTATCGAGGAACTGCTCGATCCCAATCTCAACTGGGAAGCCATTCCGACCGATCAGTCCGCGGTGCATGAGTTCCGAGCCGGAGATACTCCGCTCTGGAATGAATTCGGAGTGACCCCGAAACCCGTGACCCCGTTGACAGCGAAGGTGCTGGAATGGATCGGCCTCCATCTCGCTCCAATTACCAAAGAACGATTTCGCGAGAAGAACGTCTTGACGAAATACGAAGGGGGCTTGGATGTGGGGTTTGTCGGTACCGGCGGGCCTGCGGAAAAAGCGGGTATTCACGAAAAGGATATCGTCGTTGGATTGCAGGAACGACCGTTGCTCACCCTGGCGGAACTGGACGCAGCGATGCAAATGGCCGTCGCGCAGGTAGAGCGGAAGGATGCCAATGCACTTTCGTTTGACGTTCTCCGCAATGGCGAGACGGTCAAGCTCAATGTCTTGTTCCCCGCCGGCATTGTCGATCCGTTTACCAACGACGCTAACCCACACTTGACTCCGCCAGCGGCACAGTCGGTCGACCCCGAGCGCGGCCTTTTCGGGAAGACCCCCGATGAACTTCACGACTTGCTCGTGAGTCGGACCAAGCAGGTGGAACAAATTCAAGAGAGCTGTCGCCGCTGGGAACAAAAGCGAATCGAGGGACACGACGCCGCTGAAATCGCTGAAGCCAAACAAGCGATCGCCAGACTGTGGAATCAGCTCGAAGAGCACCAACGAAAGCTGGCCCTGGCCCAACAGATGCTTTCGTCCCAGATCATGCTTCTGGAAGCGGAGTCGCAACAAAACCGAACACGGTTGGAAATCACCACGGAAGCATGGCAGCGGGCCAAAAAGCTGAACGAGTCGAAGGTGATTCCCGCACAAGAGGTCCAGGCCGCCTATTTAAAATGTCTTGAGGCAGACTTGGCTACCATAAGGACTGAGGCCGCACTCAAGTTGTACAGGCAGGCCGGTGAGGGACTCGCTCCCAATGCAGAAGTGCCAAGTCCCGACGCATCGAACGGAAAGGCGACCTCGACGGCCGCACCGAAAGCTGGTGCCGGGTCGCGAACGGGGCAGCAATCGACAGAAGCTAATCCGCCGTTCGACAAGTCGGCTTTGCCAAAAGTCACAGACAATTACGATTACCGGCCTCAGACCACGTTCTTGAATGGTCTTGCCAGCGACGGTGGGATTATTGAACGCATCGACGGCGACACCATTCATTTGAGATCTGGCGATCACTTCGTCGTCCCAGAAGGAACAATGGTCCAGCAACCGATGACCGGACGCAGATTTGCCACCTATCCGACTAACGTGCTGGAGCCTGGAATGGCCATCGGCTACTCGATCCGTGATGGAAAGCTTGAACGGCTGATCCTGACCGGGATTGTTTCGGGCAAGTCGGTTTTCGACACCATCAAGGAACTCAAGCTGAGGAAAGGCGGCGAGGTGAACGATGAGATTGACGGTCGAAATCCGATTCGTCTCACCGGCAAGAATGGCGAAGTCAGCATCAGGATGGGCGAGACACAGTTGATCGAGCTGCCGAAGCCGACCAAAGCGATTGAATGGCGTGCGGGCGATTTCAAGCCGGAGGTCATTGACGACAGCGAGTCGTTCGATTACGTGCTTGTCCAATGGCGAGATAACGGCCGCATCACCTGGACGTGCTACGCCTCGCCGGCCATTCCGCTGGCAGGAACGAATGAAACCGACGCGACTGCCCAGGAACCGGCAGTTCGCTCATTGCCGTTCGAGTTTCGTCTGGCCCAATTCGAAGCAGCCGACGGTTTCGACGAGTTCACCGTCCCCGGTAGCGAGCAAAAAATCTATATCAGTAGGGAACCGCTCGCGATGATCTTTGATGTCGCTGCCGCTCGCGTCATCGACGATGCCAACGGCAAGCCAGCCGTTGAAATCAGCTATAGCCCCGTCGCGGCAAAGCGAATGACAGAGCTGACCGAACAGCATCTCAACAAGCCGCTGGCGATCTTCGTGGACGGCAAGCTGCTCAGTGCGCCGACGATTCGACAAAGTTTTGGCAGCCCGGCTCTCATCACGGGGCAGTTCACGCGCGAAGAAGCCGAGCGGATCGCGAACGGAATCAACCGCAAGCTAGAATCGCTCAACACCACGATCGAGACTCTCAACAGCGTCTCAGACGGGGATCCCACACCGGCAGGTGACGTCTCAACGTCCGATACGACAAAAGAACTCTCCGGCGAGACTCCGCAATAAGCACAAATGCGATCCGCCTTTTCCGGGTTGGAAGAAGTTGGGCTCGCTGACAAAGTGCTTTCATCATGAAGCGTAGACCCAAATCGGAAAAATGAGCCATGAATCCTGAAGTCGAGGCAGAAGCTCAGAAGTTCGTCGGGCGCGCAGCCGCTGTGGGTAGTCACGGGCGCACTGTTGACGCGGGTAGCGTCAATGCCCTGAACCTTGAAATGGGCGGTCGCATTCCTGAGTGGTTCCATTCCCAGCTGACGACCGTGCCTTTGTGCGGATTGGAAATCGGCAAGCGTCCATCGAAGGCCGGTAACGGAACGGGAATCCAATTCCAGAGAATGCGTGCCTTGCTCAAATCTGTCCCGGGAAAGAACTCCATCATGCAATGAGGCATGCGGGGGGGTCTTATATTGTTGTTGACCATTGCATGATCCTGAAAGATGCTTGCGATGCTTCTGGATCCGACCGAAATCCGCATCCATGTCGTTCAAGCCAACCTCAATTGAGACTCGAGGCGGGTACTGTTGTCCGTCAAAGGAATGACCCCGGGCCAATGCAGCCCGGGGTCATGTTTATCGGCTGATAATCGCAGCACCACTCTTCTTAGCCCCTCCAATTTGGTTTCGAGGGAATGAGGTCGTCGGGCACTCTTTCGCTCGATTGTCCGCAACGAACCAACCGTCAGAGAGGCGATGGCATTGTTCGTCGTGACGGACTCGCCGTCCAGTCAGTCCACTCTGATTCGTCGGCCGTTAATGACTGAGACGACAGCCAGTACCAGGAAGACAAAGAAACAGATTTTTGCCGCGGTATAGGCCATTCCACCAACAAGCCCGAATCCAAGAGCTCCGGCGATTAGGGCAATGACAAGAAACGTGATGGTGTAGTGAAGCATGAGAATGACCTTTCAAGACTATCCGGAAGATTTCAGCTGGACCACAGGATCGCAGCAGCCTGAGTTTTTCTAATGCAGACGCTGTGCCAAACCGCACTCGCTGGTTTCCCAAGCCTGAATCTGAGCTTGGGACGGCCATTATGTAGATAATTCAAGTCAAAAACCGATCTTTCTCTTCACGCCTGTCATTCCTGGTCAAGTCGGCGTTCATGATATGTGAACGCTGTGGATTCACGTTGCATGCTCAACGCTCAACTGGCGGGACATTGGACGTGGGTTATGCGATCACTGTGCACCGGTCAGGCTGATTGCCTCACAGTGTCTTTTCGTCCTGATAGTGAGTCTGCCTCAAATGTCGCCGTGAAGACATAAACAAACCCGGTGACCAAGGCGTACCGGGTAATAATCCCGTTCCGTGGATGACAGCTACTCTGCGAAGGACGCTAAATGTTTTGAAGTTCCTTCTTAGCAGAAGCCACCGCAACCTTTGCCGTAGCCACGTGCTGTTCCGCTTCCGCCACACCTTTATTTGCGTCGTCGACTTCCTTTTGTCGTGATTCTAACTCATCTGCAGGGCTGTCCTTGAGACGAGTCTCTGCTGCAGTCAGTGTTGTCTTTGCATCGGTCAGCTCCTGCACTGCAGACTGCCACTCCTGCGACGCTTTGTCAAGCTTCGCCTGCGCATCTTTCATCGCGGCGGCCTTTGTTTCGTTCAGCTCTACTTTGGCTTCTTTCACTTTTTCAGCCGCATCCTCACGAGCTTCGGCTACTTCCTTCGCTGCGTCCTGCCGCGATTCAGCCACTTCTGCATTTCCTTCACGCTGTGCTTCACGAACCTCTTCTGCCGCTTCCGCTTCCGTTTTGGCAACCTGCTTAACGCCATCACGCTGAGCTTGAACGACTTCGCTCTTCGCCTGTTGAACATCGCTCGAATCCGTCTCGCAACCTGCTGCAGCCAGTGAAGCAACCGCAATTGCAGTGAACAATCTTTTTGACATTTCGCTTTTCCCTTTTAATTTTAGATTTCTTCCATAGACCGGTTCGATTCAAAATTCGAACCACATTAGCCTTGAATCAATTGATGATGCTTCGTAATGCATTCACTGTGCCGTTTTGCTGAATCATTGTAAGTCACATGTAGTTACCGAGCGTTCCATGCTGTCTCGGACGAGTCTCCGTGTCTCCTTGTCAGTTGTTGGCTCAAATCTTCAAGTCAACCCCAACAGCCGAAACTGTGCGTTTGGGCGATGGCACGCCAGCATGAGCGCTAGGCGAGCGACTGAACGCACAAGAGCCGTGAGCGCTATTTACGTAAATTCCGGACTGCAGCGAGAATCGCAGATTCCACTACAGCCACGCCAAAGGTCCGAAGAAAAGGCACACGAATTGCGACTCAATGATTTCGTGTGGTGCGGCGTTGATTCGAAACACCTGCAGATAATTCAATCGGGAGAATTCACAATGCCTGTTCTCACAACTCGAGACCGAGCAAATCTCTACTACAAGCGTTGGGGAACTGGTCGCCCGGTTGTGCTAATCCATGGCTGGCCGCTGACGGCTGATACTTGGGATGAAATCGCCATGGCGTTAGCGAATGAAGGTTATCAGGTCGTCTCATACGATCGGCGTGGGTTTGGGCGATCAGACCAACCATGGGATGGCTACAATTACGATCGACTCAGCGATGACCTGCTGGACGTACTACAGGAACTTCGTCTCGATGACGTGACGCTCATCGGGTTTTCAATGGGTGGAGGCGAAATTGCTCGTTATATGTCTCGACATAGTGGCGTTCTCATTCAGAGTACAGTCCTGATTGCGTCCATCGTCCCCGGATTGATGAAGACGTCCGAAAATCCTGCGGGCGTGTCGAATGAACAGTTGACGCAGATGAAGGCCGCCATCCAGAAAGATCGGGCCGCGTTTTTCACGACATTTTTTTCCGACTTCTACGGAAAAACGCTGCTTAGCCAGCCTGTATCCCCAGAATTCCTTGCGTGGTCTTGTAAGCAGGCGATGGATGCCAGTATCAAAGCGACACTGGATTGCATTGACGCATTTGGGCTGACCGACTTTCGCAATGAACTTCCATACTTCAAGGTTCCAACGCTGCTGTTGCATGGTACGGCAGACCGTATTGTTCCCATTGATGCCACTGCTCGATCCGCAGCAAAGCTCATTTCCGGCTCGACACTCATTGAGTATCCGAACGCTCCGCATGGGCTATTGGCAACTCATCGAGACCAGGTGATCAAGGACCTGCTGGGGTTTCTTACAGCTTCCGATCAGCCGTTGGATGTCCCGGAAACGATGACTGTGGCCTAAGTCGATCCTGGAGACACAAGGAGACATGATTTGAACTCTGCACGTCGCATATTGGCGTGAATGGCTCCGCCAGGCACTCCCGCAGCGAACGCAACGCCGATGGGAACAACTGTTGTCTCCGAACGACGTCGCGAGCTTCTTCCTGTGTGTCGCTGACGCTTTCACTGATTCGACTGTATTGATCGCGAGCAACTTCTCCGGCCCTTGATGCGGCGTCGGTCACATGAGCAGCAAATTGTCGAGCGCTCTTTATCGCCGAAGTGGCGGTTGAATCAGCCCTCTGAATCGCGTTGGCGAGAAACTTCTCGAGCTTCAGTCGTGCTGTTCCTGCCAATTTGCGAATCTCAGCGTTTTGCCGGAGTCTGGCGTCGCCATTGACCTGAATTTGGACGGCTTTCCTAACGGACGTGGTTTTCCATCCTCCAGTCCCTGAACGATCAACTGGCAGTCAAAAACTGGAACCTCACCCCGATGGACTCCGTCGTCTCACGGCACGCATTTTTGAAGGATTCCGCCACATGCGGGTCGTTGACTCGCCAGTTTTCGATTCAGGGCCCGGTGAACGTTGCAGTAAGCGGATCGCTGACGGCCAGACTTGAATAGGAGGACAATTAGCCTGCGGAAAATGCCAATGGACGTTAGTATTTGCAGACATGAGGAGTCTGTGCCGTATGAGTCATGTGCTTGAGTCGTGACGGAAGCAAAGCAATCATACAGAATGAGTGACAGGCCGTTGATATTCGCGAATTCCGTTAAGAGGTGAGTTCACTTGTTCGATTTTATCAATCGGCTGTTCAGCACCGAAGGATTTCCAGCTCGATGGTTATGTGGTCCCGGGTGGAAAGACGATCCTGCGTGGGGATGGATCCTGATTATCTCCGATCTTGCGATATGGGCCGCTTATCTCGCTATCCCCGCCATCATCGTCTACTTTCTGCGTCAGAAGCAAGATCTTCCGTTCCCCAGGATTCTCTGGCTCTTCGTGGCGTTTATCTTTGCCTGTGGCACGACGCATTTAGTGGATGCCCTCATCTTCTGGTGGCCCGCATATCGGTTTCAGGGCATCCTGAAGGCAGGCACCGGGATCGTGTCGTGGGCGACGGTTATCTCGCTGGTTCCACTCGTTCCGAAGTTGCTGCGATTGAAAGGGCCAGGTGCTCTGGAACTTGAAGTTGCAGAACGGACAAGGCAACTTCAGGACGCA
The DNA here is from genome assembly GCA_031424595.1 of Planctomycetota bacterium. Lineage (GTDB taxonomy): Bacteria > Planctomycetota > Planctomycetia > Planctomycetales > Planctomycetaceae > SXXK01. The sequence continues at coordinate 11,646 of JANPHT010000332.1, forward strand.
ACCGACGAACTGCGCAACGCTGCCGGAAATCGCGAACGCCTTGCCATGCGACTTCACTTCAAGGAAAGCCGACTTCAATTTGCCCTCGCTGCTGGTCGGATGGGTACGTGGGAATGGGATCTGAAGTCCGATCTCATCGGAATTGATCATGCGGTGCAGACTTTGATTGGGGTGTCATCTGACACGGGGGTAATCACTGCTTCAGAATTCATGTCCCTTGTCCATCAGGAGGACGTTGCCTCGCTGAACGCAGCGATGTCGTCCGCGATCAGAGATCAGGGATTCTACGATCATGAGTTTCGTATCGTGCTGCCTTCCGGAGAATGCCGGTGGCTGGGTGGGCGTGGCGAAGTAATCCGCGATAACGATGGAGCGGCAACGAAACTGTGTGGAGTCAACTATGATGTGACCGACCGAAAACTGACAGAAGTGGCCCTCAGAGAAAATCAGAAACGATTTCAGACGATCGCTGACAACATCGCACAGTTTGCGTGGATGACCGACGAACACGGCAGCATTGAATGGTACAACAAGCGCTGGTTTGAATATACCGGTACAACGTTGGATGAAATGCAAGGCTGGGGTTGGCGGACCGTCCATCATCCGGATCATGTTGATCGCGTCGTACAACGCTTTTCGCAATGCATTCTTGAAGGCGCTGATTGGGAAGACACGTTTCCGCTGCGCCGTCATGACGGTGAGTATCGATGGTTTCTGTCGCGTGCCAAAGCGATTCATGATGCGAATGGCAGGGTGGTCCGCTGGTTTGGAACCAATACGGATGTCACCGAACATCTTGAAATCGAACGAATGCTCAGGATTCGAACGCGAGCGATTGAATCCGCGACGAACGGAATCCTGATCGCCGATGCCGAACAGCCTGATGTCCCCATTGTCTTTGCTAACCGTGCCTTCGAAGGGATGACGGGCTATGCAGTGTCTGAGGCGTTAGGTCGAAACTGTCGCTTCCTGCAGGGCGCGGACACGAGCGAGGAAGACCGTCGTACCCTGCGAGAAGCGATCGCAGGGAAGACGGAGTGCCATGTAACCATCCTGAATTACAGGAAAGATGGAACATCCTTCTGGAACGACCTGCGCGTCGCTCCTGTGGAAGACGAATCCGGGCATGTCAGTCATTTTGTGGGTGTCCAGACCGACGTCTCCGATCGAATTCAATACGAAGAATCGCTGCAGGCAATGAGGATGGGTGCGGATTCTGCGAATCAGGCCAAGAGTGAATTCCTGGCGAACATGAGCCACGAAATTCGTACGCCACTGACGGCAATACTGGGCTGCGCGGATGCTTTGTACCGTCAGGGTCAAAACGAAGACTCGCGTGATCTGTCTCGCATGATTCGAGACCAGGGGCAGCTGCTGCTGGGAATCCTGAATGATGTGCTGGATCTCTCGAAGATTGATGCAGGTCGCCTGGAAATTCATCGCGAGCAATGCGAACTTGTCAGAATCGTCAGCCATGTAGAATCGCTCTTGCGACCGCTGGCCACGGACAAAGGACTGGACCTTGTAGTTTTCTATGAAACCCTGGTTCCAGAACAGTTTGAAACCGCACCGTTACGGCTTCGTCAGATTCTCCTCAACCTGGTCAGCAATGCGATCAAGTTTACCGAGGCCGGATCAATCAGGGTTTCGATTGCCTGCCGCACTGAACCGGGACTGGACGCACTGCGGATTGATGTTGCGGACTCCGGAATTGGCATCTTCCAGGATCGACTGCAGTCGATTTTCGAACCATTCATTCAGGAAACACGATCGAAAACTCAGAATGCTTCGGGAACCGGGCTCGGACTGACTATTTGCCGACGGCTGGCCGAAATGCTGGGCGGCACAATCTCAGTACAAAGTCGACTCAACGAAGGAAGTTGTTTCAGGTTGCTGCTGCCGATAAGTGACATGTCTCACACAACGTTTTGTTCCGCCGAAGAATTACTGGGCCGTGCAAAGCGGCAGGACTCTTCGGGAGAACTTGATCTGTTGATTCCGATACGCGTTCTTGTCGCAGAAGATACTCGTGCTGTTCAGTTTATGATGAAACGACTTCTGGAGTCGTTCGTGGGAAGCGTAGTTGTCGTCGAAAACGGGCAGTTGGCAGTTGAGGCGATGCAGGAATCGATCACTGTTCAGAAGCCATTTAATCTGATCCTGATGGACATGCAGATGCCTGTCCTGAACGGGTTCGATGCGACGCATCAACTGCGATCACTCGGCATTCAGACTCCAATCATTGCCCTTACAGCAGGGGCGATGTCAGGGGATCGTGAAAAGTGCCTGTCTGCAGGATGCAATGATTACCTTTCCAAACCCGTTCATCGTGATGAACTCGTGGCGATTGTCCAGAAACACGGTCGTCAGATTCCGTCAACATGACTGGATAGTTACGGTGAGTACCACAGTGTGTTCCCTGATGCGGGGATCACTGTCCGGAGATGGTACGGGGAAGGAAGTCGGACGGAGTCTTCTGGTGAACGGCAAGGACATCACGGGGAAGTTGACACGAGACGGGTGGCTGCTGTTTGCAACTCGCTGTTGGAGGATGTTCGCCTACGGCCTGCTCTCGGTCGTGTTGGTCCTGTACCTGATCGAAGTCGGCCTGAAAGAATGGGAAGTCGGGCTGCTGCTGACTCTGACCCTGGCCGGAGACACAGCCATCTCCCTTTGGCTCACGACAACGGCTGATCGGCAGGGGCGTCGGCGTACATTGATCGTCGGCGCAATTCTGATGGTGCTGGCAGGGATTGTCTTCGTCTCGACCGGCAACATGCTCTTGCTCCTGGTCGCTGCCACAATCGGCGTCATCAGCCCCAGCGGGAACGAAATCGGGCCGTTCCTGTCCGTGGAACAAGCGGCTCTCTCGCACATCGTCGGTGATGAACAGCGCACCGATGTCTTTGCATGGTACAACCTGGTCGGTTCTTTTTCTACTGCACTCGGAGCGTTGGCGGGGGGATTGATTGCTGAGGCATCACAGCACTTCGGCCTTATTGGAGCCGCTGCCTTTCGCCCGGTCTTATGGGCCTACGCTGGCATCGGACTGGTGTTGATCGGCGGGTTTGCCCTATTGTCTCCGGCAATCGAAGCTCATGTGGGCAATGAAGCTTCCACGCCCAGAAAGACCGTTTTGGGACTTCACGAATCCCGATGGATTGTCTTCAAACTGTCATTACTATTTGCACTTGATGCTTTCGGCGGCGGCTTCGTCATTCAGAGCATCATCGCCTACTGGTTCCACGTCCGGTTTCAACTCGACCCGGCGATGCTTGGCACAATTTTCTTGTTCGCCAACCTCCTGGCTGGCGTGTCCGCATTGGCTGCTGGCTGGTTGGCTCGACGCATCGGGCTCGTGAACACGATGGTCTTCACGCATCTGCCATCGAACGTGCTGCTGATCCTGGTTCCTCTGATGCCCAACGTGTATTGGGCGGTGGCTCTACTCCTGCTCCGGTTCAGCATTTCACAGATGGACGTGCCGACCCGCCAAGCCTACACGATGGCTGTTGTGCGACCGGATGAACGGTCCGCAGCGGCAGGGGTCACGGCGGTCGCTCGGTCGGTCGGCGCTTCGATCTCGCCCATGCTGGCAATCGTTTTGGTTGGCAGCACCGGACTGATGAGTGTGCCGTTCTTCCTCGCCGGAGGATTGAAGATCGTCTACGACGTGTTGCTCTATCGGGCGTTTTCGAGTAGCGAAGGCGGGGCGACGACAAAGAAATGAAGCCTTCGCATCGCGGTCGCTTCTTTCGTAATTATCCCGCTGTCCGAACATCATGCCCCGATGCCTATGGCGATAGCCACAAAGCGCGACTCACGAAGATCACTTACAGCCGAACGGAGGGTGGCTTTTTTATCTTGCCGTCAAACTGCAAATGCCGATCGCAAACACCCGCGCAGCAGCAGCAGCCAACATACTTGCGTGTTCGGCGACCAGTATGCTGAGCGTGCATGAAGCAAGCGGCCGAGTTTCAGGTGGCCGGTGTATTGTAAATCAATTGCTTCGCCAGAATGTGCCGCCACTGACGCACTCGCCGTTGAAGCGTGCGGACCTGACCGTCGGTGAATTCCCCTGGATGTGCGTCCTGCAATCCTGCAAACAGTGATTGCCCCGTGGCGCCAATGATGCCAGAGCCGATTGCCTCATCCGCAGGTTGTGAAGCAGTGCCATCGGGTCCAGTTGTGACCGAAGCTTTTCGAAACTCCGCGCAGGCCGAGCATCGTTTCACTCATTGCCGCGTTCCTTTAATAGAGGGTCGAGGGCCGCCAACACTTGTTCCCGTGTCAGGGTCAACTGATACGCCTGGGTGGCCACCTGCTCCAACAGCGGCCGCAGCTCATTCTGCCGTTCCCTGATCGTTCCCCTGGGCGATTTATGGTTGACACGCATCCCCTGCCCGCATATCGAATTGAAACCCGATCCTTTATGCTCGAGAGTGAGTTTTGGGCCGGTTCAAGCTGGGATCAAACAAAGTAACGATCGCGTGCAAGGTTATTGCTGCAGGAAAGCCTCCAGAATCCGGGAGCCTGTACTGTGCATACTATGTTGGGTCAGGCACGCCGACCGAAGATTGATCCGTTGCTGTTTATTGACCGTCGTTGGCAGCCCAAGGATTGCGGAATCCAATGCGTTGGCAATTCGCGGGTCGAACAATACTCCCGCTCCGAGAGCAGCCACTCGCTCGGGAAAGGCGCCGTGGGCAGGAAGAATCGCTGGCACTCCGACAAGAGCGGCTTCAAGAACATAAAGTCCTTTGGGTTCCATGTATTCGGCTGGAACGCAGATCCAGTCAAAAGTCGATATGAGTTCAAACTTGGTAATTCGATCGGCAGGACTACCCGCCCACCGCAAGCGATCACCGACGATTGCCTGAGTCGCCTTCAATGCGGATTCAAAAGTCTGTCGATGTTGATCGGGAAGAAATCCACCGATCACCATCTTCATGTTTTGTCGCAGAGGCAAAACGGCTTTTGCTGCCTCCAAAAAGCGAAAGGCGCCTTTTTCGGGGCAGATGCGAGCGAAGTAGCCAATCGTTGTGCCGTCGATGTTTGATGGGGGCTCGTATTCGATGAACTGCCGTGGTGGTTCCTCAATCGTTAATGGGATCGTTTGGAATCGATCGGCGGACAACTTAAGATAACCCTGCATGAAATCAGCGTAGTATTTGCTGTGGGTAAACAGTCGGTCAAAATGTGCAGCATTCTCATGGACGAATGTCAGCGCCTGTGACTTCCATGGCTCCGATAGCCCCTCGAGAAAGATATCATCTCCCTGCAGCAGGCAGTAAATGAGTCCAGAAAACCGTTGTCGCAGCTCCGGCACAATGCCGGACAAAAGTGCGTTGCTGAAAAGTATCACATCCGGCCTGAGGTCATCGCAGAGATATTGAATCAGCTCCGCGATCTCTTTTCTTTGGGGTCCGTGACTGCCGCGGAGCAAGTCAATTGTCAGTGGGCCGAGATCTGCTGCGTTGGTACTGCCACTCAGCTTTGACAGCCATTTGACGATTGAAGGTCGATCAAGCCATCGCTTCATTGAACGTGGTAAGAGTCTCCATCCCGGCACTTTGGAGTCGAGGTAAACATTGATACCTCCCAGGAAGACTCGGGCACCGCTGACGTTCTCCTCATCAACTCGAATGGGAGTGTAGGTTGGCAGCAGCAGAGCGTCCGCACCCGCGATTCGGAGGGAACGAGCGAGAGTGTTGTCCTGCATGCAGGAGCCGCAGAACATGCCGGCTCCGCCTGCAGTAATAATGGCAATTCTCATAAATCGTCTTCACGTCCGGTCCGGCAACTGAACTGCGTAAAATCGCGGTGCAGAATACCCGTAAAATCGACGGACGTGGAAGAATCTCAAAGGTTCGAGCGAATTTGTCTGTCCATTCGGACGATTGCTGGTATAGTTCCCTCACACTGATTTTCGGGTCCGCTTTCAAGATGTGAAGCTTTTCACACGGGTGTTGACCTGATCAGCGAAGCATTCAGTTTCGATTCCATAGGCTGCTGAGCCTCTCAAAACCCCGGTTTTGAACTCGCTTTTCAATGGACGACTGCCAGTTCCAATAGTTCTTGAGTTGGGCGATTGTTCATCGCCTCTCCTGCGTTCGGTCCTGGGAATGTTTCATTTTCGGAAATGTCGGAAGAAGTGTCAGGTTCCTCTCGTGTCCCGCACATGCGGAGCGACTGCCTTTGCAAAAAGGGGATCTGACACTTTTTCCTGCATATCCACAACCCAGGAAAAAGAATGAATTTCAAAGACTTCGGGCTCGCCGAGCCCCTGTTGCGCGCCGTATTGCATGAAGGCTATACGGTGGCCACTCCGATTCAGGCCCAGGCCATCCCTGTTGTGCTCGAGGGGCACGACGTCATCGGGATTGCTCAGACGGGAACCGGAAAAACTGCCGCGTTTGCCCTTCCCATTTTGGATCGACTGGTCACTTCAGCGCCAGTTCAAAAATCCGGTACTCGACCGATCCGTGTTCTTGTGCTCGCGAGTACTCGTGAACTTGCGGTGCAGATTCACGAGAGCTTTACGAACTACGGAGCGTTCGCCTCGGTTCGAGTTGCTACGATCTATGGTGGCGTCGGTCAGCAGCCTCAAGTGAGTGCTTTGCGAAAAGGTGTTGACGTTGTTGTCGCGACTCCAGGACGCTTGATGGATCTTATCAAGCAGGGTTATGTGGATCTCAAGGGTCTGCAGACTCTGGTGTTGGACGAAGCCGACCGGATGCTGGATATGGGTTTCTTTCCTGCGATCCGTCGGATTCTGGAATATGTGCCTCGCAAGCGTCAAACGCTGATGTTTTCTGCCACAATGAAGCCTGAAATTCGTGAGCTCGCGGGCTCGATTCTTAATAATCCAGTCAGCATTGCCATCGTTCCGAAGCAAAAGACGACCGAACTCGTTGAGCAGAGCGTTTGCTTTGTTCCTCAGAAACAGAAGACTCGTCTGCTGATTGAACTGCTTACGCGGCACAATCCGGCTCGAGCCATTGTCTTCAGCCGGACTAAGCACGGTGCAGACCGCATCGTGCGTAATCTGGTTGCTGCAGGCTTTAAGTCAGAAGCGATTCACGCCAACAAGAGCCAGAATAAGCGTCAGCGAACTCTGGAAGAATTCAAAGGTCAGCGTCCTCCGATTCTTGTGGCGACCGACATCGCGGCTCGAGGGATCGACGTGGACCTTGTCTCTCACGTTTATCTGCACGATATGCCGACGGAAGAAGAGACGTACGTTCATCGTATCGGTCGTTCCGGCCGAGCTGGTGCGACGGGCGTTTCGATCTCACTGTGTGATGCTGATGAGCGTCGAATGCTGAGAAGCATTGAAAAGCTGATCGGAATGAAGATCGACGTTCTGGAAGTGCCTGGTTTCGACATGAATCAGCAAGGGGAGGATTCCGGCAGCGATCGTGAAGAGTCACGTCATCGGGGTGAACGGTCACAGCGAGGCGATCGGACACAACGCGGCGGACAGCGTCCTGCACGGCTACATCCGCTGCAAGCCGCTCGAGGCGAGCAGCCTGTGAGTAATCCGGAACGCAGCGAACGGCCGCGGCCTGCTGCAAGTCGTGATGACCGGCCTCGAAATCCCAAAGCCAATGATCGCACGGAGCCGCCTCGAAAAGACCTGGGGCGTGAGGCTGAACGTCAGCGACGTCCTGATCCACGCCGTCAGGAGCGACCAGTTGCAAATTCAGATCTCCGTCGGCAGTCTGGGCGTCCTCAGACCCACCGACCAGCTGCAAGTGGTCCATTGGCCAGCCGAGCTCAGGCCGTGCGTCGTCCGCACGTGTCGGACGCTCGTAGCGAGTCCCACAGTAGCTTTGGTGATGGAATCGAGATCGAAGAGCGAAAATCATCGGCGACTGCCGAACATCGCCCTGAGCGCCGACGCCGTCCTGCAACGCGAACGAATCAATAAACCGCAGCTTGTTTCACAGGGCCGTTGAGCTTGTCTCAATAGCATCCGTGAACTTCAGAGTCACAAGACGCTAGCCTCGGGTGTTATTTCGCGGTGTTTTCAAACACTCACCAGCCGCTGGCGCGATTCCGCTGATTCAGCGGACTACCGAAGATGCCTTCATTTGAAATATGGAACAAGACCACATGTCAATTAGTGAATTCACGTCAGAAGCCCTTAATCCCGAGGCCCTTGAACTCGATTCTTCAATGGGAACGACATCGGAATCTGATGCTGTCGCCGTACTTGAAGTTTCTGCGGAGTTCGAAACGGCCTCCGCAGAAAACAGCCTAACCGAAGAAACGATCGAAGAAGAAACCATCGCTGAAGAAGATGAGATCATGAGTGACGAAGAATCTGAAGATGTTGAAATGGTAGAATCCGCCGTCGAGGTCGTTAATGGTTTTCGTAAACTAGGGCTTTCCGAGCCCCTGATGCGAGCCATCGAAGAGTCTGGCTATACCACGCCGACACCGATTCAGGAGCAGACAATCGCGCTGCTGCTGCAGGG
>JANPHT010000333.1:0-13536 GCA_031424595.1 Planctomycetota bacterium
ATGCCATCGCAAGTCCTGAACTGGAACTTGCCACCAGTGAATCGGAAAGTTCAGCATTACGCTCGGAGGGAAGGGATCGAATCCACTGATCAATCAGATTCACTCCCTGAGCATCGATGACTTGTGACCCAATGTACGGCATTCTGGCGTAGCCGAGTTTTGACATGCGGTACATCAACACCGAACGGTACGGATCCCCGGGAACGATGATCTTTGCTTTCTGCATACCGAAGGTTCCAATATTGGTCCCCTTGTTCGTCTTCATTTCTTCGAACGACAGATCTCGCGTCATGAAAAACGAAACAATCGCATTGCCTCCTTTGTGGTGGCACATACTGCAGTTGCCATGCAAATACGAGCGGGCTCGATCATTCAGGGCGAGAGCTTCGTCGTGCGGATTTACAAGCCGCTGCGAATCGCTATTCACTGAGCCAGGAATCGAAGCGATCACTTCCTGCGCCAGCAGGGACTCCAACTGATCCAAATCTGAACCATTCGCACTCGGCCGCGCAAGTTGGTTCCCGACGAAGCCCAGCACGAAGTCTGGCCCGGCGTTGTGGCAAAGCTTGCATTCATTAATCGCGTTCGTGTGCCATGTGCGTTCAGTGAACTGGCCGCTGTTCTGCTTGTCCGGCCACTGGACCGATTGTGATGTTCCAATCGGACTAACGAGTTCGGCATCGGTTCCCGCCTCGTTCCAACGATAGCTGTAGGGATTCCAGACTCCGGACTGAAGTTGCAGAATCTGCGTCTCCAGCGGCTTCCCCGCTCTTCCCGACGTACCAGGGATGGACAAGTGTTTTGCGAAAACAGTGCCTTCCGGATACTGGCCTCGAACACCGCTGTGTGCAGCGAGCTCAATCTTTCCCGTACCAGGCACGGCCACAAATCGCTGAGCGACCGCGCCATCTGTCCAGCGTGGCACAATAACGTCGTACTCAACAACGCCGGCTTCAGGTTGCAGTGGAACAAGCGACCTGAAAACTCCGGTCTTGCTGAGCAACCTCGGGAACTCCGCCGACAAATCTTTGACATCGTTCGGCAGCAGCTCATAGATTTGCCCCGTCGAATCGTAGTCGATGACATACAACTCACCGGTTGAGCTTTCCATAAAGTCAGTAATCCGAAGGTCCGTATCAACCAAAGTCTGACCAACGAAGGAGCCATCGGACGCACGACCAACCGACCAGATCGTTCCAGTGATGTAGTCGCCGTAGACGAACTGTCCGTCCAGGGATTTCAGCTTGTTTCCGCGATACACTGGCCCCCCAATCACGGAATTCGCTTCCGAATGATGATGGTCACGAATCGGAGGCGTGATGGCAGTCGGTCCCAGCGAAACCTCAGTCCGCAGTCTCGCCCGACCTTCCATAATGGGCCAGCCGCAATTGGTGCCACTGCCCACAAGGTGGATCAACTCCCAGGTTTCCCAGCCGTTGTCGGCTACAAACACTTCGCCGGTTTTTGAGTCGATCCCGAATTTCCACGGATTGCGCAGGCCATAGCCAAAGATCTCCGGGCAGGCCGTCGCGTGATTCACGAAGGGGTTGTCGCCCGGAATCGAATACTGTTTTTCGTGCGCGGGATGATCGACATCAATTCGCAAAATCGCGCCAAGGAGATCAGTCACATCCTGACCAGTCGTCAGGCCATCCGGTGGATTTGGTCCGGCTCCATCGCCGGTGGCGATATACAACATTCCGTCATTGCCGAATCGCATGCAGCCCGCATTATGTCCGCCCGATGGCCACGTGATAATTACCATCTCGCTTTTGGGATCCAGGACTGGAACTGCGTCCTTCGTCAGCACAAATCTCGAAACCCGAGAATGCGGCTTACCTTCGGGATGCACCATGCAAAGGTAAACGTATCGATTGGATTCAAACTGAGGATGCAGTACAGCCGCAAACAGCGAAATGTCACCTTTGGCAACCACACGGAGGTCAATAGCCAAATCCGCCGTTGTAATCGTGGCCTCTGTAATAAAGGTGAATACGCGGCCTCCAATTTCGGCGACCAGCAGTCGATTTGTGCCCGGGATTTGTTGAAGGCTCGTCGGATGATCGAACTTGAGTTTCTTGAAGACTGGCACGATTTTGAAGGGTTCGGGAGGCGATGGCGTTCCCTTTAATTTTGAAGTCGTCCATACGGGCGGTCCTGGCGAGGGCTCTGTGACTGGCTTCATGGCCAATGGGATTGGCTCTACGCCAAAGACAGAGTGCTGCAGGGAAACGATCGAGACCAGCAGTCCAACGAAAAATCGTCGGGAGCACAGTTTCGTTTTCTTCGTCATCGGGTCTTCTCGCGGAGCTGTCAGGACGGTATTCCCGGAGGCCGGTGGAGGCAAGTGCGAGCGGCACAAGTTTTCGCCACTGCGGATGCAGTGTACGAGTCTTCCACTCGCCGTCAAAGAGGACGAGGCATTTCAAGCTCACGATCCCTGTTTCGTTCTTTCACAGTGCCTTTGTTCGCAAATCCACGCACGGAAAATACGCTCCGTAACTTTTGGTTGCAACGACCAACCGGATTGCAGTTCGAGTCATTAGAAGAAACAATCCGCCAGGGAATGTGATCCTGATTCGTCAGATCTGTTGATTGGGAATCTTCGTATGCAGAACTCAGAAAATGTTGAAACGTCCGGAACGAATCTGGATCGACGCCGATTGCTCGCCTATGCAGGCTTTGGTGCCGCGATGTTAACATCGAGACCAGCAAGTACAGCGCAGACGGCTTCAGCCCTGACAGCGCCACGTCGATTCAAAATGAAGAAGTCGATCAATCTGTGGGCGTTTCCTTACCCGGGGAAAATGACACTGCGACAATGCCTGCAACTCGCGAAGAACGCCGGATTCGACGGAATCGAACTGAACTACGATCTGGACAGCGATCTTTCGCCCAAGTCGGGGACCAGGGAATTCACCGCGATTCGAAAGATGGCCGACGAAATCGGTATCGCAATCAGTGGGCTCTGCTCTTTTCTGTTCTGGCCGTATCCACTGACCAGCAACGATCCCATTGAACGAGCTCGGGGAATGGAGTTAGCGGGACTAATGACTCAGGCCGCCCACGACCTTGGCACAAAAAATCTGCTCGTCGTGCCCGGCGCCGTTCATATGCCCTGGCGAGCTGATCATGATCCGACTCCAAATGACGTGTGTGATCAACGAGCAAAGGAAGCCATTGGAAAACTACTGCCTGTCGCTGAGAAGCTGGATGTCAGCCTGAACATCGAAAACATCTTCTTTAACGGCTATCTGATGTCTCCGTTCGAGATGATTGCGTTCGTCGATCACTTTTCCAGCGACCATGTGAAAGTTCACTTCGATACCGGCAATATCATGGAGTACCAGTTTCCTGAACACTGGATTCCGATGCTGGGCAAACGAATTCGCAACGTGCATCTCAAGGAATACTCGAAAAAGAGCACCGACCATTCACTGGAAGCGTTCCGCCCGTTACTCGACGGCACCACAAACTGGCCTGCTGTGATGCAGGCGTTTGACGGAATTGGTTACGATGGTTACCTGACGTTTGAGTATTTTCATCCGTATCTGCACCATCCGGAGGCATTGATCTATCAGACAGCCGATTCGCTTGATCGGTTGTTGGGAATAAAGGCCTAGTTCGACTGTCCCAACTTGCGTCTGGCCAGCGATATCTGCACTCCGCGCATTACACATTGAAGTGACGTTCATCATGCCTACACGACGAAGTGTCCTCCAATCCGTTTCTGGAACGGCTGCCGTTTCCGCCCTGTTGCAGAAGGATGGATTCGCCGCGACAGGGCTGACTCATTTCGTTCCAGGGGCAAAGCGAATCGTCTATCTGTTTCAATCGGGAGGCCCGTCGCACCTGGAATTGTTGGATGAAAAGCCAGAGCTTAAAAGACTGCATGGCACGGAACTGCCAGATTCTATCCGACAGGGACAGCGGCTCACGGGGATGACCTCCGGCCAATCCAGCTTTCCGGTGATTGCATCAAAATTTCGATTTCAATCCTGCGGGCAGTCGGGAACGCGAGTGAGCGAGCTGCTGCCTTATACGGGCAAAGTGATCGACGACATCTGTGTGATTCGCTCGATGCACACGGAAGCGATCAATCACGACCCGGCAATTACATTCATCCAAACCGGCTCCCAGCAACCCGGACGACCATCACTTGGTGCATGGGCCAGTTACGGCCTTGGCAGCGAAGCAGAAGACCTGCCGGCGTTTCTTGTTTTGATTTCCCACGGCAGCGGTGCCGATGCAAATCAAGGGCTGCTGGAAAGACTCTGGGGCAGCGGGTTTCTTCCTTCGAGCCATCAGGGTGTCAAGCTTCGCAGCGCTGGAGATCCTGTGCTGTACCTATCCGATCCGAAAGGAATAAACCGCGGACTCCGACGTAAGATGCTCGACAGTATTGCCTCGCTGAACGAACGACAACTGCAGCAGTCCGGTGACCCGGAGATTGCCACGCGGATCGCGCAGTACGAAATGGCGTTCCGCATGCAGACATCGGTGCCGGATCTGGTCGATACAACAAAAGAATCCGAAACAACATTCCAGCTTTATGGGGATGATGCGAGGAAGCCAGGGACTTTTGCCGCGAACTGTCTGCTTACTCGTCGGCTGTTCGAAAAAGGTGTCCGCTTCGTCCAGCTTTACCATCGAGGCTGGGACCAGCATGGAGGCCTGCCGACGAACATTCCGAAGCAATGTAAAGACATTGATCAAGCCCAGGCCGCGTTAATCACTGACCTGAAACAGCGGGGCATGCTGGAGGACACGCTGATCATTTGGGGCGGCGAATTCGGACGCACGGTGTATGGGCAGGGCGGAGTGCAGGAAAACTACGGTCGGGATCATCATGGCCGCTGCTTCTCAGTCTGGCTCGCCGGCGGCGGTATCAAGCCCGGTACCGTACATGGCCAGACCGACGACTACGGTTACAACATTGTTCGCGATCCTGTGCACATCCATGACCTCAATGCCACGATCCTGCATTGCCTTGGATTCGACCACGAACGCCTTACCTATCGATATCAGGGCCGCGACTTTCGCCTCACGGATATCCATGGCGATGTGGTGGAGTCGATTCTCGCATAACGCTCCTTTGAATACCTGTTACGATCCAACGCCCACACTGGAACAGTGTCAGCGTCGGTCTGCGCCGTACTCGCAAAAAAGCTCCCGCAGCGACTATGAACGTTTTCGACCGCGCGGTGCCACTGTCGGAGTTTCAGGCGTTGAGATCCCCGTCGTCAACAAAGTTTGGCGCTGGAGCATCGAGGTCATCATCCTCGTCGAGCGACAGAATATCGTCGGCGTCAAGGAAGGGGTCTTCGTACCCATCAACGAAATCGGCTCCCGCCTCAGCCGCAAGCTGTTCGTCTGTGAGTTCACCGATTTCTGGTTCCTGGTCACTCTCCAACTCCTCATCATCCATCCGTCTGGATGGGGTATCGCCGCTTAAAAGATCCGGATCACTTTCGTTTCGACCACGCAACACAAGCCGAATTGGAACTTCCTGAAACGGTGTCACCTCGCGAAGGAAGCCCAGGAAATACCGCTTCCAGGATTCGTCCAGCAGTGACGCATCGTTGCACTTCAGCACAATTGTGGGTGGAGACCCGGCGATTTGCGACGCAAAATAGATTTTTGGCCTGCGGTTCTTACGAACCGGAGGTGGATTCTTAACGATCGCTTTCTGCACAGCCTTATTCAATCTGGATGTGCTCATTCGAAGGTTGGCCTGCTTATAGACCGACTGAGCCAGATTAATCAATTTGCGAATATTGCGACCGTCTTTGGCGGTGATAACCGCAATCGGAACATGCCTCATTGAACTGAAAGATTCGACCAGGTATTCCACCCATCTGGCAGTTGTCATCTTTGCATCAAGAGCGGCATCCCATTTGTTGATCACAAAGATGCACGGCTTGAAGTGCTCACTGATTTCTTCAACCAGTTGTTTGTCAACTTTCGAGATCGTCTGAGTCGCATCAAAAAACATCAGCACCAAATCCGCTCGACGAATGCTGCGCTGCGCACGCACGAGGCCGTAGAATTCAATATCGTTCGCCAGACTCTTCTTCTTACGCACACCAGGTGTATCAATCGCGATGAATGACTTGCCATCGACTTCAAATCGGATGTCGATACTGTCACGAGTCGTCCCGGGGATCGCACTGACGATCACTCGTTCGCTTTGAGCCAACTGATTGATAAAAGTACTTTTACCCACGTTGCGCCGACCAACCACCGCCAACCGCATGTCGGCAGGTTCCAGGAGGTAATCACCCTCTGCCGTCTCAGTTTCCTTCTGCTTTGGAAGTAGTTCGATAATCGCAGCGACCAGATCTCCTCGATTACGATTCGCCTTCACGCTGGTAGTAATCAGTGGCAGATTGGCTAGAGTCAGAAAAGAAGAGGCTTCCAGATCCAGCTTTGGCGAATCGCATTTATTGACAACAAGCAAAGCCGGCTTGCTCATGCGACGAAGGCGATCGGCGACCTGTTCATCCAGCGGGGTAACGCCCGCCTTGGCGTCTACGACAAACAACATGACGTCGCATTCATCCAGCCCGGTCTGAATCTGACGTTCAATGTCTTCTGACAGGTCGTCGCTGTCGACAATGCCTATACCGCCCGTATCCATCAGCTCAAAGTATCGATCTCCTTCGTGCATGATCCATGTAACACGGTCGCGCGTTACGCCGGCGGTTGGATCCACAACGGAGATCAGTCGGTCGGCCAGCCAGTTCAGCAACGAGCTTTTTCCGACGTTTGGGCGACCCACGATCGCCACTTTCGGAATTCCCATGATTGCTGTCCTTATGACGCCGAATGACGTTCGTGAAAAAATGAGCGAGTGAGATCCGTCAGACAAGGCAGATAAACTCTGCCTCTGCAAATCCCCGGAGAAAACTTGCGAAGGGTACACGGACACTCAACTCGCGTCATTCGACAGGGCTGTTCAGCCCCCGAAATTCGCGTAAGTGAACACGCCAGCGGTCCTGAACTGGCTGCTGATTTTTGATGGGAAGAATGATTTCAGCCACCAAGCAGACACCAAACGACCGATTTCGGCTCACAAATCGATTGAAACCACGCTGGCCGTGTTACTTCAGGATGGTGCAATTCTTCTGGAAATCGTCTCGACAACTTGGGCGATCGTCAGATCAGACGTATCAATCACCAGCGCATCCAAGGCAGGTTTCATCGGAGCATGTGCTCGCTGTTCATCACGTTCATCACGCTGTCGCAACTGTTCCAGGACAACGGGAAACAACAGATTAACTCCTTTGTGAACCAGTTCTCGCTGCCGTCGATGAGCACGGGCATCCAGATTTGCCGTCACAAAGAATTTGTGCTGCGCGTCCGGGAACACGACGGTCCCCTGATCACGACCTTCAGTCACCATACTTCCTTGTCGGCCGATCTCTCGCTGTAGTTCTACCAGTCTTTCCCGTACCCGTGGATTTGAAGCGATGATTGAAGAAACAGCGGTGACTTCGGGCGAACGGATCTCCGAGGTCACGTCCTGATCGTTCAGGAACAACCGATCTTCTCGAAATGACATTGTGCTCCCCTGAACGATCTGACCGACAGACGCCTGATCATTTTCATCAACCGCTGAATTCAATACCGCCAGCGCAATAGCACGATACATGGCCCCCGTGTCCAGAAATCGAACATGCAATCGCTCCGCCAATAGCCGGGCGACGGTACTTTTCCCCGAACCCGCGGGGCCATCAATTGTGATAATCATCAATCTAATACCCCTGACCAAATGGGACCTGGAACTCACATACGTAAATCACTTTGCCGCTCCGGGAGCATGCCACGTCTCACATGCGAAAGTAATCCCGCAAGTGCCGATCATACACGGTCAGCTAAAGCCCCTCAGCGTGGTCGGGATTGAAGGATGTTACCACGAACCCCACAAACTTTCCTGAGTTCCGTCCGACACTTCACACTTGCCCCAAACCCAGCGGTGTGACGCAGCACTTTGTGAGATAGCCAATTCAGAATCAAAGAACAAGCACGATGAGTCGGATTTGGAAGGCGGTCAAGTTAACAGTGACTCCCTGTTCGGTGATCTCAAGTGAGACTTTTTCCGTGCGATCCGCATTTACTGAATAGGCGGCTGTCGGGGGTCTTGCTGTCTTCACGTGGCATAGCGACTCCACACCATCCGTTTCTGAAAGCAGAAGTGTCAACTCTTCCGATTGCTCGAGCGTGGCGGCGCAGTGTTCGGTTCGAACAAGTTCCACGTTCTTTGCAGAGACGCCAAGGATCCAACTTCCGGAAGCCGATATTGGCGTCATTCCGCTGGTCACTTGCATCAACATCGGAGTTAGTGCGTCCGTCGCTGTTCTCAATGGAAAAGGCTGATCAAAATCGAGCGTGAACAGAAACTCCCGTGACGATTCGCCCTCGCAAATCAACAGGCTGTCCAGCATTCTCGGACCGGACCGGCGATGATATGGACGACCGTGAGTTGCAATAACCACACGATGATCGGCATCGCTGATTTCGACATAATCGGGCGACTCAAATCGCTCTGCCCGAAAACCACTGATTTGCCCCATCACGGCTCGCGAGATGGCCGCAGACTCATTGTCCCACGCAAAACGGCACCCAAAATAACTGAGCCATGGATTTCCTTTGACTGGGCTGGCGATGTTCTCAATCGAGATTGTCAGGTACAGACGAGGCTGAACGCGATCGACTCGAGTAGTTTGCCGGATTGTCGCTAAAAACGAACCGTCAACCGGTGAGACCAACTCTGTAACGGTTTCAATCGCCGCAAAAACCTGCCCGGCCTCTGTCACCCGATGACTCATCAGCCGTGATGACGCGTAAGAAGATTTTCGTACTTCGCCGCTTCCATCGTCCGGCAGTGTTTGATCCCGCTCGTAGCGAAAGCCAACTTGCTGGCTCAAGCGATTCCCGCGTTGATGATGCCAGGTCACTGCAGAAATGCCACCGGTACGATCACTCAACGAAACCTCAAAATGTCGGTTCCGCAGAATCAAGGGTTCCGCCAAAGCCGCCTCACCTTTGACTGGCTCCATCAACGGATGAGCAGTCTGGCTGGTTTCACATTCTGACAACCAAACAAATCCTCCTGGGGGAAGCTTGACGAGCATGCGTTCGTCGGTGGCCGATCTCTGGGTCAGTTCGATGACTGGCGATCGACCGGGCCTCCTCCAACCGGCCGGCCAGATAACCTCCGAGTACCTCCCGAATGGTAACGAATTCACCAGAAACAATCCCCGCGTGCCACTGTCTTTTGACGGCACCCTCGAACAAATCGCGGAGACCAGAACGGATTCGCACTCTGCAATTTGCCGCGTAATCTCATTCGCAGCGATTTTCAGCGAGTCTGTGCTTTGAGTCGATGTGCTTCCAGCATCCACATGCTCCAGTTCCAGTTGCGCAACAGCAAATTCAATCACTAACAGCTTGGCGGACACTTCGGCCGAAGACAGCCCGGTCCTCATCAGACCCGCAATTCCCAGAGTCGTCCGGAGAGACTCCAGCCGCTGCACGAACTGTCGAATGATGGCGGGCCCTGAAATCGGTGGTTCGGTTTTCAAAACAGATGATTGAATCAGGAACGGCGAAAGGTATTCGGAATGTTCATGCCGCTCGGCAAGTCGACTGCCTCCGGCAGCATGGAGCAACTGATCCATTGTCACAAATTCGCCAAGCACGGGCGCGTAACTGGCTGCAAACTGAAGATCACGAAGCCATGGAGATTTCAGCGATGGCAATCGAGCCAGGAAAATTGCAGCCGTTGTGTCGTCCTGCATGCTTTCGTTGTAGCGATCAGCAAATCGCAGAAAGCCAGCAGCGCTGTCGATCGCAAGGGGAATCCTCGACGCAGCCGGCAGGATCGTCCCATCAGTCCCCTGCCAATCAAACTGACTTCGCTCTCGATCCGGATACAGTCCATCATCCAACGCTACATGAAAAGCGGACTCAAATCCAAAGTGATGCAGGATTGCCGGCAATGATGCCGTCAGGCCAAAGCGACGTCGAGCCCAATGGCGAGGTGGCATCCCCGTCAGTTTTTTTATCAGTGAACAGCAGCGTTCTATATCGCCAACCGTCGCTGCCATCGATCCGACGGAGGTTCGCGTTTCGGTGTCATGTCCAGTCATAAGCACCAGACGATTGCTGGAAATTGCCTGTCGCAATTCTTCGGAAAATGTCGGGTGCTGGGCCGACCACCTTGAAATGTCCCGCCCGGTTGCAAAGAGATTCAATGGAGTTGGTGACTTCAACAACTGCTGAATTTTTTCTCCGTCTTCGTCCTCGCCTGGAATGCAGATGTCGATCAAGTAGCAGTTCATTGGGTAAAAGCGTTCACGAGTTTCTCGCAGATGCTCAAAGCACTTCGCCAGATGGAGTTTCGCCGTTGAACATTCGCCGGACAGACACGCATCAGCCGCCAGACGCACTTCCCTCCCAAGCAGGATATTGTCGGCATCCACAAAATGATGACGGCGTCTACTCAACAATTGAGTTTGCAGCAGTACAGTTCCGAGGGAAAAAAAATGGTCTCTTGTCTCGGGATCAATCTGGCGTGAGTCCGCTGAAGCACGTCCGTCACAGGTCACAGACGCGGCACCGTCCGCAAGTGACTCATTATTCATCGTGGGGTTAGAATCCGCTTGTGAATCCTCGTCGTCGAGGGCCGTATCTATCGCTTTCAGCCAATCTTCCCGTGATGTGCAGCCGGCAATGACTACGTGCCCCTGATCCCGCAGCACAGACCGCCATTCGTGGGGCATCCAGGATTCTGAGGGTGCCGGAACCAGAACAATTCGCCGCCCTAGATAACCAGTCAGAGATTCAGCCTGCCGAAACAGCGGAATGCTGGTCGATCGCTGGATCAGACGAGGGTGCCAGGCACAAGCCACGGCATTCAGAAGGCTGGAGGCCCCCTCCTCGGGCAAATCGGTCGGCAAATCTTCGATCGAGTAACCAGGGATTAAGACGCTGATTTCAGAAAAATCGTTACAGACTGACATGGGTGTTTTTGCGACTTAACCTAGAAAAACGCGGACTTCAAGTCAGGAGGATAAACAACGCTGCGGACGTTCCCGGCAGGATCCAACCGTTTTTCGGATAATCCAGGAACACTAGTTTCGCATTTTGCGTCTCAGATTTCACTCACGGTGAGGAGATTCGCCTCCTGCGGGCCCAGAAATTCCGATATTGGCAGAACTGCAGGCCGATTTGTCGATTTGAGGTAAGCCGCGAGTCCCAATGGACGGCCGATTTGAAGATTTCACAGAATTGCCACAACAAGCAGTTTCAAAATTGGTTGACGAGACCACAAATTGGCTGGTACTTTTGATTTAGATACTCCAGATTCTGCGCGGAGGACAATTAGGACCGAGCAGAAACTCTTCGCATTCGGTCGAATTAAACGCTAGTTTTGTTCATTCGGTGTGAAAACCGATTCCTTTCGAATTCAGTAAAACACGGCAAACAGAGGCTTAACATGGCGGAATCAATCAGCGCTTGGGGCATTGACATTGGTCAGGCAGGCCTGAAGGCAATTAAGCTTCGTGCTTCCGAAGATGGGTCACGAGTCATTGCTACGGCATTTGACTATGTTCCCCATCCCAAGATTCTAAGCCAGCCTGATGCAATCCCGGAAGAACTCATTCGCGAGGCGATGAAGACGTTCCTTGAGCGAAACAAACTCAATGGAGACCTGATAGCCATCAGTGTTCCCGGTCAAACCTCTCTGGCCAAGTTCATTAAGCTGCCTCCAGTGGAATCATCCAAGGTAGCCGAGATTGTGAGATACGAGGCTCGCCAGCAGATTCCGTTCGATCTGAACGATGTCATTTGGGATTACCAGCCGATCGGTGGTGGCGTTGAAGAGAGTGGCTTCATGCTGGAAGCTGAAGTCGGTCTGTTCGCGATGAAGCGAGACCTCGTCTATGACGCAATGAAGCCATTCACAAACAACAGTAAGGAAATTGAACTCGTCCAGATGGCGCCCCTGGCGCTGTATAACTATTTGTCTTATGACGTCCTTGGCTTTCGAAAAACGGCCGAAACTCCCGAGCCAGCAGCAGGCGAGGACTACTATGTTGTTCTGGACATGGGGGCGGACAACACAACGCTGCTGGTTTCGAATGGCCGCAGCATCTGGATTAGAAATGTTCCAATCGGTGGTAACCACTTCACGCGTGCCTTGACGCGTGAGATGAAGCTGACATTCGCAAAAGCAGAGCATCTGAAATGCAATGCGACGAAGGCTCCGGACCCAAAGGCTGTTTTCCAGGCCATGCGGCCGGTCTTCAATGACTATGTCTCGGAAATTCAGCGATCGATTGGATACTTTGGCAGTGTGAATCGTGCTGCCAAGATTCGAAAAATTATCGGGGTCGGCAACGGATTCCGTCTGGCAGGCCTGCAGAAGTTTCTGCAGCAAAATCTTCAGTACGAAGTGGAGCGACTGGAGAGTCTGAACGGGGTATCCGGGGACACCGTGCTGACCGATCCTCTGTTCATTGACAATATGATGACCTTCGCAGTTCCGTATGGACTGGCTTTACAGGCGATTGGCAAGACTCGCATTCGAACCACACTGTTGCCGCCAGAGATTGCTGTGGAACGCAAGATTCGCCGCAAAAAGCCGTGGGCCATCGCTGCGGCCGCTGGGCTGTTGCTGGCAATGGGAGTGAGCACAATGGGCAGTGCTTCAGTTTTGAAGTCTTATGGCGTCAGCAAATGGGATGACGAGCAAAAACTGGTCGATCAGATTCAGGGCGAGATTGCCACTCAAAAGTCCGCCTTCGGAACTGAAGAAACAACTCACACGGGAATTCTTGACAACATCGGGCAGCTGGTTGCCCCGTTGGAAAAACGCTCGTTGTGGATGGAGCTCTTCAAGGCTGTGAATGAGTGCATGCCATACGACGACGGCGACGCTCTGGATGAGTCAGACATCACTTTGCAACGCAAGCTGAGGATTACTTCTATCTCTGCGAAGAAGATAGAGGATGTTTCAGCGTGGCACAAAAAATTTGTCGATGCCGCGAAGGATGAGGAATTCTCCGAGGCCGACCGAACCGCCCCGGCAGCTGCCAAGGGATATGTTGTGACCCTCAAGGGACACCACTACTACAACAACAAAGAGAAAAAGGACTTCTCAGAGATCGATAAGCGGTTTATCGAAAAAACGCTCGTCGCCAATCTTCGCAAGTGGACGCTGGACAGCAACGGCGTGGAAGTGCCGGTTGGCAAAATCGGAATTTCTCATCCGATCGTCGCCTGGAGTTTGCTGGAACGAGAACAGTACGATCCAAATCGCAGAATCGGCAACCAGATGACCGGCATGGGATTGTCTGGTGGCATGATGGCGGGCGGTATGATGCCAGGGGGAACGATGCCTGGCGGAATGGAAAGTGGTTATCCCGGTGAGACGGCTGGCGCGTTGACTCCCGGAGCGGACGCGATGATGTCTCGGGGCGGAATAGGATCCGGGATTGGTGCCGCTGGTGCAATGCCAGAGGCTCC
>JANPHT010000334.1:0-7038 GCA_031424595.1 Planctomycetota bacterium
AGCACCGCCGGCTACAGCACCGCCGGCCACAACACCAACCGCCATAGCACCGCCGGCTACAGCACCGCCGGCCACAGCACCGCCGGCCACTACACCAACCGCCACAAATGGTGAGCCAGAACCAGCCACGGAGCCTGCTGCCGAAGCCGCAGAAAGTGAGCCAAAAGTGCTGACAGAGGCAGAGCCAAACACTGGCAACTAATCACGCGCGGTTTCAAATTCCGTACGATACTTGTCAATTGCAACCTGACGTTCCGCATCGTTGTTGAATCCCATGGACTCGACCGCGAAGAGGTGCAATTTCGACGGCTCCGTATTCATGCCAAATTCTCGAGGATTGCGATCCCGTAGATGAATGGCCACAGCCATTGCAACGTCTCGCGTCTGAACGCTGTATGAACTCTCCCACTGCCGATCTTTGAGCAGTTGCTGCACCGACTGCCCGCGTGACGGCCACAACTTCTTGTCGGAGGTCATTAGCTGCTCGATGATCGCAAGATCGTTTCTTTGTTCCAGAGCGCCAAGGCAAAGCAAAGCATAGTAGGTGCTTTGATTCTGCGTGGCTTTCGACAGGACCTGAACCGCCAGATTGCGGCCTGCCGGTAACTTATGCTCGATCGCAAACAGTAGGGGTCGATCGACGGCAATTCCGGATCGTTCAATCCATGCTGAAGTAATCGCCTTCAGAATTCTTGCATGCACACCATTCTCGAGCAATCGGCCGAATCGCTGATCGGAAAGTGCCCTCGAGACGTTTGCCGATGTTGCCCCCTTCAGCCGAAACTCCGGATTGCTGCCTGCCAGCATCAGGGCAGCACAGTTTGCAACGGGAAAATCTTCGTCGAGTTCACCATTGCAGTGAGCAGCCAACGTTACACTGCAACTTTCCAGGCGGGAAGTGAAGTCGCTGGCCGAAAACATCCTGGCGGCAAACAGATCTCGTTCGGATTGAACCAACTGCAGATAGACAGGAAGAGCATCAGAATCGTCGCCAACGATCATCGAAAATCGGTCCCATTCCGGCATCCCCTGAGCACCAGCCGGTTCTGGATTGGCAATGAGTGCATCCAATCGATCGTCGAACAGCTTTTTCCGAAGCTGCGGTATCAGCACTCGCAGTTGAGTCGCCACGCCGGCACCAGCGATTTTCAGGTGAGATTCCAGCAAAGTCACTGCAGAAGCCTCAAGAAGCAGAATGTCCTTTGCGGCCTTCTGACGCGTCGAAAACGCTGAAGATCCCAGGTCGCTGAGTAAGTGATCCACTTCAACGTTTTCCGTTTCCTGCGTCTGAGCACCCTGCGACTGAGCATCCTGTGACTGAGCGTCCAGCGTCTGAGCGTCCAGCGTCTGCGCATCCTGCGTCTCGACAACCTGCCCCAGGGCCTCGACCGCAATGGCGGTCAGCATCGCGCAGGCCAGGATGACGGGATAAAAAGTGGGCATACGAAAAGTCGCGGGAATTTAACAGCCGTGCCATTAAGATGGTGGAAACCCAGATCCTGCTGTTTGTAAGGCAGACAGTCTGACCGGAGCGAAATTCAGACGCCGAGATCTCTCGATCCTATCGCAATTTGGTCCAAATTCCGTCCAAAACCACGGATTTCCAGCTTTTCCAACTCTGAAAAGACACTGACAATCGGCAGAGACGACCGCATCGTTCTGGACGGCTGGCTGCCTGACGGTTCCTCCTCGAAAGCTCAAACGACCCCTCTAAAGGATTCCGCGGCCGGCCCCTCAAGGTAAACCCCGTCACGTTCGTCCCAGAATACTCGAAGGTTTCCGCCTCGCATCGAAATGACGACAGGGGTGGACCCGGGCAATACCTGGCTACAAAGGCCCGCCACAGCCACAGCGCAAGCGCCAGAACCGCAGGCCTGCGTTTCCCCGGAACCACGTTCCCAAACTCGCACTCTGACCATACCTGATGACCGGCTATTCGTTTCAACGAGTTCGACGAATTCAACATTGGTTCGATTCGGAAACAATTCGTGGTTTTCGATCTGAGGCCCGAGTTTGAAGAAATCCACCGAGTCCAGAGACCGGACAAACAGGATCGTATGTGGATTGCCCATCGACACATGCATCACCGGGCGGTGTAACTCAGGAATCGCCAGTCCCGCCAGAGAAACTTCACGAACATACGCGGAAAGTCCAGTGGCTTCGGGGTTCTGAATCACCGGTTGTCCAATCAGCACTCTGACCACTGCCGATCGCATCGTTTCATCCGACTCGATAACCGTCGCCGGAATAACGCGGTCCCCCATGGCAATCCCGAATTGGTTTCCACATCGGCCCGACTGATGGAGCCACATGGCCATGCATCGCAATGCGTTACCGCACAACGATCCTTCTGAGCCGTCGGCATTGAACATTCTCATGCGAGCAGCCGCGCCACCATGCGCCTCGGGCAGCATCAGGACAAGGCCGTCGCCTCCCACACTGCGATGCCGATCGCTGACAGCGATCGACAATGCACCCGGATCTTGCGGGATCGGAGAAGTGAAGCAGTCCACGAATACATAGTCGTTGCCGCACCCGTGCATCTTGATGAACGGGATCAAGGTCGCGGTCTTTCCTGATCCGATGTCTCCGCCATTAAAATTTGGTTACAAAATCGTTTCAATTCCTGCGGCGCGCGATCAAGATCGATTTCCAATTGTTCTTCATCAACGTAACCACTGGAGTCTCGGGGCAGAATCTCTTTGATCTCTGACACAATCGACTTGTAGTCGGGAGTTCTTTTCATCCCTTTCAGTGCGTAGGCTTCGCCCAGCATGGCTGGCAGTCGAAGATGGCTTTTTTCCGGAATGATCTCGCTCTTCTTTCGAATGCCGACAAAGACTTCTCGGGCCCCTTCAAAATCGGGCACCAGCCCGGACATCAGTGTCAGTCCCAGCCTCAGTTCTGCAAGATCGGCTTCCTGAGTATCAGGGAAACTGGAAATCACGGCCTTCCATGCGGCAGGATTATCTGGCTGCAGCATGGCGACGGCAAACTGCCTGATCGCCGAGCTTTCCTGCGGGATCTTTTCTTCCACCTGTTGTCTGGGAATTCTGGGCGGCCTTTCGAGACGCTTCCCAGCGACAAATGAAAAGGCCAGCAGTGCAATTCCCGCGATTGCCGCCCGTCGAATATCGGGCAGCGCGCTGAGCAGTGTTCCCCAGGCTCCGGACTGCGTCGAGAGCCTTGCATTGACGGGTACGGCATTTAGCTTCTGGAGTGCGCTCTCCAGATCGGCGGGTGCCTGAAATCGATCGACCGGTTTCTTCTGCAGCATTCGATGAATGACGTCGCACAACTCGATCGGAAGGTCGGCTCGCAGAGATTTCAGTGGCTGGGGCAATTCCTTCAGATGCTGCACGGCAACCGTGACTGCATTTTTGCCGGGAAATGGTGGCTGGCCGGCAAACATGTGATAGCAGGTGACTCCCAGGGAATATTGATCGCTGCGATAGTCGAGCTTGTCGCCCTGAATCTGCTCGGGGCTCATATACCATGGAGTCCCCATGGTCGTGCCCACCTGAGTCAGATTCATTCGTGGAGCGGACGGCTGATTCAGCTGTGCAAGACCAAAGTCTGTCACCTTCGCCACGCCGTTGCGCGTCAACATGATGTTTTCAGGCTTTATGTCGCGGTGCACAATGCCCGCCTCAGAGGCTGCTCGCAGCGCCGCTGCGACCTGTTGCATCCACTTGAGTCCCATACCGTATTCCGGCACGCCGTGCTTTTTGACCCATTGGCTCAGATTCAGCCCGGGAACATACTCCTGAACAATGTAGCTGATTTCACCTTCGCGACCTGTTGTAATGATCTGCACCAGATTGGGATGACTCAGTCCACCGGCCGCCTTGGCCTCTTGCTCAAATCGCTTAAGCAAGACTTCCGAACCCCCAGTCACAGCATCCTTCTTGAGGACCTTAACGGCCACTTGTCGACTCAGGGAAGTTTGCTCTGCAAGGTAGACATCCGCCATACCACCGCTGCCAAGCCGTCGCAGCAAGAGAAACTCGCCAATGCGAATGTTGCTCAAATCGGCAGCGTTTGGCTCAGCATCCCCGTCGGGTGTATCCCGGTCTGGTTTCTCGTTGTCCATAAGACTGAATCCGTCAGCAGGTGACAAACTTACTTCGAAGGGAACGTCATGATTGTCAGAATTCATTCCCCAAACCCGGTTTTGGTGACACGGTATCGGGGAATTTGAAACAGATTCACCACAAGAGTGAAGCCGTCGCATAAAAACAGGGCCGATGCGTTTCCACATCGGCCCCGAATCTCTTATTGACGCAGGAAACCGTCGCTCACTTATTTTTCAGACTTTTCCTTCAGCATTTTCTTCAGGAACAGAGACATTTCTTTAGCGCTGTCTTCAGAGGCTTCACCGGCATTTTCAATGGCTTTCGTCTGAACTTCAATCGCACGATCCAATTCACCCTGCAAATGCAGTAGGTGAGCCAGTGTGTCGAGAATCATTCCGTTCTCGGGATCTCCTTCAACAGCCTTCTCGGCCGCGCCGAGTGCAGCCGCAACAACTGGCTTTGCAATTTTGTCGTTCTCGCTGGCTGCTTCATAGATCTGCCAGCTAACCTGATTCAGTAAAGCCGAATCGGGAGTTTTCGAATTTGTCAGAGCTTCGACTGACTTTACGACTTCGTCATACATCTCTTCTTTCAACAGAATGCTGGTCTTCACCATCAAGACCTGATTTCTTTCCGGTGGCGATCCCGACTCTGCCAACGCATTCAGATCCGACAAACCTTCTTCCACTTCACCGCTCTGAATTTTTCGCCCAGCCCCCGACAGCTTTACTCGAAATTCGAGGTTCGAAAAGCCCGCGATCGCGACTTCGTCGCCAGCGGCAGCTTCCTTAGCTGCGGCAAGGATTTCAAGGGCCCCTTCGATGTCGCCCTTCTGCATTTTCCTGTTCAGATTTGCCATCAACAGGCTACGTTCCTGCTCTTTACGAAACTCGTCAAGGAATGCTTTCCGGTCCCAGTCACCGGACACGACTTCGGCCAGTGGTTTATCCATCGACATGGGATGCCCAATCCACTCGATCTCACCGGATTTGCCCACGATGAAGCTTGTCGGAATGCCGTTTTGCCCGGCGGCCGCCATGTAGTCGTGTTTTACAGATCCATCGGGATCCGTCGTCAGGCAATAAGCACTGGTCAAGTCACCATAAGAAACTTCGGCGGACTGTTCGCCTTTCGCTTTCTCGTTGTCACCTTCTTCGGCGGCTTTTGCTTTTG
Source organism: Planctomycetota bacterium (assembly GCA_031424595.1). Classification (GTDB taxonomy): domain Bacteria; phylum Planctomycetota; class Planctomycetia; order Planctomycetales; family Planctomycetaceae; genus SXXK01. Next base: position 5,250 of record JANPHT010000334.1, read on the forward strand.
CCGGCTTACGAGCTCCTCGAACTGGCCGTTTGAGAAATCCTTCCACCGTTTCGAGATCTTCATCACTCACGCTGATGATCTGGACTCCCTTGGCTGCAAACTTATTCTGGACTTCCACAAGGTGAGGCATGCTTGCAATGCAGGGACCACACCAAGTGGCCCAGAATTCTACAACGTAGACCTTATCCGCTTCGAATTCCTGGACCGGCTTGAACTTACCATTTCCATCGCTGATCCAATGCTCGACATCGAGTGCCGGAGCCTTTGAGCCAATCGTCAGAGTTGGACCCTCTTGCTCCTGAGCTGCGGGATCGGTTTTACCTTTTTCTTCGGCGGCCTGTTCGCTCGTCACTTTTTCATCGCCCGCAGCGACTTGATCCTGAGCATAAATCGCTCGCGACTGATTCAGCAATAGTGTCGCGATTGTCAGCACGGCTGCTGACTTACTCCAGAAGCAGTTGATCATTTCAAACATCCCCCGTAAAACCAGAAATGCATTTCTCTGCAAAAGCAACAACGACATCAGATTCAGCCGGTGACCCGATCGGTATCTGCTCTTAACAAGTGTCATTGGCAATCAGCGAAATGCGAAATAGTCCGACGAAAACAATCGTATCGAGGCGGGAAACTTTTGGATAGCGTTTTGCCAGGCCTCTAGATATGTCGAACAAGTTCAATCGCTGGGTACCGAACCTTACTGGCCTCTGCGTATTTGTCGTCAATGGCTCGGTATCCGAGTGAGCACGCGACTGTGGACGAGTATTCGCTGCTGACCAGACCGAGTGCCTCGTCCATCTTGTCACGTAGGATGCCTTCCATCGGACAAGCATCAATTCCCATCAAAGCCGCAGATTCCAGCAAAAACCCGAGGGCGATGTAGCACTGTCGGGAATTCCATTCCCAATGTCCGTCCTTCATGCCGGTCGTTTTTCCCAGGATGGACTGTTTATAACCATCCAAAGTGCTGGCAGGCACCTCCCGTTTGTCTGCCGTCGCCTCAATGAGTTTTTGGACGTATCCAGGCTCAGTCGCCCTTCTTGCAGCGATGACGACAAAGTGAGAGCAATCTTTGGGCTGAGTCTGGCCCCAGGCAGCTGCCGGGAGCCTGTCCTTAACAGCCTGATCTGTGACCACAATGAATTGCCACGGCTGAAGACCGTAACTGCTGGGGGCCAGGATCATGGCCTTTTCCAGCACGGCCCAGTCCTCCGGCGAGATCTTTCTTGACGGATCAAAGCCCTTCGTTGCATAACGCCATGAAAGTTTTTGAAGAATTAGTTCACCGGTGTTCGTCGTCATGGGGATTCTCGATGGTCAACAGAGGGTGCTTACAAATCGACTCAACGATTCGAGGTCATCGGCGAAACCGCGGATTCCTTCAGACAGTTTCTCAGTCGCCATCGCATCCTGATTGAGCGTCCAACGGAAAGCACGCTCGTCGAGTGAAATCTTCTCCAGATCCATACTTCGGGATGACTGGGCATCCAGTTTCCGGGGAACGTCCACGTCCGATCCCGATAACTCCGTCAGCAGTGACGGCGACACCGTTAAGAGATCACATCCGCATAAAGCTTTAACCTGATCGACCGATCGGAAACTTGCACCCATAACCTGCGTGTTGTATCCGTGTCTTTTGTAGTAGTTGTAGATCCGATAGACAGAAAGGACACCCGGATCCTGATCAATCGCGTATCCGGCAACTCCCTGTGACTTTTTGTACCAGTCCAGAATTCGTCCAACAAACGGGCTTATCAGTGTGACTCCCGCTTCTGCGCAGGCTACGGCCTGG
>JANPHT010000335.1:0-2570 GCA_031424595.1 Planctomycetota bacterium
CTCCTCGAAGATTTGAGTGACGAAATTCCGTTTTGTTGGCCTTTTCAATCAACTCTACGGATTTCCATCTCTTCTTCGAGGGGCCTTTTTCCCTTCTTCCTCTGCATTTCTTCGTGCCTTTCGATTTCAGGACACGCACTAACTATCAAAGCAGTGCCATCACGTGGAGTGGCGGGTGAAGGTGTTTCCTCGCTTTGCTTATGGCTGCTCAGCATCGTTCTTACGAAGTTCTTCCAGAGCCTGGTCGATCCGCGAGATCTCTCCCCGATCCGTTGATTCCTCCCGGAGCGCCTCGAGTCGCGATCTCAAGTCGTCCGGCTCGTTCTTCAAATTAGCCAGACCGTGCAGCGCGTTCAACTGGTCCGTATAAACCGAACTTCCAAGCCCGCCGAGCAGCACATCGACGTACTCGTCGCGCATCGACGGATCGCTGTCCGCCATTACTCGCAGCACGAGATACTTGTAGAAGAAAGCTCCATTCTTCAAGTATCCAGCCAGTGGTTTCCGCAATGACGGGTCGCGATTCACGAACGCAGTCAATGCCCATGCCGCCTTGCCGCTCCGGTCGGGATTCGTGGAATTCAGCTCGGGCCTCAGCCAAGCAATCATCCGCCGGTCCGTCTCCGTCAGCGGACCGGTGGCGTCTTCGGCATGCTTGAAAAAGAGATTCGGTGCACAACCACCAATCTCGGCGACGTGTCGATTGCTCTCCAATGCGATGAGGAAAGCTTCGATGATGTCCTCAGTCACGCGGGGGCCGTTTGCAAGATGGACCGCCGCGAAATCACGAACGCCTTTATCTGGGTGGTGCAGCAGCGCAATCAGTTCGCTCTCCGTTTCCTCGCCAAGGCTCCGCAGCCGGCGAATTGCTTCGATCCGCGCGTCGTAATCCGTGCTCGACAGATTCCGGTACGCCGACCTCACTTCCAGCCACGGACCCACGCGCGGTCGGACGAAGACGATCGCCGCCAGAATGACCACAACCGTCAAACCCACCGGCAGAACCGCGTATTTTTTCTGCGACATTCGACCGGCGGGAACGACCTCGTGCTGAGAGCTTGACTGGCCTCCATTCATCGACGCTCGCCCTCCTTTGCTGTTCCGGACATGATCACGAAATTCAAGTTTACACCGCAAGGCGCTCTCTCGGTGCGAACTCAGATTCACACCGCTCCCGAGGCGTTTGGCAAAGCGATGCCACGAATGAGCCTTCATGAAGCCACTTGGAATTGGAAATCAAAAGATCTCGCCGCTCAAATGGAGAGGTCGACCGAAACAAATCTTGTTTACATCTCTCCCGAATATCCTGGAAAACGTTCGATGTTCGCCGCAACTTGGCTCACAGATCGTCCATACGTGTTCAGGCTGTCCATCGAGTATTAAGTTGCCGTGAAAGAATTCAAGACACCGAAAAGCCGTCGAGCAACAGGTTTTCAGCACGAGTCGATATGAGCGGTTTTCCCACAGCGGCGTTCGCTCGGGTCGAAGTGTATACAGGTCAGTCTCGATTCGGCATGCCGCCGCAGGTTGAGGTGTGCAGTCATTCGGATATACCACCTCACCATAAATCATCAATCCGCGCAGCGGACGCGATGATATCACGATTCGGCCAGCGCGCTCATGAGGGCGTGTCCTGAGCGCAAAAAGAAAGTTCGCTCGGTGTAGGCAGCACTGACGCTTTTTTCAAAGGTTCGAAGTTCGAACCTGCGTCGGTGGCGCAAACCAGCGCAGTGAACAAACCCCGTTGGACGCTCAGGTCTGGACGACCGACGCAGGTTCTGGTTGCGCACAATGTTGCTCCGGTCGATGTGATTGCGCCAAGCAAGCTTGGGAAAGGGGAATGAAATGTAGAATACAAATCTGAAACCTTTCGTAGGAGTCCTGCGGGTGGAAAGCCCGTCCGGTAGAGCTTGACCAGCGGCCGGAAGCGAGTCTTGCGTCGTACGCGGGTAACCCGTCCGGCGAAGCGTAGACAGCCAGTCCGAAAGCCATGCTATTGAGCGTCGAAAGACCCTTCGTGGGAGCCTTTGCTTTTCACATACCAAGGGCCACGCTGCTGCACTTTATGGTCTGGTGCAAGCAGTCCTGCCGGCGTCGACTGAACATGTGCAAACGGGCAATTGGGATTCTCCAGGAACTTGGGAGGTCCTGTCGTTTCCTCAATGAGATCCCGGCTGGAGAACCGGGTTACCAACTCCAGGCCCTGGCGGCGCACTCGTCCGCCGGGGAGCGAACTTAACGAGTGAGCATTGAGGTACCACCAAGCGAAGGAAACGAAGTGCGGTGGGATGGGCGTCAGGAAGTCATAGCGTCTTGATAGTACCGTTGAAGCTGGCGAACAGCGCCCTGCTGGAGCCAGTGGAGGGAAGCGAGACGTCGGATCATGGAACCGTACTTGAGAACCACGACAGATGCATCGAAATCTGACCCTCGTGTTACCGAAACAGGAACGGATAGCAGCGTTGGCGAAACAATCGCCGCAAATGGCGTTCACTTCGCTGGCCTATCTGATGGACCTTGACTGGTTGAAAGAAGCGTATCGACGGACCCGCAAGGACGGTGCCGTGGGC
>JANPHT010000336.1:0-4395 GCA_031424595.1 Planctomycetota bacterium
TGAGAATTTCGATGCTGTTGGTCGATACCGTGAGAACGAAAAGAATAAGCCGATTGATGCGACTGGGCAGTATCTGCAGCGAAATGGTGAGCTCGTTCGGTTTGGTAGCGCTCGAGAATTGGCAGGTTTTTTGGCCAGGAGCGAGGAAACTCACCGTTCGTTCACACGGCAACTGTTTCACCATATGGTGCAACAGCCGATTTTGGCGTTCGGGCCGGAGTCCATCTCCGAGCTCTCAGGATTTTTTGAACAAAATGGGTTTCACATGAAACACCTGATGGTTGAAATTGCCTGCCGGTCAGCCTTGAGGTCGGCTGAAGTAACTTCGGAGCCTGTAGTTGCTGCGGACCCTTCCGTCATGCCATAATAGAGACCCTGCAAATATCCCACCTGAAGCAAGCGCACCCTTCCTCTTGACGCACTGGTTCTGTTTCCATGAATAACCGCCGACAATTCCTGAAAAACCTGGGCGTGGGTGCTGCCACACTGCCTTTCATCTCAAACCTAAACGCATTCGCGTCTTCCTTGATGGCATCGACGCGTAAGCAGCGTTTGGTTGTCATGTTCAGCCCCAACGGCACAGTGCCCTGGGATTTTTGGCCGGACGAAGAGGGCGAAAACTTCACGCTCAAGCGAATTTTGCAACCACTGAACGATTTTCAGAATCGAACTTTGGTGCTGCATGGCGTCTGCGACAAAGTTCGCGGTGATGGCGACAATCACATGCGCGGCATGGGATGCCTTCTGACAGGTTCCGAGTTGTTTCCCGGAAACATCCAGGGAGGGTCCGACACGCCTGCGGGATGGGCAAGTGGCATTTCGATCGATCAGGAAATTGCGACATTCCTTCAGGCAAAAGAGGAAACTCGAACTCGATTTGGTTCACTTGAGTTTGGTGTCATGGTTCCGGATCGGGCTGACACGTGGACACGAATGAGTTACGCCGGAGCGAACAAACCGATTGCTCCTATCGACGACCCGTATCAGATGTTCAGGAAACTTTATGGTCAGGTAAAGGATCGCGAAGTTCTGACCAGCGTTCTGGACAGCGTTCAGGAAGATCTGAAGAAGATCAGCCAGAGTATTTCGACAGTCGATCGACATCTGCTGGAAGAACATACGGCTTTCGTGCGATCCATGGAAAAGCAGCTTCAGCAGTCGCAGTCTATGGATGCCGGGCATGATGTTCCAGAACTTGAATCCGGTGTGAAAGAAGAGAATGATAACATCCCTCAGATCGCCAAAATGCAATTGGATCTGATGGTCAATAGTTTTGTGAACGACTTTGCCCGAGTAGCGACCTTTCAGATCACCAACTCAGTGGGTCAGCCCAAAATGCGATGGCTGGGGATCGATGAAGGGCATCATGAATTGTCCCACGAGCCCAATGAGAACAAAGACGCTCATGAAAAACTATCCAAAATTAATACGTGGTACTGTGAGCAGTTAGCCTATCTGGTTCGACGCCTTTCGGAGACTCCCGAACCTGGCAGCGATGGTTCATTGCTCGATAACACGCTGATTCTGTGGGGTAACGAGTTGGGTCAGGGAAATTCGCATACCCTGGACAACATCCCATTTGTCATGGTCGGCAACGGGCTCGATTTCAACATGGGGCGATCGCTGAAATATAAGAATGTCCCTCACAATCGAATGTTGGTGGCCCTGGCTCATGGTTTTGGCCATCACATTGAAAGCTTTGGTAATCCCGATTTCTGTAAAGAAGGCGTGCTGACGGGGTTGACCTGAGGACCCGCATTCCGGCGATCATCGGTCGAAAGCGGCTGGAAGGTTGCGTCCCGTGTGGCAATCATAATTTATGACCGCACGCAGCGGCTTTGATGAAATGAAGAGTGGATCCCATCGGCCTCGACTTATCTGGCGGCACAAAATGCACGCTTAGCTGTTGCGAGAATCCAGTGATCCGGCCTGCTGTCGCATCTTGCGGCAATGCTGCTCGACCATTAATGAAAAGTCTCGCACCAACTGCATCTGTTCTTCCAGTTTGTCCAGCGGTATTTTCGAATCGTGAATGGATCGCATTCGACGCGATAATTGATGCCAGTCTCGACTGTCGGGTGCAGGCACTGTCAGATCCCTGGCATTTCCCCGAACCATCCTGAGACAATCAATCAGCTCGCGAAGAAATACATAAGCCTGGGAAATCGTCTCCGTCTGCTCTGGATCTATGAGACTCAGGCGAGACGCTTCGCGCAGGACACGCAGTGTGTTTGAATGACGCAGGGTGATCATGTCCCGTCCGAATGTCAGTTGCAGAGCCTGTACGGCGTACTCACAGTCAACAATACCGCCTTCGCTCAATTTGGCGTTCACTGAACCGCCTCGGACGAGCTGCCGAACCTGACGCTCGCGCATCGCTCGCATCGCCGAAAAATCAAACCATCCGGCCGAATAAATGGCTTCATGACAGCATGCCATGACCCTCTGTCCAAACACAGAACTACCTGCAAAACAGCGAAACCTGACCATGGCCTGTCGCTCGTAAGGCCACGCGGGGCCCAATCCGCTGTAGTACTGTTGAAAATCTTTCAGGGACACGGCACCGGAGCCAGCCTGGCCAAAAGGACGCATGCGAAGATCGACGTGAAAAATCCCGTCCTGAGGCGCGCGAATTCCAGAGGCCACGGTGCTGACCATCTTGTCAAAAAAAATGGCATTGGAAACAGAGTCCCGACCGTCTGTTCGTCCAGTTTCCGCATAGATCAACATGAGTTCAATATCGGAAGCGAATCCCATTTCGATACCGCCAAACTTGCCCAGTCCGGCCACGACCCAGTCGCATGCACGACCCTCCGTTGAGTCATTTTCGGTCTGACATTCTGGCTTTCCGTGTTCATTCACCAACTGACGCCAGGCTATTTCCAGCCCCTTGCTCACGACCAGTTCAGCAAGCTCTGTAAGCTCTTCCGAAAAAGCTCCAAAAGGGCGACAGTGGCCGAGAACGTGTCGCATGTCGATGCGAAACAGGTGGCGATCTTTGAAACTGTTCAATGCCCACCACATCGCGTCGCCGTCCGGACTGCGATCGATCAATTGATCCAGTTCCAGCGACAATGATTCACGACACTCACGATGGCCAAGCTCCTCGGCATTTGCCAGTAGAGGAAAAAGCTCCTGGTGACGTGATTGCAGGAAGGTCTCCCAAAGATACTGACTGATTCCCAGAACCCGAGCTACGGCATGCAGCACGTTGGGGCGTCGGAGGGACTGCATGTTGTCCTGCCATTCCGACGCCGGCTGCAGTCTTGCGACCAATTCGCGAAATCTTGCCTGGGCATGATGAGGGTCATTCGTTGACGGCAGCCAGTGAGTAAACTGTTTGATCAAAGTCGCAGCCAGCTGCAGTTCCTGCAGTCGCTCCTCACTTTCAATGGGCCGGCCGTTCCGCTCACGAACATACAGCACATCGCGAACCCGACTTCCTTCAGCGTCAATAATTGCTCGCAATACACGAAACCGACTCAGCGACAACGCACTCGCCAGTTCGTAGAGGAATCCCCAGGAATCGGCCCCTGTAATGTTCACCTGCGTCAGCACGGAGCCCGGCAGACGAATCAGGTCCACCTCAACTTCGTCGGCACTGGATTCACTGTTGGCTGTCTCTGGTACAGCGTCGCAGAATCTTGATAACAGCTCATTACGTACCTCATCGATGCGACCTTCTCGCGACAGTTGACCAAGACGGGATATTTCATCCTGTAAGGACGCCGCCAGATCTTCGACAGTCGTGTGAGCCGCAGCGGGAGCGACGGGGACCACCGAAGAATCGAGGCGAACTTCGAAGCAGGCGAGGAACTTTCCCGCCACACAGCGATCGCCAAATCCATTGGTTCCTTCGCCGGTCAATGCATCGCCGCGACGAATGTTGAGCCGAAAAATAGAGAGCAATCCACAGATCACAGATAACCATCCGGAGAAGTCAATTCCTGCGATTGTCAGTTCCCACGTGTCGCTGTCTTCGTCGGTCAGTTGACTGAGTACCGCGGCTGACATTCCAGAGTCCAGCTTTGTAAACACTTCCGACAAACGTTGTTCGCGGGCCGCCAGATGATCCGCCACGATCACATCAGGTTTTGGGGACATCGACCGAGCGGACGACAACTTCGTGACATTCTCCTGATGAAGGTCGGGAACTCGAAGTTTTTCGCCGTGCAGACATTCATCAAAAATTGCTCGAACGGCCTGTCGATGCTCGTCGAAACGTCCCATCAGTGTCTCCGCATCGGGATAGTCAAGCCGATTGGCAAGCCATTCGAGCTGGCGGCGATCTGCAGGCAATTCGTGAGTCTGCTGGTTATGCAGCAACTGTAGTGAATGCTCAATGGTTCGAAGAAACACATAACCGGCACGAAGTTGGCGATACCACGCGGCGCT
>JANPHT010000337.1:0-4971 GCA_031424595.1 Planctomycetota bacterium
TTCCGTTTTCGCCTTCGAGACGCTGATCGGGAAGTCCGCGGTCCGAGCAAATCTCACCAATTCCATCACGCAGGCGGAAGCCCTCCGGTCGGCACTTGTGGCGGGTCAGGCGACATTGGCAGGGACGAAGGCTGCTGCGAATTTCGTTCTCGAGAACACTTATGGAACGATCAAGAACCACGGATACTCAATCCTGGGAGTCACGATTCCAACGAGTGGATCACTTAACAACACGTTTGTTACGGTTCGGAATCCCTGGGGCAGTGATACAACATGGACGTTTTATGACTCGGACGGAGACGGGGCGCTGAATTCCACCGAAATCGTACGCAGTCAAAAAGGTGTGGATGGTGCCAACGACGGCATCATTAAGCTTCCATGGAATGTGTTCATCTCCCACTTCACGTCGTGGACTCATACGAGCAGGACCGGTTCAAACATCAATAACATCGTCAGAGTCGATCTGCCGGTGGCTTTTTCCAGTGAGACTCCAGGGCCGTATTCCGTTTTTCAGGGACAGCGACTGGAGGTTCCAATCAAGGCAACGGATCCTGAGGGGCGATTCGTCTACTACGAGATGGTTACGAACAAAGGGTACATTCATCCGCAGACCGGAGTTTATTCGTGGGAACCGCGGTCGACTGACCTCGGAACTTTCAATGTGACGGTAAAGGCGGAGACCAATCCTGGCGACGCTCAATACGTGACGTTCACGGTCAACGTGAACAACGGATTACCTCGTATTACAAAACTGACTGCCTCGCCAACGACGATTCACGACGACGGAAGCGACTTGCTGACGCTGAACGCAACCGCAGAAACCAGCATCGGCCGCATCAACGACATTCAGTACTGGCGCGACGCGGATGGCAACGGTGTTCTCGAAAAGACAAAAGATGTCTGGCTGGGTTATACCGGGCAGTTCTATGTGGGTGGGCTTGTGCCTGGAAAGCAGAGATTCTTTGCTCAGGCACGGCGGTTCTCCTTCAGCGATGAGTTCTATAGCCTGCCAAAGTCAGTGTTGGTCACGGTCGTCGCGGCCCCGAAAGTCGCTCCGATCGCAATTCCGAACGGAAACCAGGTAGATTTGTCATCGACAGGACCAATTACCACGACCCAGAAGATTCTGCCGGCCATGAATGAAGAATGGTCGTGGGTCCTGACCGGTACGACGGTACGAAAGATAGACAACAGCGGCACGGTGCTGAATACGTTTCAGGTTGCTGAAACCGGTGCGACAAACGTCACAATTGGTACGCGATACGACGGACGGCTGCTCGTCGTTTGGTACAAGAACTCGACGATCTGGTGTCGTTGGTATTCTGATTCCGGCAACACCAGCAGCAACGGCATTGTGATGATGGTACGGACTGGTATTACGATCAATGGCGCATGCCTTCAGGTTGCAACAAACTACTGGGGAGACTTCGCGCTGACTTGGCACACCGGCGCTTACCTGGAGGAAGACGTCTGGTCGATGGCGATGAAGTACGAGTCAACGCCTGAAAGACTTGTCGTGGCTCGCGTACCATGGAAAGTCAGCACATCGGCAACAGGGTCCCAAAAATACCCGACTATTGCCATGTCACGGGATGGGAAGGGGATCATCGCCTGGACTGACTGGGCACAGTATGGGAGCAGCAAGATTGCTGCGATCCGATTTGATTTCTATCAGCAGCAGTACGGCAGTGAATTTGTCGTTTCCAGTTCCGGTGGGGATCCTGATAAGACTATTGCCTCTGCAATCAATCACGACAACGGAGATGCATGGATCAGCTGGAATAACGACGCGGGTATCTGGCTTCAGAGTATGAAGCAGGATGGCCGCTTGAGTGGAGCGGCAGTGAAGGCCAACACGTTTTCGGGTGGCCGCGTCTATGGATCGAAACTTGCTCTCAATTCCGCTGGCTGGCTGGTAGCCGCCTGGGGCAATTCTACGCAGGATGGGAACGCAAATGACTTCGGCGGAATCTATGCTCAGGCCTTTACTCCCGGCGGTGTGAGAAACGGACCGGTGTTTGCAATACCGAGCGACCGGACTGGCACTCAGGGGCTGACGGGAATCACACTGGACCGACAAGGTCGACTGCGAGCTGTCTGGGATCATTCCGGCAGCAGCACCACCTCCAGTATCAAGGCACGGTTCTTCGTTGTCGATTTCCCTCCCGTGGTTCCTTCCGGTCAGACTTTTGCAGTCGTGAAAAATACGGCTGCCGGTACAGTACTTGGAACCATTCGTGGTTTTGACGAGAACTATGGCCACACGCTGTCCTGGGAACTGCTGAATTCGCCAGGATTCTCCATCAGTCAAACGGGCGAATTAACTGCGTCCGGTGTATTGACCTTTTCCGTGGCACCGACCTACACGGTCAAGGTACGAATTACCTCTAATGGCAAAAGTGTTGACCAAACGGTGGTCGTGTCGAAGACACTGCCGGTTGACGTGAAGGCTACGCTGTTGCAGCCTGCCGATGTTCGGCAGTTGAGAACTGAATTCGGCTCCGCTGTTGTTGCCAATGCCGATTACTTCGTCGTTGGTGCTCCGCAGACGCAGTTTCACAACGCAGAAGGTCGAGTGTTCGTTTACAACACGACCGGACAACTCGTCCGGACCATTGAGAACCTGGAACCCGGAGTGGCGGAAAAATTCGGAAAGACCTTGGCGCTTTCTGGTAACCGGCTGGTGATCGAAGCGGATTCTGTCAATTCGTATCCGCAGCGAATTTACGTTGTTGATCTCAGTACCGGCAGCCTTCTCGTGTCTTTCGAGGTATCTCAGAACTACATCAGGACGCCTTCGATTTCTGGGAACCTCATCGTCATTCCGTGTCCGGAGAATCGTCAAGTCTTAGTTCATGATGTAACCACAGGAGCTTTGCTCAGGACGATCGACGACCCGACGAGCACATTTTTCTCAACTAAGTTCGGGGATTCGGCGGTCATCTCCGGCAATATCATCGCGGCAGGGTTGCCCGGATTCACTGACAACGGAACACCGGCCGCGAAAATTTATCTGTTCGATGCCACAACTGGTTCCTTGATCCGGACATTAAACCAGCCGACGGTGTCAAGTTATGAATCGTTCGGTAGCGTCCTGGCTGTGAGTGGTAATCAACTGCTGGTCGGTGACGCCTATGCAACGGTGCAGTCACAGGACAGCGCCGGGGCTGTGCATGTCTTCGACATGACGACTGGAACCCTCCTGCGTTCAATCACGAACCCGTCGCCACGATGGCGAGAACGATTTGGGGAATCACTTTCGGTCTTAGGCAATATCGCAGCCTTCGGTGCGGATACAAACGGTTCTGGCATCAGCTATGTATTCAGGGTGTCCACCGGAAACCTGATCAGTACGTTCAATAACCCGGATGACAGAAGTGTGTATTTCCCGGCGGTTGGGTACGGGCGAATTCTGATCGGTACCCCCAACTTTTCGCTGGGATCGTCTAATGAAGATACGGGTGCCGTTTTCGTTTTCGATACAACAACAAAGAGCCTTACCAACATACTATTCAACGAGACACCGGCCAGTGGTGACCTCCTCGGCAGTGCTGTCGCGACTTCAGAGACTCGAATCGTCGTTGGCGCTGCGGAGAACGATCAGCTTGGTCCGGGTTCTGGTCGAGCTGTCATCTACGACGCGAAGACCGGCACAAGGTTGTTCACTCTCGATCCGACACTTGGCTCAGGTACTCGTTTCGGAGATTCCGTGGCCACCTGGGGAAACATCGTCGCCGTGGGAGCACCAGGCTATAACGGTGAAAATGGTTCGAAGATAGGTGGCAGTGTTTTGATATACGATGCGACAACTGGATCGCTTCTGCGAACTATCTCGAATCCCAGTTCATCCTACGACTCCTTCGGTCGGAACGTGGCTCTGTTCGGCAGTACGCTGGTTGTGGGTGCGCCGTCTGCTGACGTCGGTGGTACTGATTCAGGAATCGCCTACGTCTTCAACGTCAACACGGGTGCGCTGCGAGCAACTTTGAACAATCCCAGCCCCGCAACGAATGACTACTTTGGCTCGAAACTGGCTGTGTCAGAATCGGTGATTGTGGCTGGTGTTCGCTATGACGATACGTCCGGCACCGACAGCGGTGAAGTCTACGTCTTTAGTGCTTCCAGCGGGCTTCTGATTCGGACGCTGACGAATCCCACGCCAGACACTTACGATGGCTTCGGCGCTTCCGTCGCAGCATCCGGGGACTTTGTGGGGATCGCAGCTCCAGGTGACAACACGCAGGGACTGCGAAACGGCCAGGTCTACCTGTATCGCCTTGATTCTGGCGTTCCGGTTTCGACGATCAGCAACCCTTCACCCACCTCGTACCAGAACTTTGGATACAGCATCAGTCTGTTCGGAAACGTGCTTGTCGTCGGCAACCGCAATTTTGATGCTCCTGAACCGGGCAACGGAATCGCTTACACGTTTGACGTGCGAAACGGCCTGCTGACAAACACGCTCACCAATCCAACACCCTATAGCGGTGACTCATTCGGTGATGCTGTCGCCGTGGCAGGGAATACGATCGTCGTGGGAGCATTGTACGACGACACCCAAAACACGGACCAGGGTGCGGCCTATCTGTTCGAGCTGTCTTCTAGACCACTGGAACTGGAGCTGTCGACAACGCTGATTCAGGAAAATGCCGCTCCCAACACAGTGGTCGGAACATTTCAGACGTACTCGCAGGCCCTGAATCCTGTGTCGTACTTTTACCAGCTGGTGTCAGGGTCCGGAGATGCAAACAATGCCAGCTTCACCATCTCGGGCAACCAATTGATCCTGAATGCCACAGCAGATTACGAGAAAAGGCGAATCTACAACCTACGAGTCCGTACGTCAGATACACAGGGAAACCTGCTGGAGCAACCAATTACAGTTTCCGTTCTCAATCAACTGGAAGGCACAGCTGCCGCCGATGAATTTGTTCTGACGTTTTCAGCCACTAACGTTGCGATCACGCATGC
>JANPHT010000338.1:0-4299 GCA_031424595.1 Planctomycetota bacterium
GGCGGCATCATGACCACTGATGATCCGGAACTGGCCGCCCGCCTGAAGCGACTGAGAGTGCATGGTGATCTTGGTGGTTACAACCATGTGGAAGTAGGCTTCAACAGCCGGCTCGACGCCCTTCAGGCCGCTGTCTTGCGAGTCAAGCTGCGACACCTCGATTCCTGGACGGAAGGTCGCGCCCGCAATGCGGAACGCTATTGTCAGCTGATTGAAGCAAACGGCCTTTCCGACTTCATCAAAGTTCCAACCGTTCAGGCTGACCGAAGGCACGTATTCAATCAATTCACCACACGAGTGACGGGCGGTAAGCGGGAGACGATCATGAAGTCTCTTAAGGAACAGCAGATTGGCTGTGCTGTTTACTATCCCATACCGCTCCACTTGCAGAAGTGTTTCGCTTATCTGGGTTATCAGCCCGGCGATCTGCCGGAAGCGGAACGTGCGTGTGCGGAAGTCATGTCGCTTCCCATTTATACAGAGCTACCGGCTGCTCATCTTGAAAGAGTGGTCGGCGGGATTTGTAAAGCACTGGGACGTCAGGCAAATCTTACATTCTCAAAACCTTTGCCATCCGTTCAGCGTCGCGCAGCCTGATTCTCAGGTTGCATAGGAACGAGTCCTCAATCTTTGTGTCTGTTGGGACGCGGAGTTGTTGACAGCCTTCAAAGTTCCTAATAGCATCCACCCCGGAGAGATGGCAGAGCGGCCGATCGCACCGGTCTTGAAAACCGGAGTACCCGCAAGGGTACCCAGGGTTCGAATCCCTGTCTCTCCGCTTATGATAGTCGCTCAAATCGCAGCGTTTATCCCAGAAACCCCGAGTTCTCTCGGGGTTTCTTTGCGTTTATGGCCCCGGCTTTTGCCTGTCACGTTTTGCACTCTGCGGTGCAGAACCATGCAGCCCGATGCAAATTCCAGCGAGCCGTCCGGCACCTATTCCGGCGAACTGACCGGCACCGATACCGGCACCTCGGCACCATTGACGGCACCTTGGTTGGGCAACGGAGAGTAATACCAGCTTTGATTGCGATACATCAATATCCGATTGGCCCTGGACAGATCGCGAGATTCTGGCGACGGCCAGTCTACCGTTTTATTTCCAAGGCACATCTTCAACTTGGCCAACGAATCGGACTTTTAATCGGTTCGAGTACTGGCCTCCATAGCCGAAACGCTTGAGGAAGATCAGGTCGAGATACCAAAGTGAAAAGTTCCACGCTTCAGAATAAGACTTCTCCGGCTGCGGTCCGTTTTCTTTTGGGTGAACCAGACCATTTCTCAGATCGGTGAGCAGGGCATAACGCGTGGGTGTGCAAACAGACGATGGCGAATGAGCATCCGTGAATCGCATGCCCTCAGCCGCAAGCCTGTCGAGCCGCGGTGTCGGAATCTTCGATCGCGGGTTATAGTAACCGAGATCGCCATAGCTCAGATCGTCGGCGAGTAGGTAAACGATATTCGGCTGCTCCACTGCGAACAGCGAACCTGCACAGCTGGCAAGTCAGATCATCAGGCACGCAAGTTATTTCATAGCAAGGCATGATTCACGAAGAGGAATGCGGCTTGGAATTGAGGGACCTTAACTCCGGATGATCTTTCGCGGACTGGATCTTCTGGATGGCCTCGCGGACAGCCCTGGCCTTCTGCTTACTCAGTTTCTTTGGAAAATCGACTTCGCCGTGATCAAAGAGGGCTGCTGTCTCTTCGAGGTGAGGAATGATGACCTGAGCTTTGGCACCATAAGCTTCAAGCACTTTCAGAATCTCCGGAGTCCGGTGCTCACTGGCCCACGGGTTCTGAGTACGAAGATAGGCAGCGGCGGCCTGCATGCCTTCTTCGATATGATGTGAGGCCAGCAACTTCAAGCCATTCAGCCGCACGCCATCGGCAAACATCTCGCCGCTGGGTGCAGGCGTTTTGACGCCTTCCATGATCGCTGGCAGCAAAGGCTGAATCTGCGGATAGCTAAGTCGCCGAAAAACATCACTGATTTCACTGCGGGCACGGCCATCCTGGTTCTGCAGTCCCTTAGCGATTGCTGTAAAAAGCAGGTCCCTGTCGACGTCATCGAGTGACTGCAATCGGGGCAGCAACCTGCCGAAAACGGCGAACGCGACGAACCGCTGTTCCATGCCACGAGGGTCCTCCGCCGACGGGGCACGAGCAATCAGATCAAATAACTCCGGCAGTGTGGAAACAGCCGGCTTTCCAATGGCCGCGAGTGCTGATGCGGCTCGGACACGCAGCCAGAGATCTTCGTGCCGGAGTGTGCGGAGAAGTTGTGGAACAGCAGGTGCCGCATTGCCTCCTAATTGCTCCAGTGCATGACAGGCGCCGATGCGATCGTCGAGGCTTTCTGAGTCCAGCAGAGCGATCACGTCGGATATCGGTGGCTCTTTCCGCCAGGAGATCGCCATCGCGGCTCGCTCACGTACGATAGGTGACCAGGAACCGAGACGCTTAACAAGTTCCGTATCCGTCAGTTGATCGTAGAAGCTTCTGCGATCTTTGTTATCCCATCCCCGACCGTCAGCGACGACGTTCCGGGCTGATTCAGGCGACATCGGCTGAACCACTTCTGGCATTTGGCCCGTGAGTCTGATTTTTCTGAGAGGCAGCGCATAACCGAGCAGATAAGCCCCTGTGGCATCCCAGCCGTGATAGCTGTCGTGGTCGGGCTCGGGCGGGCCTTGATGTGTGAACGTTCCATCATGGCGTCTCGCGAGGTCGTGATACCAACTGCCGAATTCCTGCATCCACGCTCCTGTGGCATGAGGACCTGCCTGACCGATCGCGGGCAAGGACCACAACAGATTGAAATAGTTGCCCGTGTGTCCGCAGTCTCGTTCATTGCCATGAGACGCGACGGCCATACGTGTGAAGTAGTCCGCACTCCGAGATTCGCCAAGAGAATTGAAGAGCACGGCCGCCATCCCGCACTTGCCATTGTCTTCGTGGTTTTCCGTCCACGCCGCATGATCGCCGTAGGGCACCGCTCCTTTTCCGGTGTAGAACCGAAGCAGCTTCGCACTGAGGTCGACGGCTTTCGTGATTTCCGGGTCTTTGAGACCTGCGTCGCGGGCAAGGACAAGACCGATCGTGAGTGGCAGGCCGGGAGAGTTCATCATGCCATAACCACGAAGACGACCATCGGGCAGCGCGAATGTGTGTCCCCACGAACCCACGGCGCTCTGGCCGTTTGCGGCTTCCAACGCCAATCGCCGTAGTCCGGGCAGCATGGAATCATCACCCGTGGCCGTTGAGTATTCGGCGAGAAAGATCATCACGTATCCGTAGTACCATGTTCTGTAATCTTCTGCGCGGAAGTCCGCCGCCCACTGGGCTTCACGCTGGACTAATGGCAAGTCAGCGGCTTCGCCACCGGCCAGAAGGGCCAGTGCGTTCAGACAACGCGGGATAGGGTCGGTTTGTTCGGCATAGTTCTCCTGCGTCATGCGTGCTGCGAGTGATTTGAGCCCCTGCTGAAGGATGCGTCGTGACTTCGGACAATCATACGGCGCCGTGGTGCTAAAAGACCCAAGGACCGGCAGCTTCAACGTGACGTCTTCGGTGTTCCCGGCACGCCAGCGAGTCAGAACAAGTCGACCGCCACCACTGTCTGATTCAGCCGCCGTAATCGCACGTCCAAACTCCGTACGAGGATCGAAAGAAAACGGCTTGCCGCCGACGCCAAGGATCACGTCACCAACGGCGAACATTCCATCTGCCGGAGAACCAGCATCAACGGACGTGACGGCGATCTGCCTTGCATCCGTCGTCACAAGTTTGTCGCAGAACATCCAGCCACGCAGTCCGGTCGGCCCCAGATTCCAGTCGTGCTTCGCTTCTGCCGGAATGACATCGCCCTTTGTGAAGTCCGGAATCTTCAACGCCCTTTCATCTGCCGCAGCCGAGGCGAGCAAGGAAACGCTCAGCCATAGAGTCGTGATCGACAAACGCAACGAAAGTTTTCTGGTGATAGTCATTCTCATGGAGAGTCTTTGCAAGATTCTACTCGTCCCAAACATGTGAACTTAGTTTCTCCACCAGGATAAACCTGGTGGCGTCGTTTTTGAAGAGCTATTCAGCCAGCAGTCGAAGGTTGGCGTCCGCAAACGCTTTGCCCATCAGTGCAAAGGTCTTCGCACAGCCGAGATAGTGGTAGCCCGCATTGGATGCGCCGCGATTCCATAGGGCGACTTCTGCCGGCGAAATGAGTGCCGCCTCGTACTTCTTCAGGAATTCGTTTTTTTGATCCTGGTTCATGTGCCCGTCGGCGTTCGCGTGATCCTTGTG
>JANPHT010000339.1:0-3820 GCA_031424595.1 Planctomycetota bacterium
CCTGTGGGAGCCTACGTTCAAGGCTCTGCAGGCGCGAGGAACAAAGATCATTTTGCTGAGTGCCGCTTTTTTTCGGTACACTGAAGATGAGATTGCTGCGGTGAAGTCATTTCTGAAGCAGTATCCGCCTTGCCTCATTTCGACTCGGGATGGTGACTCCTACCAACTGATTAAAGACCTGGCACCGCATACTTACAGTGGAATCGACAGCGCGTTTTTTGCGCCGAAGGCCTATAGCCCTGTCAGGTTTGCGACCGCTCCTTACATCTGCCTGAATTTCGATCAATACCCGGAGCCTAATCTGACGGTGCTCAATTCAAATGATCGAGGTCCGGCGTCATTCGACAAGAGTTTTGAATCTCTGGGAAAGAAGTGGTACGCGACTCAGCCGAAGTTAATCAATCGACTGGCTGGAGCTGGTCAATGGCAGTGCTACCTTGGGGCGATGCTGGACTTCAGAAGTATGCCCACCGAAATTGCTGGATTCGAAGTTATTCGGGCAGACCATCGTTTCAATCCGCACATCACATGGAAGGTTTATCAGCATCCCAATGCCGTTGCCAGCGACGAACCGTTCACTTATTTCTCCCTGTACGCTGGAGCGCAGCTGACTTTGTCGGATCGAGTGCATGCGTGCGTGGCAACGCTGGCCTATGGAAATCCGGCGATGCTGTATCATCCGACTCCGAGAGCGAGGCTTTTTGCTCGAGTTGGGCTGGATAAGATTCGGGAGCAGCCCTGCACGCTGGATCTGGAGTACCTGAATAAGGAACGCGATGCGGAAGTTGCGTTTCTGAAACAAGCTGTTGCTTCGATCGGAGGGTAGTCCTGTTCAGCGAAGCGAACTGAAATAACGGTCAGTGCCGCTATCGCCACGAAATTGCAACGATGTCTCGTGGCAAACGGCTGTTCGCCTCTTTATTTCCCTGTGCAGGATTTGGCAATGAGTTCACTGCATTTCCACGCCAGGGCTAAATCTAATAGTCTTCTCTCCTGATGCGAATCCCGATCTTCCGTCGTTTGTTTCCTCATGTCTAACTTTGAGTTTCACCTCGATGCAGTCGATCCCACCACGTCGGGACGTGCGGGGAGGTGGATTACGTCGCATGGGGAAGTTCAGACGCCTGCATTTATGCCAGTAGGCACATTGGCAACCGTGAAGGGATTGTTGCCGGCGCAGTTGAGAGAAGCTGGTGCACAGATGGTGCTGGCAAATACCTATCACCTTGCGCTGCGGCCGGGTTCTGAGATTATCGCTGAATTGGGTGGCCTGCATCGATTTATGGACTGGCAAGGTCCAATCCTGACCGACAGCGGCGGGTTTCAGGTCTTTAGTTTGGCTCAAATGAGAAAATTGGACGACGAAAAGGTCGTTTTCAAATCTCACCTCGATGGCAGCCTGCTGGAGCTTTCCCCAGAACGTGCGATACGGATTCAGGAGCAACTTGGGGCCGACTGTATCATGTGCCTGGATGAATGTCCGCCCTCGGGAGAATCCATCGAGAAGATTCAAAACGCGGTCGATCGTACGACTCGGTGGGCGTGGCGATGCCGAGATGCTCAGAAACGATCGGACCAGGCATTATTTGGTATCGTCCAGGGAGGCATCCATCCCACGATGCGGCAACGTTCTGCAGAAGCACTTTTGCCTATCGATTTTCCAGGATATGCAGTCGGTGGGTTGAGTGTCGGAGAGGCACCGGAACTGATGTATCAGACCCTGGACTGCACCGTGCCAATTCTGCCCTCAAAAAAGCCTCGCTACTTAATGGGAGTCGGTCGGCCTGAGGACATTGTCGAGGCCGTTTGCCGTGGGATTGATATGTTTGACTGCGTTATGCCGACTCGAAATGGCAGAAACGCAACGGCATTCACCAGCACGGGCATCGTCCGTCTCCGAAACGCGGTGCATCAGCGGGACGAGAGCCCTTTGGATGCAGAATGCGACTGTACGGCATGTACACGATTCACCCGAGCTTACTTGCGGCACCTGTTTGTTGCGAAAGAGATGCTGGGGCCGATCCTGCTCTCGCTTCACAATGTGGCTTTTTACCAAAGGCTCGTTCGGGGCTTGAGGCATGCGATACTTGCTGAAGGTTTGGCAGAGTTCCGGTCGAATCAGCTTGCTCAGTGGAAAGGCCAGACCTAAGATACGCGACCTTTCCCAAAGTCTGCGGCCAGCACTAACTTGCGGCCGTGACCCAATCGCATCGTAGAATTGCTTTGGCCTGTGGATGTTCCACAGTTTCGGGATGTTTGGCCTTCTTTCAGGTAATTGCCGTGTCGTGGTTTCAGTTTTATGTACGAATCACAGAGCTGATGTTTTGGGTTCAGGACGGTGCAACACCTGCGGCTAGTACTGCGGATGCTACGCCTGCCGTTGGGGTATCGCCTGTCGCAGATGCTGGACGAGCCGCCGCTGACGCTCCCAATCCCATCACTCAATTCGCGCCGATTCTGATTATCGGCGTGTTTTTTTACTTCATTTTGCTTAGACCGCAGCAGAAAGAGCAGCGGCGAAGGCAGGACTTTCTTAGTAATCTAAAGAAGAATGCCAAGGTTGTGACGACAGGAGGATTGATAGGAACTGTGGTGGATATTTCCTCGGATGGACGATTTGTTACCCTTCGAGTTGACGACACGACCCGAGTCCGCTTTCTTCGCTCAGCTATACAGGGTGAATTGGAAGACAAACCCGATGCGACAGGGAGTTCCGTGAGTCCGTAACACCTTTGGTTGAGGCTGGATATTTCGCCAGTTTCCCGCTTTGTGGATCATCTGTGGCACTTGAATTGTGCTCACAGGTATCAATTCGATACATATACGCCACTTTTGGCTGTTTTTTCCCTGTTTCGCGGTTTAGGTCCACAGGGAATTTTCGCATTCGCGATTTGCTCAGGAACCAACTCTGATGTTTCAGTTGCTCGATGGATTGCTGATTCTGGCCCTTCAGGCACCCGATGCCGCTGCAGAAGTTGCGGCAACGGCGACGCAGGCAGCTACCGAAACTGTGGAAGTCTCAAAAGAGATGCTTCCGGCTGCGGCTTCTTCTGGCGCGAGCAGTTTTGTTTTTATGCTGACGACACTATTTGTGCTCGTGTTGCCTTTCGTGATTGCCTACGTTGCAGCCAAAGCCCTTAAGATTCAGGAGTGGACAAGTCGCCTTGCGGTCGTGTTCTTTACACTCGCGGTGGGTGCTGCACCTTTCCTGACATCGATTCTGAATGGGAAGCCCTTGTCCGAGCGTTTTCGTCTCGGGATCGATCTTGCCGGCGGGACAAACATGGTGTTTCAGGTGAAACCTGAGGGCAAGAAGATCACCGACGAAGTTATGGATCGCATGGTTGGTGCCGTGAGTCAGCGAATTAACCAAAGCGGGACTGAAGAAGTGACCGTGCGAAAGGTTGGGGCCGACCGAATCGAAGTGATTGTGCCAGGCGAAGATCCTCAAACCGTCGATGACATTAAGCGAAAGATCACTCGCCTGGGAAGCCTTGAGTTTTTCATCTGCGCGGACAGTACTGATCAGCAGATTGTGCGTTTGGCGAATGAACTTGATAAGTCGCAGACAACTTTGGAGATTGATGGCGAAATCGTAGCACGGTGGGTTCCGGCATTTGAAAAGGGCGGCGTTCCCAAGTTTCTGGACCGCGATGCTGTTCGACGTACAGTTCAGAAGACCCGCGAAGTAGATGGGCAGATGGAGAACTATGAAACGGAAGAGTATTTGCTGCTCGTGGAGCCAGAAGATGAAAGAGTCACCGGCAAGTACCTGCGGTCGGCGACGCCGGATTTTGATCAGAATGGCGCGATCGTTGTC
>JANPHT010000340.1:0-6792 GCA_031424595.1 Planctomycetota bacterium
GACGCACACCTTCTTCGGTCAGGTGGCAGGTATGCTCTTTTACTTTGACTTCGAAATCGGTGTCTTTCCGAAGTAGTCCGGCTAAGGCGTCCGCTTAGGGATACTATTCGAGATTGTCGTGGGCCGGACCGGAGATGATCAGTGGGGTACGGGCTTCATCAATCAGAATGTTGTCGATTTCGTCCACGATGGCATAGTCCATCGGTCCCTGGACCTGCTGATCCTTCGTGGGCTTCATGTTGTCACGCAGGTAGTCGAAGCCGAACTGATTGCTGGTGCCGTAGGTGATATCGCAGGCGTAGTGAACCTGCCTCTCGGCGGAACTCATGTTCGACTGGATCGCACCGACGGTGAGTCCAAGATTGATATGAATTGGCCCCATCCATTCCATATCGCGCTGGGCGAGGTAATCATTGACCGTGACCACATGCACCTTGCCGGAGAGTGCATTCAGAAACGCGGGCAGTGATGAGACCAGGGTCTTGCCTTCGCCGGTCACCATTTCGGAAATCATTCCGTTGTGCAGAATGTATCCCCCGATCATCTGTACTTCGTAGTGACGCATCTTCAGAAACCGACAGCTCGATTCTCGCACGGCCGCAAATGCTTCGGGAAGCAGGTCTTCCAAAGTCTCGCCATTCTGCAATCTCGCACGAAACTTTGATGCCGTCTGACGAAGTTCTTCGTCGGACAACTTCTTCCAATCACCTTCCAGCGAGTTAATACGGTCGAGCAGCGAACCGGGCACAATGGTTGTTTTGCCGTCGCGATCCCGTGCGAATCCAAGTCGTCTCATTCTGCGTTCGTTCGCGGAACCGAATAACGCCGTGATACCACGTTCGATCTTACTGCCGGTGGCGGTGAAAAAATCGCCGACTTTTTCCAGAAACTCCATGTCTCGTGATCGTCCTGAGAAACTAGTGTGCGGAATCAATGGCCCGACTCATTGGCTGAAGCTCTGCCACAAAGGCAGAAGTTTCGCAGCGGACCGGAAAGTGGGCATTTTTGTCGTAAGTCAAAGGCTGCCAAGTCTATCGGATCAGGCAAACCGTGGTCAATCCCGCTGACCACTCCCCGAGTCCAGCCCCATGACAAGCCTGGAAGGCAGAGTGCGGGCAGGAAAAAGTGAAAAGGCAACTCGCGTGCCGGGAGCGAAACTTTCAAGGGTTTCTGCTGCGAATTTGCGTCATCTGTGCACCTTTTGCATCATGGCCACTGGGTCAATCGGCGGAGCCTGCAACTCACTTTACAAAGTGAAACTCAGGCTAACATCAAGTAATTCGGGGAGATTCCACAGGGAGTTCTGCACTTGAAACTGAAACAGGGGCTGATTCCGTTATCTGGTACGGGGAGTGCTTTAATAGAATCGTGGCACCAAAAGCTGCGGAACTTCATCCAATTATTCGGACGGGCGGGGAATCATCTGTAATGTTCAATCGAGTCACTTGCCTGCACGCGGCAGGCGTTCTGGCATCCGCGTGCATACTGACTTTTTCCGGCAGCTTTGCCGGGGCGGCCGTCACGAGTACCGATCTGAGGTCGAACCCGGAAGGACGGGATCGAGCCGATCTGGCCGTGCCAACGAATTTGTGGCGATCCGAGTTTCTCAGAAGGACTGACAACGAAGAGGCTGACGACAGGACTCAGGGTGCGGATGATCAACAACAAGGGCCAGCCGTACCGCGAAGCACAGAAACCCGTCGAGACAACAATGTTTCTGCCAATGTGATTGATGTTGCTTCCGAGATCTTTGACGACGGCACAGCAAGTCTGCTCGATGACTTCGAAAACCAGAGCGGGACGCTGCAGGGCACTGAGACTCCGCTCACCGATTGGGAAAATGCCGTCTGCAACGCGACTGGGTCGTCGTCAAAACAAGGCGGACAGACCGGGCCAACTGCTGTGACGGTGGTCGTAGGCTGCGTTGGGGCGATTGTCGTGTTCGGTGCGTACTTCAGCAAATCAGGTTGAACGTCAGCAGAGAAGCTGGCTGCCACATGGCTTGATACCCACGCAGAAACAACTCACGAGCCGAGCATGTATGCCCGGAGTTCCCGCATGAGGATCCCGCATCGAGCTGCAAACGTCTCGGGATCAGAGACTTTTCCATGCGGTGTGATGACGATGGAAACTTGATGCACCGTCCTGGCTTTGCCATCGGCGGGGCTGACGGTCCGACTGGTTCCAAAGGCAATGCCGACATCGAGCGGCTGCTTAGCGGTCGTGCTGCCCCATCGCCGCGTGAACCCAAGTGAGCCGAGGCGGATCTTCATATTGCCGACATCCTGACTGAGCATTTCGCATTTGTATTCGCGGATAAAGGCCTGCAGTTTCATCGCCGTCAGTTCGAGAGACGTATTGACATCAATTTTTTCCCGGAATTCGAACACTCCGTCTTTTTCCGCAAAGTGCGGTTTTTGTTCCTGAGCGGCAGCTTTCTCAATCGCTTCTTCATCGACAACTTCTGACTCCCAGCACGTTCGATTTCTGCCGGTTTCTTTCGCTCGATAGAGGCACGTGTCAGCACGTTCCAGTACCGTCTGGACCGTATCGCCAAGTTTGGCAGTGCTGACGCCAAATGATGAAGTCACAGCCAGTGAACTTACTCCACCAATGGAGCTCTTCATGATGGCATGACGCAGCCGTTCGGCACGACGCACTGTGGCATCCAGGTCCGTATCCGGACACAGCACAATGAATTCTTCGCCACCATATCGGCCGATGATTTCACCCGAATAAGTTTCGTGCTGCAGTAATCGAGTCAGATCGACAAGCACCTGATCTCCGACCTGATGTCCGTAATTGTCATTGATTCGCTTAAACTTATCGACATCAAGAAAAATGGTACTGAGATGACGAGTGCCCTCCTTCGAGTGGAAGTCTTCCAGCATATGCCTCAACTGAGTTTCCAACTGACCACGGTTGGCGACTCCTGTCAGCGGGTCGCGAGTCGCTGCAAGCTTGAGTTCCACATACTCCTGACTCTGTCGACGAACGCCGCTTTTATTGCGAATCAGTTGTACAACGCCTTGAACCGAACCCCTCGTGTCCCGAATCGGCATCGTATAAACATCGACCTTCACATGACGCGCCTCGCCCACTCGACACAATTTGCTGGCGAACTGTGGACGGCCATTTTTCAGGACCTGACCGATCATCGTTTCATCACGTGATTCCGGAGCAGGCTTGTCGTCGGTGAGCGACGAAAGCTGCACGTCGATGGGCTGCCAGGTTCGCCCCAGAACACTCTGCATTGGCAGTCCCGTGATGCTGGGCATTCCGTCACTCCAGATGCAGTAATTCTCATTGGAGTCGAGCACGAAGTAGCCGTCGTACAGCTCTTGAAACTGGTAGAGGATGTTTACAAACTGAGCAAGCAATACGGCTTCATTCCGCTGCTGTTCATTCAGGTCGGCAGGAGACTCCTGAACCTGAAACGGATCGGCAAATCGAAAAAGTGAATCTCCTTCGGCGTCATACCATCGATTCAACGTGCGGATAATGTTCCCGTCGTAGCGACTGCCGGATTTTTCCTCCAGCACACTGATCGCCTCTTTGTGAGTCATTCCACGCCGGTACGGTTTGGGTGAACTCAGCGAATCATAGGCATCAGCGACAGCCAGAATTCTGGGACCTAACGGAAGTTCCGCCGCAGCACCAGGCACGGGGACGCTGATGCCTTCACCACCAAAGTCGTGATGCAGCATGGTCAGCATTGTGACAACAGCCGCATCCGCGTGAAACGCCTGCAGCAGGTTAACCGCCGCATGATGGTGAAGCAGAACAAAGTCATATTCTTCGCTGCTGAGCTTGCCGGGTTTCTTAAGAATGTGCTCGGGGACGCCAAGCTTTCCAAGGTCATGCAGAAGGGCGGCAACTTCCAGATGTCGACGTTGGCCGTCATCCCATCCCAGCAAGCGTGCGACCCCGCTGGAAATGGCCGCAATTCGTTGTCCATGCAGAAGATTGCTGGCATCCTGTTGCTTCATTGTTTTCAGCAAGAGTGTCATCAGGCTGCGTGGGATGATCTGTTTTTCCCCGCTCATTGTCTGTTGCCTGCGAGCATCCTCTGACAATGCCAGCATGCGGATAAGGACACCACTGGTGTCCGTCGGCATGGCCGGCGTCAGGAACTCCGGAGCAACTCCGGTATGTCGGTTGATGGGGGACGCAGTTGACACGATCAGTACGCTCGTTACGGTCCGGTTCGAGCAGGCGGCTCCGTGGAGACGGATTCCTCAAAAGCTCAATCCACTGTGACCGACAAGAGGTTTGTTGATGACTCACGACGTCCTGGGACATCGGACACTGCAAACCGTAGGTCACGACTTCAAACTGGGTGGATATAACAACAAAAGTTAACAAACCTTTTATACGGTCAATCGTTGGCAATCCGATCAATTCCTTCAATCGGAAAAATCGGAAAGCTCAGTTCAAACGGCTCAGCGACTTATTTGTCGGCACTTTGCAATCGTCGGCACTTTGCAATTGTGCAATTGTCGAGGCCGAAGACTACTGACCAAGTTGTTTCGATCGCATCGTTGATGCCTCGACTGCTGAAATCAGCGCTGCACGCATTCCGCCGGATTCCAGGGCGTGCAGGCCCGCGATCGTAGTTCCGCCCGGACTTGTAACCGAATCTTTTAACACGGCAGGATGCTGGCCTGTCGCCAATTGCATTTCTGCGGCTCCCGCAACCGTCTGTGAGGCGAGGCGAATCGCAGTAGCGCGAGGAAGCCCCATTTTCACTCCGCCATCGCTCAATGCTTCGATTAATTGAAACACGTAGGCCGGGCCGCTACCGGATAATCCAGTGACGGCGTCCAGCAGAGACTCGGGCACGACTTCCACGATGCCCACTGTTTGAAGCAGGTCGCTGACAAGCTTGACGTCGTCTACCGTGGCCGCCGCTCCCTGCGAAAGACCGCTCGCACCTTTGCCGATGAGTGCGGGAGTGTTGGGCATGACTCGGATGATTCTTGATCCTGCCGGCAAACCAGCAGCCAGCTTCTGAATTGTGATGCCAGCCGCGACGGAAACGATCACAGGAGACGATTCCATCACTCCGGAGATCGCCGCGAGGGCCTCTGCCATGATCTGAGGTTTTACAGCCAGAATGACCACTGTCGCCCCAGTGAGAACACTGGCCAGATCCGCAGACACAGTAACGCCGTTGCCTGTCTTCTCGGCAAAACTGTTGCGAGCAGGCTCGTAGGGATCATATCCGGCAATCTGTCCGGGTTTGAGGAGATTTCGAACAAACCCAACCGACAAGGCCGTGGCCATTTGCCCTGTGCCAATGAATGCAACTCGCTGAGATGACCAGTTCATAATTCCTAATTCCCGACAAACCAGATTTTGCACTTCTACGCATTGGGCTGACAGAATCGACTAACCACGCCGAAGTTCCGTCATGAGCAGATCTCACAGTCCGTGATAGCCCTTATACCACTCCACGAATTTTTGAACGCCCACGTCAATCGGTGTACTCGGGCGAAATCCGACATCTCGCTGGAGTGCGTCGATGTTGGCATAGGTGGCGGGCACATCCCCTGGCTGCATAGGCAGCATCGTTTTTTCTGCCTTTTTCCCGAGAGCCGCTTCCAGCGTTTCAATCAAAGTCATGAGTTCGACTGGCTGATTGTTGCCAATGTTATAAACTCGATACGGTGCTGCGGTCAGCGAATCTTCAGCATCACTTGCGATGGCCAGTGACTGAGGGACGGTGTCATTTGTCCGAACGACGCCTTCGACAATGTCCTCGACAAACGTAAAGTCACGCTTCATCCTGCCATGGTTGAAGACGTCGATGGGCTTCCCGGCGAGAATCGCCTGCGTGAACAACCACATCGCCATATCGGGCCGCCCCCACGGGCCGTAGACCGTGAAGAATCGCAGTCCTGTGGTCGGAAGGGCAAACAGATGGCTGTACGTGTGAGCCATCAGCTCGTTCGCTTTTTTTGTGGCCGCATAGAGACTCACGGGATGATCGACTCGATCTTCTACAGAAAACGGAATCTTTCGATTCGCGCCGTAGACGGAACTGGATGACGCGTAGGTCAGATGCTTCACCTGATTGTGTCGACAGGCTTCAAGAATGTTCACAAAGCCAACCAGATTCGCGTCAACGTATGCCTGGGGATTCGTCAGCGAATAACGAACCCCGGCCTGCGCTGCCAGATGGATTACCGTATCGAAACGATTGGATTCGAACAATTCCGCGATACCACCCCGGTCTTCCAACGCTAACTTCTCAAAAGAAAAACCGTGGCGTCCGGTCAGGGTTGCCAGACGATCGTGCTTCAGCTTTGGCTGATAATAGTCATTGAGGTTATCAATCCCCACAACTGTATCACCACGATCTAACAGTCGCGAAGCCGTGTGCATGCCAATGAAGCCGGCTGCTCCAGTGACCAGGATTTTGGCCATGTTCCAGTTTTCCGCAAAGGACCTAATCGAAATCGCCGCTTTTCCAACTTCCACGGCAAACTTCCACGGCGACAGAGACTTTCGACGCATGGTAGTACACCGCTGTCGATCTCAAAAGCGGACTCGACTGCCAATCGCGAAGCGGGAAATCGTGTCATTGAGCGTCCAATTCAGTACGGTCCGAAACGAGTCAATCGAATTCAAACGACGCCAGCGATGTCCCGGAATCGGGATAGGGGAAAGCCTTTCGGCTTTTCCCCTCCCACATCACCGTGCGTACGGGTCCGTACACGGCGATTCGGTTGGTTAAGCGGCCGGAGTGACAGGGAGTAGTGTAGCGAGACCAAGAGTCTGGAAGAACTG
>JANPHT010000341.1:0-1369 GCA_031424595.1 Planctomycetota bacterium
GATTGGCGGCGATCTGGCATCGGCTTTTTTAGTGCCCGCCCGGGATCCGACTTATCATGGACTTCGAATCAACAATTGAGACTCGTACGATGCTACAGAATATTCACGCGACTCAGGGACCTAATTCCGGCAATCCAAAATGTGTCTTGCTGGCAGGGAGTGCACGCGGAGGCACATCATGGGCGTTGAAGGTGCTTGACTCCCATCCGGCCATTTGCGGTTGTCATGAGCCGTTTCATCAACTGAGCAGTGACAAGTCCCTTCATTCTTTGTTTGAACGGATGAAAGCAAACCAGGGCACAAGTTCCGACGCCGAAGTTCTGATTCGGAAAACGATCGAAGGCTGTGTGAAGACGCATAAGCCACCATTCTTCAGGAAAGACTTCCTGATCACTCCTGCGTGGTTGCGGGCGGCGGCCTGGTCGGCTGCAAAAGTGGTTCGCCCCATGGAATCCGTGTTTCGTGGCCTTGCGACTGGAAATCTTAATGAGAATCATCGTCTGGTGATCAAAAATCGACCATTCCCAATGCTGGACCGAGTCCTGGATGCCATTCAGGCGGATGTCTTAATCCTTCTTCGACATCCATGTGGAGTCGTCAGTTCATGGCTCAAAGGGATTCAAATGGGAATCATGGGTGCGGAAAGCATCGACCCTGTGGCCACATGGAAGCAATACGCCTCAATGCTGGAGCCGTTAGGGTTCACGCAGATTCAGTTGCAGAAACTGTCCGCCGCAGGAATTTTGGCCATTCATTGGCTGGTTGACACGCTTCTCTTCAGACAATACGAAGACAGTGGCGTTCGAACCCGCACCATAGTCTATTGCGACCTTGTGAGAAACCCGGTTGAAGAATGGAGCAAAGTGTTTGATTGGCTCGACCTGCCGATGTGCAGTTCCGTGGAATCTTTCCTGACAAATTCTTCTCGATCCATTTTTGATGTCAGACAATTGCTTGGCAAACGCTACACGTATTTCTCCGTAAAGCGATCCGACAAGTCACCGATGGCAGCGTGGCGAAAGCAGCTGTCTCACACGGAAATCGAGGAGGTGCTTGCCATCGTGACACCCCATTTTCCACTGGAAGCCTACTGGCCGGAATCAACACCTCGTCAGCAATCTGTCCTTGTCTGAACCTGCCCACTGTATGTTATTCCGAACCATTTCCCTCTGCTAAATATGCAAATAGATTCATATTATCTATTGAAGAAAAAGTCAGCGGCGTTAGCATGCAGGGGAGAAAACGCACTCTCAAGTGTTCTCTAGTCAATGTTTTCGGATGACTAAATAAATCGCAATCCAGATCTCTGGAAGGCGGGTTAGTAAGTAAGCCGACGTGGCCTGAATCTTCAATAGAAGGTTCGGGCCAC
>JANPHT010000342.1:0-5023 GCA_031424595.1 Planctomycetota bacterium
GTTTGTCCGGACGCCTTTGGTATGGTAGTCCTGAAGCGATTCGCGGCACAGTCATTGTCGTCGGTGCCGGCAATGTCGGCGTGCGAGTATACGTCATGATCATGGACGATGATGAATAGGAACCTTTGCAATGCTTTCTCAGTCTGGTGACACCGAGTTGGAGGTTTGGGAGTCCGTTGCAACGGATGAAGAAATGGCGATGCTTTTGGATGAGCTTGCTAGCCTGAAGCGAATCCAAAGTCAGAATGAACGACGACTTGGTGCCAGCGAACTGCTGGCTGGTGCATTATTTGGAGCGTTGCTTATGCTTCTTACCGTGCCGAGAAACAGTGGGTTTTGGCCTTTGATCGTGGGCGGCGTGGCTGGTTCTGCCGTCGCGGGGGCGTTTGCCTACAGGAGAAAATCTGCGTTGGCAAAGGCACTGGAAACCGCAACTTCAAAGTACAAGGCTGATGTCAGTGCAAGAAAAATTGTGCGTTGCAAATTCAGCGATGCCACATTTGTTCAGCTTGACACCGATAGTGATGCCGGCCCTGTCTATTTCGTGCGAGTGGATGCGAGCCATTGTCTGGTTGTACGTTCCAGTGATGTTGAACATCTTGTCGAGTGGCCTTCAAAACGTTTTGAGATGGCCCAAGCACCGGAATCTGCGTTCATTCTTGGAATAAAGTCGAATGGCCCTTCCGTCGCGCCCGTCAGTGTATTTGATCGTCAGTTTGCTCTAGCCGACGTTTCAACCGGTGACATCGTAACGTTTCTCTGGCCAGAACGAGGACGTGTTCCGGAGGCTTCAGCCTTCAATACCAGCGTTTATTCTCCCAAAGACTGGCGTTCCTTTGGGGCACTTCAGTGAATGGGGGCATTTTTTGATTTGTAATCTGTGAAATGTGGTACGATTCGATGGAGAAAAAGCGGGGAGACTGAATCGGTGCCATGCAATTGAAAGAAGAGTCTGGGGTTGACTTAGAACCCGTCCACGAACTACTCCGTGTTTTTCGGGTGTGGCCGGATGGTGTAATTCCATTGGGGACAGACGTCGTGTCGTGTGAGTTGGATGTTCTTGAATTAAGCTTTTGAGACTTTCAGCCCGGTCAGGTAGGTTTGCTCGAAGCAGCTAGCCGTGACTTTCAGGCCGGTCCTCGTCGTCGTGCGGCGAATGAAGCCAACCAGAATCAGCACTGGAACACAAAAAGAACACAAAAAGGGACATTCTACGAATGGCACTGGAACTTCCCTAACCCTTAGAGCGGAAACGGCTTTTGTAGACGGATCGATGTTCTCGGAGGTTTTTGAATTTCTTGGGTCGTCGTTTGCGGCATCGGGGTTCGATTCGGTCAGGGCGATCAGCGACCGTGTGTGTTGCGATGGCTTCAAGCAGAGCATTGTACCAGTGATCAAGTGACACGGCATCTGACAACATTGGCAGAAACTGATTCAGCGTCTGCATGGTTCCTTTGAAACTGATTTCGTGTGGACACGCACCAGACCTCAGAGCAGCTTCTGCCATCACCTGGCGGATCAGGTTGTAGGCGAGAAGATGCATGTAGAATTCATTGCGAACACGGTGCGGTTCCTTGCACCGCAGATGATCCATCTGCATGACGATCTTCAGACTTCTGAGATTGAGCTCTGCGTGCCAGCGCAGACGGAACACGGTTGCCAGATCATCATGTGTG
Source organism: Planctomycetota bacterium (assembly GCA_031424595.1). Classification (GTDB taxonomy): domain Bacteria; phylum Planctomycetota; class Planctomycetia; order Planctomycetales; family Planctomycetaceae; genus SXXK01. The sequence continues at coordinate 1,677 of JANPHT010000342.1, forward strand.
TACTCGTCCGCATCGAGCAGTGTCGTGACCACCAAAAGAATCCGCGTACGGAATCCTGGTTGTGTCACGCGCACACGAATCTCGCGGAGCCTGAGCGAGTCCGGAAGGCTGTGGTATGTCTCTGAAGTCATCCATGTCGGCTTTGGCGGCTTCGTCCAGCAAACGATGTGATCGTCCTTCCCGAGATGCAGTCCTGTTCGAAAGTCTGTCGCCCTCAACTGATGCTTGCGAACAACAACATCGACGCCATGCTGCTGCTGCAGTGCGATATCAAACCATCCGGAAAAATACCGGTCCAGCACAAGCACATCACCTTTCTGGAGTGTGCTGTGCAGAGTTCGGAGCAGACTGTTTTCACCGGTCTGTTTTCCGGAATACGGACTGATCGCTGCCTCAATCACACTCCCCACCGCCAGCGAGAACAGGACCAGTCCTCGCATGATTGGAAAGCCGCAGCCGGCTTTCTGGCCGCTTTGTTGTGGATACTCTTTCTGATTGGCTTCGGTATCGGCCATGGTGAATGTCGAACCATCGCCAAGAATGACTCGCCGAGTCTTCCACATCCACGTTTCCGGAGCCTGCTGATGCAACTCACGGCCGACCCCAAGGGCTAAATCACGGCACGTTTTTTCCGGAAGCTGTTCCCGCGCCGTACAGTACGCACTCGTGTCGGCCGAGCAGGCTGACTGCCCATTCTTTACTCGCCATGCAATCAGTTTGGCGACGGCTTCTCGGCACGAATGATCAGCGCTGAGGCACTGAGACAGGAAGACCCAAACAGTGACAGCTCCTGAATAGACCCATCCCTGAAACCATACTTTTGATTCACGAAGCGATGCGTTGATGCGCTCTTTGCTCAGCAAGCCCGCGAAATACAAATCGTCACTCTTCCGGGCTTGCTCAACCGCCGCACGAAAACGAGAATCCATTCCATGGCCTCCTTGCCTGAAAGTACGTTTCGTCTAAGCTCGTACCTTTCTCGCATGGAGGTCCTTTTTTGTCTATATCATTGTGGTACTAAACGACTTAGGGAAGTTCCAGTGCTATTCGGGACATTCTACTTTAGTAATAAGTACAATGTCCCCGTTATCAAGTTTGCCGATCTGTTCAGCTTTGGCAGTGTGCTGTATCAGATGACCAGCGGCCGTCCGCCATTTGGAGCGTCTAACACGATCGCTGTGCTGAAGCGGGTCTGCGAAGACATTCCAGGACCAATTCCGGACGCAGAAACAGCAGTGCCACCCACCGTTTTGACGGAAGTGTAGTTGGTGATCAAGCTTCCGGAAGAGTGATTGCGGGGTGCGGCCACGGGAGACATGTGTATTTGAATGGGCAAAGGATCGGACGATGCCTCGGGTTAAGCGAACGAATATTTGTGCGGACGATGAGATTCAGGCGTTTCATTTGGTTAACCGCTGCGTGAGACGCACGTTTTTGTGTGGCAAGGATCGCCGGTGGCGTACAAGCGGGCCATCCAAACGGACTTTGACCATCGGTTAGCAGGCGGGGCAGCATCCTGCGCTGCCGGTGTTTTCCGGCTGAAAGGATTTTTGCATTGCCAGGCGAACCCTACAACCGCCGCCGCTGACAAAGGCGCAAGGTGTGCTCTTGCTGAGCATCAGCATCCGTCGGCCTCGTGCCGGCGGGAGGAACAACTGGCAGCTACAGAAACAACCAACTGACCTTCGCTCTCCGTCCGGTTCATCCGGGCGGAAGCTACGAATGAAGAGTATCCACAGGCCATGCATTTCAATCGCTGGTTCCGCCTGGACAAGCCAGACGGAGACCCAGACAAGAGCTTCATTTCGGCTGGTAGCTATCAGTTATGGCTCCGCCGGCACGAGGCCGACGGAAACCTGCTGAATCTGCTGTCGACGGCCATTAATCAGTTGGCTGGACTGGACTGGCCGCCAGATTCGCAAGGATAAAATCGGTGTGATTTCGGCGGAGTGTGCTCCGATCCTTGAACGTCTGCATTGCAGTGCCGAGACGTGGGTTGATTTCGTCAAAAACTTCCGAAAACGCTTCCGCAATGAAGCGGGCATTGCACCTTCTCGCCATGCCTTTCGCACAACTCGCCGCGAATCGCGAGCTTCAGCAAAAGCCAGCTAAGGCAAATGGACGTAGCGCAAATAATCCTTTGTTGAATTCAACTTGTTGGCACAGGGTGGGTGGGGTGTTTATTGCAATGCCGCTTGTTGCAGGCCGCCTGCTGCCAAACCACGCGGTATGAAAGCTCGGTCGACTTCAGAACGGTTGTCCACAGCAGGCTGTGGAGCCAAAAGGTGCAGCGGGCTGGAGCAGTCCAAATAACTGAGGTGGCTGAGCTGAAGATTCACGAACTACGAGCACGCAACTGTTGCTGCAATTGATTTGCAAGGGCGTTCAATTGGGCAGCGTCGCACTTAGCAAAATCTTCCGCGGTCCAGATATGCTGGCCAAGAAGTTCCTGCAGGATCACAATTCGACCGCGCGCCTCGCCACGTGCCTCGCCACGTGCCTCGCCGCGTGCCTCACCGATTTCTTCGCCTTCCTGTCTGGCCTGCAGGATTTTGGCGACTTCATCGCGCTGGAATTTCAGGCGAGCATTATAGGCCATTAGTTGTTCGGGGGTTCGGGAGATCATTTCAAGGACTCCGGCGGCTTCTGAGAATTCCTGATCCGGGAACAAACGGCGAATCTCGGCAGAGGTCAGTTTGTCAGCATTCTGCAGGAAGTACGCCCAGCGTTCTGCCGGAGCTGCAGCATACACAGTTTCGGCAGTCACCTGAAGATGATTCAACTGCAAAAGATGGATTTGCAGATCGTCAGTCAGTGCAAGGTTTGTGGAGGTTTCTCGCAGCCGAAAGTCGAGATGCAGTGCAGGAGGCTGGGCAAACATCGCCTGCGATAGCACACAGATGCTGATGGCCGGACGAAGTTCGGAATATTCCTGACCTTCACCCAACTGGCCCACGTACAACGAAGAAACATAGTAGGTCAATCGCTGTGCCATCCCGGCTGGCAGTGAAGTCTGCATCTCGATGTTCAGCAGTCGGCCATGTTCGTCAGTGGCCCGAATGTCCAGAATCGCCAGCTTGTCATCGTCGAATTCTTTGCCCAGAAATGGATTCAGGATTTCTACGTGAGTGATCTTTGGCTGACCGCCAAGGATCGAGTTCAGAAAGTGGATCGTGATCCCGGAATGTTCGGGACTTCCCAACACAAGCTTGAAGGCAAAATCCACGAGTGGACTGATCCCGATTGCCATAGGTGCGTCGCTCCGTATTCCTTGTCACCGTCATTCTCAATTCTGCTGCCGCCGTCTGGCTTCGGAGACCATGGAAGCACTGTAGCAGCCGGATGGC
>JANPHT010000343.1:0-3617 GCA_031424595.1 Planctomycetota bacterium
CTGGTCGGTGTAGTCCGATATCCCTTGTGAGAATCCGAGAGTTCGCGTGCGATTGTGAGGACGCAGCCCGCGCAAATGGGATCCCGGAACATATCGAAGGCATCCGGTTTCTTCGTCGACATCATCCAGCGCCAGCCACATGGTCAATACTCGTGGCGGCGTCAGGCAGAAATAGAAATTGTCCTGATGAGGAGGCGTAGGATGATTTGTACGCGGCGGCTTATCAAACCATTCAAATCCCGACGGCGCCAGCACCTCTTCACCAAATAGCTGCTCGGCGATGGTTACCCACAAGGAGTTGTGCAGGTAATCACCGAAGAACGGATCGTGCTTCTCGATTCGTTGCATCTGCTTGAGCGTATCCGGACGGCTCTTGTCGTCGTAAAATGCGTCAGCGTCCGAAAGTTGGGGAACAACATCGACAATATATCGATCCAGATTTGTGCGGAGTTCATTCAGATTCGCGTCCGCCAGAAACTGTCGAATGACGACGAATCCGTCTCGATCAAAATCTGATTTCAAAGACTGATTGCCCACGAGCGGAACTCCCGAAAACTAAGTGGACCACATTGAGGGAGTCAGGAGTGTCTCAGATATTTGGATCGATGCCAGACCGATTGCCGAAAGGACTTCCTCGGGCAGAGGGCCACGAGAAAACATTTTGAGATTGTCGATGACTTGTTGTGCGGTTTCTACTCCTGCCAATACTGACGTGATGCCGGTTTGAGACAGGAGGTATCGAAGTGCCAGTTCCTTCAAAGGCATTCCTGCGGCGTCAGCGATCGCCTGCAGCGTGCGTATTGCCGGTATTATTTCAGCGAGTTTAGAGGGGATCTGACGTTCCGCCATCACCAAAAGCCCCTGAAGATACACGCTTCGAGCAAAGATCGCGATGCTCTGAGACTTTGCCTGATCAAGCACACCACTCCGCAGGTGGCGATGATCGAGGATATTCGCGGGAAGTTGCAATGCTGATGCCCTTCCAGATGTCACAAATTCCAAAGCGGGTCCCGGTGAGTTGTCGCACGAAACACCAAAATGGCTTAACTTGCCTTCATCTCTCAGGCCAGCGAGGACGTCAATGAATTCAGCGTCTGCCTCTCGATGGAAAAGCACGATCGGCAGGCAGTCCAGTTTTAGACGTCGTCTCGATAACTCGATGGACTGTTTGATGACCATCACAGCATGGGAGCGGTCTGCCAATTCCTCCGGCGTCAACGCTCGCACTTTCGTGACAACGGTCACATCGTCGGCGATCCCTAATTCTTTAAGGACGCAGCCGAGGATCTCTTCACTGGTACCATACGAAGCCGCGGTGTCAAAGCAATTGGTGCCACCATCGATCGCAGCCGCAATGATTTTAACAACGTCATTATAATTCGGCTGCCCGGTCTTATTGGCGATACCATAGGGCATTCCCAACTGAACCGTGCCCAGCATAAGCTTTGAAAGTCGAAGTTCATTCCACGCCGCGTATTCCAAAAGACTGGAACTCCTTGATGCCTGAGAAAACCATGTTGAGGCTCAGGAATGGCGAGAACTCCGCTGACACGTTGCATCAACGCTAGACATTAAACAGGAAGTGACAAATATCCCCGTCCTGCATGACATATTGTTTCCCTTCGACTCGGAGCTTACCCGCAGCTCGAATGTCTTTCTCCGTTTTGTACGTTTCCAGATCCTGCAGTGTGTAGATTTCGCAGCGAATGAACCCGCGTTCAAAGTCACTGTGAATCACACCCGCCGCCTGAGGTGCGGTTGCTCCAATGGGAATCGTCCAGGCGCGCACTTCCTTTTCGCCAGCCGTAAAATAACTCTGAAGCCCCAGTGTCTTGTAAGTCGCGCGAGCCAACGGGCCCAGGGCAGGCTCCGTCAAACCGACAGATTCCAGCATCTCCTGACGATCTGCGAGATCCAATTCCGCCAGTTCCGCTTCAAGTTTTGCGCAGACCGGCACAACTCCCGCTCCATGTTCCGCTGCGTACTTGCGGACCTGTTCAACAAGCGGACTCTTACCCTCCAGATCATCTTCCGCAACATTCGCTACAAAGAGAATGGGCTTCGCGGTCATGAGACCGATAGCTCGAACAACGCCAGCCTCTTCGTCAGTGAATTCGACCGTACGCAAGGGACGCCCGTCATTGACGACAGCCTGGCACTTCTCCATGACCGTCGCGCGAAGCTTGGCGTCCTTATCACCACTCTTGGCCGACCGCTGAGCCTTGGGCAGGGAATTCTCCAGCGTCTGCATATCGGCAAGTAGTAGTTCCGTCTCAATCACTTCAATATCGCTCAGCGGGTTGATCCCACCACCCACATGAATAACGTCATCGTCAATGAAGCAACGCACCACCTGAAGGATTGCATCCACTTCGCGAATGTGGCTCAGGAACTTGTTGCCCAGTCCTTCTCCGACGCTGGCACCCTTCACGATTCCGGCAATATCCACAAGCTTCAGAATTGCAGGAATGACTTTTTGCGGAGGAATGTACTTGGTGATTCGCTCCAACCGAGCATCCGGAACGCTGACAATTCCTTCGTTGGGTTCGATCGTACAGAACGGATAGTTCGCGCTTTGAGCAGCGGTCGAACAGGTCAGGGCATTGAACAGAGTGCTCTTGCCGACGTTCGGCAGGCCGACAATTCCGGCTTCCATGAAAAATTTCCAGACTCAATTAAATGACAAACCATCACAGCCCGGCCCCGGCCAGTGCCCCATTTCGGTGCGGATTGTATCCAGACGATCCCACGCGCCAAATGCGGATTGATATCCGGATGCGAGAGAGAGAATGCGACTATTTGCTGTGGAATTGCACAATTTAACTGCCATAAGCCCGCCGAATTGATTCTGAAGCCTCGATTACTCGAACTTTTTTCGTTGCTTCCGAGCCGTTGGGGCGTCCGAACTGGCTTCGGAAGGCTTTACACGATCTGACCGACATCGTCGAAGTCGTGTCTCGTAGTTTCGTTTTGTTCTGATGAATTCCTTTACGGCACGAATTAACGACTTCAAGCGATCCGGGATGAGCAACGAAAATCAATCAGCAAAGGCAACGTTAGGGACAATTATCGTGAATCGCGGGACAACGCAATTCGAACTGTGTACGCTACAGGCCTCACCGCATGCCCTATCAGGCGTTGCATTTCCGCGAGACACAAAACCTGCCTGAAAAATAAGGGAACTCGAATGTCGCAGTCCGCCGAGACGCTGCAACTTGACCATCAGGAGCGAGCTTCGCGGCTGGTGGAATCGTGTCGGAAGATTCGTGAACAGGTCGGACGAATCGTTGTGGGTCAGGAAGAAGTGGTCGAACAACTCCTGATTGCAATTCTGGCTCGCGGTCATTGTCTTCTGGAAGGCGTCCCTGGCCTGGCGAAGACATTAATGGTTCGATCGCTTGCCGAATCGATGAGCCTCTCGTTTCATCGCATCCAGTTCACTCCTGACCTGATGCCGGCTGACATCACCGGGACGGACATCATTCAGGAGAATCGCGAGACCGGCCGCCGCGATCTGGTCTTCGACAAAGGGCCGATTTTCACTCAAATGCTGCTGGCCGATGAGATAAATCGAACACCTCCGAAAACCCAGGCGGCGTTGCTCGAAGCCATGCAGG
>JANPHT010000344.1:0-8703 GCA_031424595.1 Planctomycetota bacterium
GAACGCTGCGTCGACATCGAATTGTCGATCACAAAAATGGTCTCGCCACGATCATGACTGCCGAACCAGTTCCCCGGCAACATCGGCCGCGCCAGTGCCATGACGAGAGCAGCAATCGCAAGGACTCGCAGCAGCAAGAGCAGCCATTGCTTTAGTTTTCTGGCACTGGTCCTGCGCGTGGCGGCTTCCAGCAGGAACTCCATCGCTCCCCATTCGATCGTGACATTGCGTCGCCGATCAAACAGGTGCAACACAATAGGCGCAAGTGCCAGAGGCAGAGCAACCAGAAAAATTGTGCTGAGAAAAGTCACGTTAGAACCTGGTCTCTGTGGAACAGAACGCCGTCAGCGATGGCGTTATGAACCACAGGTATTTTTTGTATGAACCAAAGAAACTCACTCAAAATTACTTCGTTCTGGCGGCTCGTTCTCTCATGAACCAGCCGAGGGTCTCTGCCAGATCCTTGTTGGTTGCCATTCGAACATAATCCCCACCAAGTCCCGTCACGATGTTTTCGAGCCGTTCCACGAACGTCTTCACGCGTCTCAGGTATGCATCGCGGATTGCCGCCGGGTCGAGACTCATTCGGTGTCCAGCCACCTCGAGCGACTGAAATGACGACCAGTGTCTAAAGTCGAAATGAATTTCTTCCGGAGCCATCACGTGCATCACAATGACATCATGACCGCGTGCCCGGACGATTCGCAGCGAAGTTGATAACTCGTCCAGATCTCCAAAGCAATCCGAGAACAGTACAAACAGACCTCGCCGACGCATGCGGGGCACCATCGCACGAATCAGAGTCGCCAGGGAACCACCATTGGATGGTTTGGCAGCAAGCAATGTCGAAAGAATCGCCTGCAGATGAGCGGCATTCTGTTTCGGTGGCAGGAAGAGCGGCGACTGTTCATTCAGAATTGCGGTCCCGACCGCATCTCGTTGCCGCAGCAGCATTCGAGAAATACATGCCGCAGCCTGACGAGCGTAATCCAGCTTGCTGACGGTCGATAAGCCAAACTTCATCGACCCACTCGTATCCAGCGCCATGATGGCGTGCAGATTGGTTTCTTCTTCAAACTGCTTGATGAAGTACCTGTCATTGCGCGCGAACACCTGCCAATCGACCTGACGAATCTCGTCCCCCGGCGCGTACTGTCGGTGCTGCGCGAACTCACAACAGCCACCTTTTGTCGTCGATCGATGCTTTCCTGCCAGCAGACCGTCAACCACTGTTCGCGACAGCAGGTCCAGATATCCGATCTGCTCCATCACCTTCGGATCAATCAAATCTGACGAATACCCAACCGCAGCGCCTGGCGCTGGTTTGGGTGGTGTCGGTTTGGATCGAAAGAAATGGAACATGTTGATTCCTGGAGTAATCCTCTGTGGCTAAAGGCGCGCGGCAGGCCGTCATTGTTTCACGCCGTTACCTTTTGCAGTGACTTTGTGCTTTCAATAATCTTTGTCAACACCGTGTCCGCATCGATTCCGGCGGCTTCCGCATTGAAGGTCAGGATCACTCGGTGTCGCAACACCGGTAATGCCACGGCAGCAAGGTCGGCTGTGGTTGCGTGACATCGACGATTGAGCAACGCTCGCGCCTTGGCGGCCAGCAGCAGAGCAATTGTCGCTCGAGGCCCAGCGCCCCATTGAACCATGCTCTGAAGTTCCGGAACCATGGACCCTTCGTCCGGGCGAGTGCTTCGGACCAGATCCAGCGCGGCCTCATACACGTGATCGGCCACAACAACATTGCGGACCAGCGACTGCATCCTGTGAATATCTTCGATATCGAGAACAGGCCTTGTCCTGAAGTTGTAGTCGGTCGTTTGTCTGCGAGCAATCTCCAGCTCTTCAACCCGCGTTGGATACTTCACGTGGATTTTGAGAAGGAATCGATCCAACTGAGCTTCCGGCAGTGGATAAGTCCCTTCTGTTTCAACTGGATTCTGAGTCGCCAGCACAAAGAACGGATCAGGCAGCTTGTATGTCTTGCCACACACCGTTAACTGACGTTCCTGCATGGCCTCCAGCAGTGCGCTTTGAGTCTTCGGCGGCGTGCGGTTAATTTCGTCCGCAAGGATCACGTTGCCAAACAACGGTCCTTCGACAAACTGAAAGACTCGTCTGCCGGTTGTGTGATCTTCCTGCAGCACTTCCGTTCCGGTAATGTCGCCTGGCATCAGGTCCGGAGTGAACTGGACTCGTCGGAACGACAGATCAATCAACGATGCTATTGTGGAAACCAGCATCGTCTTGGCGAGCCCCGGCATCCCCTGCAAAATGCAGTGGCCGCGGCAGAGCATTGCGATCAACAGCTGCTCCGAGACTTCATCCTGTCCCACAATTACCCCCGCCAACTGCCGACGGAGTTCTACAACCTGTTCCTGCATTCGATCGACGGCTTCAGCGACATCGCTGGATGTTTCAATCATCGGAGCTTTTGCGTGCCCGTTGTCACCGGCTGGTCGTTCGGTTGCCAGGTGGGAATCGATTCTGTTCATGTGGGATACTTCTAAATGCCTTGAGCGGAACGGCGTTAGCAGCCGGTGCCTCTGTTATTCTAACGAAAACGTGCTTCCGCTCGCTTTCACTTCTCTGATTTAGTCGCTTCCGCGGCACTGATCAATTCATCAGCGTCGCGGTCGAGTTCCTTGAATTGTTCGTCAGTGCCGGGAAACTCTTTACGAGTCAAATCGTCATCTTTGTTTTTATCCATTTCCTGAAACCATTCTGGTCCGCCAGCCTGCGATGCTGTCGGTGCATTGACCGCGCGCAACAATGCCAGTGGCTGATGAGCGGTCGCGCCGAGCCCGATGCAGACTCGAAACGTGGGATGCGTCTCCTCGGATGTGATTTCTCCGTTCTGATCCAGATCAAATTCCGAAAGACGGTCGTTCAGCTCCCGCAATTCACGCACTGAAAATCGTCCATCTCCGTTAGGATCCAGTTCTGGCAGCATGGCGTAACCATCGTCCACGGCGCCCACCGAAACCTGATCGCTGCTGGCTCCCTGAGCCGCGAGAAATTCCAGATCAAACGCTGGAAGACGCAATATCACGCTCGCGGATTGAGCTTTCGCTCCATCCTTCAGACCAGCGAACTCATGACCAAACCCTTCAATTGTGAGCCGTGACACATCCGGCTGCTTTGTGTCCCATTCAATCCGCAGCTGAATGTCGGCAGGTCCTTCCTGAAGCTGCCTTAGCTCTTCGGCACTCAGCGATCCATCGCCATCAGCATCGAAACGAGCAAGTTTCGGCGATGCACCTGATGGATCCGCATATCGAGCCGCCAGGCGTCTCCATGCTGTTCTCGGAGTCGCCTCATTCGGGATCCGAAAAATCAAAGCTCCGCCGGCTGCCTCCTTCGCATCATTTCTGGGATCTGCCGCAACCTGGGAGAGTTCCGTTGCTTCAACCACATCATTGCGGTCCAGATCACATTCCTGGAACGAGGCCACTGCCTGTTTCAATTCGTCCGCCGACACTCTTCCATCACGGTCTCGATCAAGAACTTGAAAGACCGGCTGCTGCTGAGCTCGAAAACGCTGGAAGTTGTCGTTGAGAAACAACAACACGGGCCCATCAATCCAGTTTGTCAACAGCCAGCGAATCTCATCCACAGACGGAGACGTCCCTGTGGACTTCGAGTAGCGATCAATGCGTTCATAGATGTTTGCCGGTGCCGCATACTTTGGTGCGGCGGGAACAACAGGATCCGCAGGTACGAGGGGCTCAGTCCCAGTTGGCGTATCAGCGGCCGGTACAGACGAAGCCTCAGGCGTCGCTTCGTCTGCATTAACTTCTTCGGGAGTACCCTCTGACGCTGGCGGAGAATCTTTGGATTCCGGGGTTTCTTCTGCAGCCGGACTAGTTGCTTCCTCCGTGGAGGGATTCCCTGTGACAAAATCTGTAATCGACTGCAAAAGACCGGGAGAATTTGCCGCAGCGGCGGCCGCTTGTGCCTCAGCCGCGACTCTGGCGGCCTCCGCGTTAAAAGCACCCGGATCAGTGATATAGCGAAGTATTTCCTGAACCCGCTTCTCGCGAGCCTGACGAAACGGCTGGCCGTCAATCGAAATGGACGCGTCAATCAGTAACGGCTGCCCAGGAACCGCAAGGATAAATCTAAGATGAGATGAGTTGGAATCACCTGGATCTCCATGATCCTTCAGATGCAACTGATACTGAGGCATCTTCGCGGCCGGAGTCACTTCAGGCGGAGCCTCACGAGGAACCATCGTCGGATCCATCTGCGGCTGAGTGGTCGGAGCCGACATAATGCGAACCGGAACCTGAAGCTGCGTTTCGTCCGCGGCTGCAAACATACTGGTGATCGGAGTCAGTGCAGCCAGCAGCGCGGCGCGGAGCATTATGGGCAGGCGTGACGATCGCAAGACACAGTATTTGACGGACGTTTTCATGATATCGACAGCCTAAGCCAGAACAGCGTTTGCTGCTGCCCCTTCTGTAATTCGAATCGGCCGACCGTTGTCGTCGATCTGAGTGGCCTTCGCATCCACACCAACCGCCTGACACAAAGTCGCCAGCAAATCTTCAGCACTCATCTGACCGTCTTCAACAGCCATTCCGCTCTCACTGGTTCTGCCGTAGGCCTGACCGCCGGCAATGCCACCGCCCGCCAAAACTGCCGACAAGGCTGCCGGGAAATGATCCCGTCCCACAGTCGAATTGATCTGCGGTGTGCGACCAAATTCGCCCATCCACAGTATTGTTGTGGATTCCAGCAGGCCGCGATCCGCAAGGTCCTTCATCAGCGTCGCCCAGCCATTGTCCAGTTCTGTTGACAGTGCTTTCACTGCCGTGAAATTATCCGAGTGTGTATCCCAGCCCGCACCGCCGCTGCTGGTCCCAAGCGATACTTCCACAAACGACACGCCGCGTTCAATCAATCGTCGCGCCAGCAGGCAACCCTGGCCAAATACATTTCGACCGTATGCCTCGCGCAGCTCCGTCGGTTCCTTTGAAAGATCAAACGCCTGAGCATCCTCACTGTTCATCAACCGCACTGCGCCTTCGTAAATCATATTGTGAGTCTTCGCAGCGCCGTCCTGATGAGTGGTCAAAAATCCAGACTGCAGATTTTTCCACATCGACAATCGTTTTTCCATGCGCGCGTCAGTAATACCTTCCGGACGATTCATGCCCTGAACTCGCAACAGCGGAAACCCATCACCACCCGTGCTCATTGCTCCCGGCATGTCGGACGCACCAACCATCAGAGGCTGGAGCTTTGGGCCCAGGAATCCGGGGCCAAATGCGTCTTCGTTAAACGTCCGAAACGCACCAACGCTGATGCAACCTGGCAATCCGAATTCGGGAGCCCCCAGTTGATTGGCCAATGAACTGCCAATGCACGGATATCGGACAGGTCCCATTGGCGAATAGCCAGTTCGCATTAAATAGGTGCCTCGGCCGTGGTCACCTTCCCGAGTCGTCAGACCTCGCAGCACAGCCAGGTTGTCTGACATCCCGGCCAGTTTCGGCAAATGCTCGCTGAATCGCAGACCCGGTGACGCCGTCTGGATTTCCTTGAATTCACCGCCGTTGACATGGCCGGGTTTCAGATCCCAGGTGTCCGTCTGCGAAGGCCCGCCGCTCATCCAGAGCAGGACCACATGCTTTGAGTTCTTCTTCGCTTCCGCCAGCTGCTGCTCGGCAAACAGAGGAAACCATCCGCTGGCACTGATTCCGCCAAAGCCTGCCGCCAGGGAACTTAACAGACGACGACGTGAAAGAATGTGGACCATGGGAAAACCTCCTCATAATGACTGCAGGATCGTGCGAGGATCCTTGCTAACGGTCTGTTGATTTAATGAGCGGCAACGCGCTAGCCGCCGTTAAATGTCTGAAAAACACAAGTCCGGAACAGGGTGCCTGTCCCGGTTTTGAATGAGCCTCTTAATGAATACTGCGAACTAGACCAGTTGACCTGCACCTGGAAAGAGGGAAATGTCATCAGGAGTTGATTCAGTTCCTGATAACCGCCCAGAGCCTCCGCTGCGAAACATCAGAAATGCCGCAGTGGCCAAACAAAACACTCCGCACAAAAAAAAGTTACCACCCTGCCTGTTATACTGACTTGCCAGCGACACTTCATTCAACCAGGACAAACCCGCCGCCTCTGACGTCGTCTTAAATCTGTCACTGACAACAGCGATTTCGCGATGCCAACCCGCTTCGTCCATCTCTCCAGCACGAAAACGATTCCCAACGGAATCTGATTCCCGATGAAGTGTTTCGTGAGTTTTCAGTTGCAGCGCAAGAAATCCCGCTGCGATTTGTTGATGGCGATTGGCCGAATGCACCCGAAGACCACCCGCAATCAACATGCTGATCCCGATTAACACAGTGGCGACAGTCACACGTTTTCTATTCATCGATCATCTCACTTAATGATTCATCGTAAATTCAGCACTATTCAGAAGCGCCCACAGCACGTCTGACAGGGCTTCACGAAGTTCGGCACTGGACATCTCTTCTGTGATGTACTGATCCAGCAATTCTTTTTCAGACGCCCGAGGTTCTCGAGACAATGTTGCGAAATACAGAATCTCAATCCGCTGGTCACGAGTAAAAAACGGAGCTGTCAAAGACTTCAGCAACCCGCTGGATTGAAGCCCGGTTGCACTATCGATCAGCCCGCCGTTCATCAAAGTCAACGCCTGCGGAATTCCACCCTGATACTCAGTTGCGCGGCCGGATGGAGTGCGGAACTCCCGGAGGAATTCATCTCGTGATATATTTCCAAAACGATTCACCAGCCCCATCATGGAATTGTTCTGAGCCGTACCAGGCATCGTGGCCACAGTGATGCAGTCATAAACCTGTTCGGCTGTCAGCATCTTCACGTTCATTTGAGCGAACCATTCTTCACGGATTTCGTGCACATCATCCGCACCGCTCGACAAGCGATAGGCCCTGGACAAGGCGACAACGCGGAACAGTTCCCGCAGGTCAAAATTCGACTGAATAAAGTGCCCCGCCAGGAGGTCCAGAAGTTCCGGAGACAGCGGAGGATTGCCCACGCCAAAGTCATCGACCGGATTCACAAGGCCCTTGCCAAAAAGCATCGACCAGACCCGATTTGCGGTCGCTCTTGCGAAGTACGGGTTGTCACGACCTGTCAGCCACTGAGTCAGCCTTTGCCGTCGCTGATTTGCTTTTTCAGGAATGATCTCTTCACTCGCATTCAGAAACTTCGGTGCGACAGCACTCTTCGATTCCGGCATAATTACTTCACCGCGATCCACGTCGCGGACCTGCATCACGGTGGAAACGTTTTCCAGCTTTCCACGGGGACGAGAAATTCTTGCAAAAAACGCCGCAAATCCCCAAAAGTCTTCCTGAGTCCACGGCTCAAAGGGGTGGTCATGGCACTGAGCACACTCCAGCCGCATGCCAAGGAACACGCGGGCCGTTCGGCCTGCCAGTTGATCTGCCTCAAGCTTCGTTGCTGAGTAGAACAACAACGGCCCCGACTGCACCAGTCGACCTTCCGCAAGAAGCAGGCTCTGCACGGTCTTGTCGTATGACTCGTTGCTCGCAAATCGTCCAGCCAGCCACTTTTCAAACGCTTCGACTCCACCGAAGCTCGTCAAATCGACGCCTTCAGGAATTAGAAATGAACGAAACCGGGCTGCCAGATGACTTGCATGGTCAGGGCTTTTCAGCAGTCGATCCACAAGCGATTCATAGCGAGTCGCCGACGTATCCTTCAGGTAATCTCGCACTTCATTAACGCTTGGCGTTCGCCCCGCCAGGTCCAGATACGCTCGTCGCAGGAGCTCTTCTTCTGCAGCCGGCACCACAGGCTGCACGCTGTTCTGTTCCCACAGTTTCGCCATGAGAACATCAAGATCCTCTACCACATCACCAGACTTGCTTGTCTGAACCTCAACGGCCTTCCATTTCGATGCCGCGCCGAAAAGTGGGGTCGCGTCATGTGGGGACTTGTCGATTTCTGCCGGGGCATCCGTCACCGCCGCAACTGCTTCCACGGGATTGGACGCAACGTCATTCAGAGCTGCAGTTTTCACTTCATTGGATTGCGCAACGTCCGCAATTGGGATGTCCTCCGGGAACGCGACGGCCACTTTTTGTGCCGCTGAATCATCGGCATAGGACAACTTCGCGAACGTCACACCATCGTCGGCGTGACTCGATAAGGCAGCTTCGGATCCGAAATTGCCGGCCACCGGGAGATGCGTATCCGGATCAACCAATATCTCAAGGTCCGTATAGGTCCCCGCGACATCGAGCTGAACACTCAACTGGATCCTCGAAGCGCCATCAACGGTGATCTTCTTCCAGCTCTCCTTACCAATGTGAGAGAACTGAATGAACTCTTCAGAAAATGCGCCGCCAGATTGCCCGGCAAGAAATGCCAGCAGGACGCTTTCCGAAGCTCGACCGGCGTCAATCTTCACAGACCGACGCTCAATCACGTTGCCGTTCGTTTCTCGCCGCAGGACAATTCTCTTATTCACATCCAGCAGCACTGAAGATTCGGCCGTGGTCTCACTCACCAGGCCTTCAGACAAGGACATCCAGCGAGTGACACCATGACCATTCAGTTGCACGACCCCTGAATCATTCAGGGCCGCCAGCATCGAAGACCAGGCATAGGCAGTGGACGAGTGATTCAGGACAGTAAGACCCACGGCGAACAGTACCAGAG
>JANPHT010000345.1:0-15893 GCA_031424595.1 Planctomycetota bacterium
TTCTTTTTTGGCTACTGCAATGGGCATCACATGTACTTTCCGACAATTGAAGCGGCCGCGGAGGGCGGGTATGGCGCGGATTCGGCTGTAAGTTGGGTCGGAATCGGAGCGGGCGAAGAAATGATGGATCGGGCACTGATCAGCATTTATTCAATGCTGGGCAAATTCACATTAGAACGCGTCTCCCCCTGATGATCGTGACCTGATGATCGCCACACACCTCAGTTCAGACAGCCGATAAGAAAGCGACTCAGAGTTTGATAGCTGGCGGATTCAGTCCGCAGGAATACCCTGGAGGCATCAGCCGTTCCACTTTGATCAGATTAGGAATGTCGTTCCATGATTCATCGCAGACGGTTTCTGGCGACTGGGTTGGCTGGCCTGACGACGGCAGGTCTGTTGCAGGCGTCGTCCGGTCCTGGACTTCTCGCCGTTCTGAATGATGCGTTGCCCGGTGAGGACATGATTGGCTATGTCGAGCGGGTTCGAGGCAAATGGGACGAAGCCTTCTATCGTCAGATGCTGGGTGCCGCGAATGACTTCAAAGAAGGTGACGAAATCGTTGGTGTCGCAGCCGCGAATGAGTCGACTCGACGGCTGGCTCGCCAATTGCTTTCTGTCACAACTTTGGAGAAAGTCGATCAGCATCCGCCGTTTCAGGATGAACTTTATCGATTAATCACGGGATCTCTCGACGCCGCCGTTCGACGCCAGTTGTGGCCGATGACAGTCGGCACACTGAAGTCTTTTCTGCTCGAGCGCAGCGAAAAGGAAATTCATGCGATACGGGATGGACTTTCGAGTGATGTCATCGCGTGCGTTGTTCGACTGATGACCAACGACGAGTTGATCCAGGTGGGCGCGAAGGTTTTCAACCCGCTCCCGGGGACTAATATCGGTGCCAGGGGATACATGGGAGCTCGTGTTCAGCCCAACTCTCCGACTGATCATGTTGAGGACATCCGCTGGCAGGTTTTTGATGCGTTCGCCTACGCTGTTGGTGATGTCCTGATCGGCACGAACCCTGTATCAAGTACGCCAGAGTCCGTGGCCGCCGTTGAGCAGACTCTCCAGGATGTGCTTGAGACGTTTGGTATTGGGGAGGTGCTGCCTCATTGTGTGCTGTCGCATATCAATGTGCAGGCGGAGGTCGAGCGGATTCACCCCGGGCTGACTGCATTGTGGTTTCAGAGCATCGCAGGAAACGATTCCGCGAATAAAACCTTCGACATTTCTGTCGAGCGGATGATGGAACACGCGAAGGCTCGAAACGGACGCTTCGGGTTGTACTTTGAAACTGGCCAGGGAGCGGACTTTACGAATGGTCATGGCCACGGAACGGACATGGTCATTCATGAATCTCGCAAGTATGGTTTTGCACGAACATTGGCCAGGGAAGTCGCTGCATCGCGCAGGCGTCATGGTCAAACTGAAGGCCCCTGGGTTCATTTGAATGATGTGGCCGGCTTTATTGGACCTGAAGTATTCCGAACACGCGAGCAGTTGGTGAGATGCTGTCTTGAAGACATCGTGATGGGGAAGCTTCACGGCCTGATGATCGGGCTTGATATATGTTCAACGCTGCATATGGATGTCAGTCTTGATGATCTCCGTTGGTGCATTGATCAGATCATGCCGGCAAATCCCGGCTATCTGATGGCCTTGCCGACTCGTATCGACCCCATGCTGGGTTATCTGACCACGGGCTATCAGGATCATGTCCACATCCGGGAGCAGTTTGGCTTCAAAGTGGATGATCGCATGTGGCATTTCTTCAGCGAACTCGGAATCATCGATACTTTCGGGAAGCCAACGAAGCATTTTGGTAATCCCGGCTGGGTTTATCTTCAGTACTGTCGCAGAAAAAAGGACGCTCGCCCGGATAGCGAAATCCTCAATGAAGCGTCGGACCGCATTTCCGAGGTGCGTTCGCGAGGAGTGTTTATCGCCGAAGGATTCGGCGAATCGTTTTCGTCGCTGCAGCCTTCGCTGGCGAACCACATTCAGCATATTTACGAAGACGCGAAGGTCTCGATCTGGAAAGAACTGGACGAACATTTCGTCGCCACGGTCCCTGATGCCGTTCGATTAAGGACTCAGTCGCTGAACCGTGAAGATTACATTCTTCATCCGGTTTCGGGGGAACACCTCTCGCAGGAGTCTTCCGATAAAGTTGCCAGGCACCGGGAAATGAGCGATCGAGCCGATGTTCAAATCGTGATTTCGGACGGCTTAAATGCATTGGCAGTGACTGACGGCGATCAGTTGCTGAGCCTTGTTCGTCGCCTGCGAATGGAATTAGCAGCCTCTGGTTGGCGAGTCTCGCCCACGAATCTGATAGTGGATTCAGGGCGTGTTCGAGCCGGCTATCGCATCGGCGAACAGTTATTTGGAGGCCGGAACGGACGGTTCACGTTGCTCCATGTGATTGGTGAACGACCAGGCAGTGGCCATCACACATTGTCCATCTACATGACTGTTGCTGATGGAGAAGTGTGGGGCGAAGCCAACAAAGTGGATCACAACATCACAAAGGTCGTCTCTGGAATTGCCCTGACAGCTTTGACTCCTGATCTTGGGGCCATTGAAGCTGTGAGGATTCTGCGTCAGTTGTGATGCTTGTCAGCAAATAATTCTACGAGCGGCGCGGGACTCAGTTGTGATTGGCAAACAGGTAAAGATGGCCGTCCGTTCTGAGAAGAATCTTTCCCTCAAAAAAGACGGGCGTCGCCACCGTGTGTTCGTCGCCCACGGAGTTCTTCGCAATCAATTTGAATTCCGAGCCCATGGCGTCAAGTACGAACACAGTGCCGTCCTGGCGAGTCACATACAGCTTTCCATCGGCAATAACGGGAGACGCACGGAAAGTGTTCCGATTCTGCTCAAGTCGACCGCTCCAGATTGGTTTGCCTGTTGTTAATTCGAGGCAATCAATGGTGCCGCGGGCTTCACCCGTGTCGCGGCAAATGAAAACTCTTCCATGCGCGATCGCGGGGGTTGGGACATCAGCCGAAGTGTCGTTATTGGCCCACAGCACATGGGAATTCGTAATGTCGCCTTCACCTCCCATTCGAATAGCGGTCAACGATTTGCCCCGAGCATAAGGGGCAATCACGATACCATCCGCGATAGACGCCGAGGCGATTGATCGAAAATACTTGTCGTGGGCGGGATTCATGCCGCTCAGTCGCCAGATCTCTTTGCCGTCAGCAGCATCGTGCGCTGTGACATGATCAGCGCCAAGAACCACAATGATCTCGCGGCCGGCATCGCTGATCACGACCGGAGTCGCATAACTCTGAGCCGCCTCTTCCGGAGCGCCCAGGTCTCGATCCTGCTTCCAGATAATCTCACCGGTCGCTTTTGCAAACGCGGCCACATACGACGGCCCGGAATGCATGCAGGCAATCACGACCGCATCTTTGGTCAGCACGGGAGACGTTCCAAGATCCCACCAAAGGGTGTCTTCGCCGTATTTCTCCTGCAAATTCATGTGCCATTTTTCGTCGCCCTCCACAGAAAAACAGCCGAAATCGCCACTCTTGAAGTAGGCAAACACAAAGTGTCCGTCAGTTGTTACCGAAGGATTGGCCCCTGTTCCATCCTTCCCTGGTTTTCCGTCGACGGCGGCTCCCAGGGTCTTCGACCATTGAGCATTCCCATCGACACCAATGCACTGCACAACGTTTTGTCCGTCATGGGTCGTCGTGACAAAGATACGATCTCCCGCAACCGCAGGAGTCGAAGCACCGCGTCCCTGCAACTTGAACTTCCATACGATATTCGTGTTGGCTGTCCATTCACTGGGATAGCCGACCCCGTCCGCCGCACCATTGCCATGAGGCCCGCGCCAGTTCGGCCAATCTCCGGAGATTGCGACTGAAGACATCAGCAAAGCAGCCAACAGCGACATCGGTTTCATAACAGAAAGTTCCCTGAGGCGAAAAGTGGTTGGGTCGTCGTGGTGTCGTCTAACGCCTTGTTGAGAGGAAAGCCTATTCGTGGAGGTCTGATGGATTCTCCAGCAAATGGTTATTGTCCACGCAGCCGCAGAAAAATTCTGAAAAACTGCGTCTGAGCTTAATAACAACAGAATCACTGTCTTGAAAAACAGCCAGCAGTGGCCATCCGGCTCATGACCATCCCGCTAATGACCATGAGCAACGTGTCCGTGATCCGCATGGTCAGTTCCGTGCCCATGATCTGCGTGCGCATGACCGTCATGACTCTGGTCGCCATGACCGTGTGCATCATGACCGTGCTCGCCATGACCGTGTGCATTTTCAGCCGACTCTTCGGGAAACTCACACAGCTTTCCAAATGCTCCTGACAATTGGGCCGATCCACACAAGAGAGCGATACACGTCAACATGGTCACGTAGATAAACTTGCCGGCATAGTTGCTGACCGAAAGTCCGAACATGAGGTGCTTTCCCTCGATCGGCGGAGCCACGGCACCCCAGACGAGAACTGTGACGACCATCAGCAGGAAGACACCAATCATCCCGCCGCGGCGCAGAATCGGAAACGCCTTGGCCCAGTTCACAGCAAATGTCCAGAATCCAATCCAAGCCAGCAAAGGCAGCCATGGAATGATGACCCGACACAGGTTGACAACGACATTCAGCAGTGACCAAAGCACAGCCACAAGACTGCTTAACAGATCAAACAGGGCTTCCATGTATCGTCACCAGAATCAACAAAGTGGTTGAAGGGGTCGAACGGCGCTTGATGCCGAACGGATTGTAAGAAACCCAGGGACAAAAGTTCCAGTAAGATCTGCCTGCTGGTGGCTGACATCTCTGGTTTAGGATCTCAGAATATTAACAACAGCTCGCCTCGTTTGCTCAAGTCCCGGCGGACCCTCACAATAGGGTGGTTCATTCCTCGGATGATCCGCAATGATCATTGCAGAATTGCGCCGCTTTGAAATCGGAAACGTCAAAAAAGCAACTCAGGAACTATTCCCATGAGACCTTCCATTCAGGACTGCCTGAAAATCGTTTTTGCCGCAATAGTGACAACGGGTGCCAGCGTGGTTGCGCAACCGCCAGATTTGATCGTTCATCACGGACAAATCGTCACCGTCGATGCCGAGTTTCGGATTGCCGAGGCGATGGCCATCCACGGCGATCGAATTCAGAGCCTTGGCGGCAACGAGGAAATCCTGAAGCTCGCCGGACCGGACACGCAGATCATCTCGCTCCAAGGGAAGACGGTACTTCCGGGTCTGATTGATTCCCACGTCCATGCGACCGGAGCGGCCGTTTACGAGTTCGATCATGAGATTCCACCACTGGAGACAATCGACGATGTTCTGAAGTATGTCCAGCGGCGTGCGGAAATACTTGAGGACGGCAAATGGATCATCATGAACCAGGTGTTCATTACGCGACTTCGAGACCAGAGGTTTCCAACTCGTCAGGAACTGGATCAGGTGGCACCGAATAACCCCGTGTATTTTCGGACAGGTCCCGACGCAGCCCTGAATTCGCTTGCTTTAAAAATGAACGGCATCGACAAGGACTTTCGCATCACTGACGGGCTGCCGGGAAGGATTGAGGTCGATCCTGTCACAGGCGAACCAAACGGAGTTATTCGAGCGGCATCACGATTCGTGAAAACCGAATCGTCTGAGGCGTCGCCATCGTTGGAACAGCGAAAGGATCAATTGGAGAAGTTACTGAAGGACTACAATTCTGTAGGCATCACCAGCATCGTTCAGAGAAGTGCCGGGGAACAGGATGTCAGCCTGTTTGATTCGTTACGCCACGACAAAAAGTTGACATGTCGCACCTTCCTTTGTTGGGGAGTAAACCCGGACGGCGATTGGGAGAAAGTTGCCGAGCAAATTCGCCACGCCGCCGATCATCCGGCTCACAAATATGACAACCTTTTGTGGCTGCGCGGAGTCAAAGTGTTTCTGGACGGAGGAATGTTGACGGGCAGCGCGTGGATGCAAAAACCGTGGGGCGTCAGTTCGATCTATTCGATCAGCGATCCGGAATACCGAGGCGTTCTCAACATCCCGCCCGATCGAATGTATCAAATCGCGAAGTACTGTCTGGAGCATGATCTGCAGATCACAGCCCATTCCGTCGGTGATGGGGCCGTTCAGGCTTTGATTGAGGCCTACGAAAAAGTTAATGACGACTTCTCGATTCGTGAAAAGCGGCCATGTATTACCCACTGCAATTTCATGAGCCTTAAGTCTATAAAAAAGATGGAGGCTCTTGGAATCGTTGCCGACATACAACCAATCTGGCTTCATCTGGATGGTCGCACTTTACTTAAACAATTCGGTGAGGATCGGACCAGTTACTTTCAGCCGTACAAGACCATTTTTGAACATGGAGTTATGGTTGGCGGAGGTTCGGATCACATGCAAAGGATCGGCAGCCTCCGATCTGTGAATCCTTACAACCCATTTTTGGGCATCTGGACGACGCTCACTCGTCAACCACGATGGTCGGATTCACCGCTGCATCCGGAGCAGATGATTTCGCGGGAGCAGGCCTTGAGGTTTTATACTATCAACAATGCGTGGTTGACGTTTGAAGAAAAAGAAAAGGGCTCCCTGGAGACAGGTAAACTTGCAGACTTCATTATCATTGATCGGGACATTTTGAATTGTCCGACGGATGACGTAAAGAACACTGTCGTCGAACAAACATGGCTCGGAGGAGAACAAGTCTTCGGGATGACGGCTGCCGATTGAATCCTGCGTATTCTTGCGCATGCTTTCCTTCCGGGGACCGACACTTTATCCTGCTCGGCACATTTCCCAAGGATTGTTTATGAAGAATTCTGTTCTGTTTGTCATGGCGGTCGGAACGATCGGTGTTCTGGCCAGCCCAGGGCTTTATGCGGAAGAAGAATGGCCGCAATTTCGAGGTCCAGGCGGGCAGGGACACGCTTCTGCTGAAGGACTGCCTGTCACATGGAGCGAATCCGAGAACGTCAAATGGAAAACGGACATTCCCGGAGAAGGGCATTCCTCCCCGGTTATTGCTGAAAACCAAATCTGGTTGACGACTGCGGTGACGCGTGAGTTGACTGCTGAGGAACAGCAGCGGCGATTGTCGACACTCAAGAATCCTAATGGCCTCGAGATTGTTGGCGAACTGACGCTGCAGGCCCTCCAGCTGAATCGAGAAACGGGAGCGATCGAACGCACGATCGATTTGTTTAAGATTGTTGAGCCAGAACCCAAACACGCCTTAAACAGTTACGCTTCTCCGACGCCTGTTATTGCCGGCAATCTTGTTTTCTTTCATTTCGGCACTTACGGAACTGCAGGTGTTGATCGAAACCGGGGTGAGGTCGTCTGGAGAAATAATGAACTGAAACTGGATCATCAAAACGGTCCAGGCAGTTCGCCCGTCGTCTGGCAGGACCGAGTCATCATTCACCTCGATGGCACAGACACCCAGTCGATCGTGGCTCTTGATGCGAGGACCGGAAGAATTGCCTGGCAGACAAAACGTTCGGGAGAAATGGACAAAACTCCCGAGTTGCAAAAAGCCTATGGGACTCCTCTGATTGTTGAAATCAACGAACGGCCACTTGTGATTTCACCGGCAGCCAACTGGGTCTATGGCTACGACGCCCGGGATGGTAAAGAAATCTGGAAGGCTCATTATGGACAACTTGGTTTTTCAACGGTCCCGCGTCCGGTGATTCTTGGTGACACCGTGTATGTCGCCACAAGCTATATGCAATCGCGTCTGGTGGCCGTGAAGTTTACTGGCGAAGGCGATGTGACAAAAAGCCATGTCAACTGGATGTCCGACAAACAGATTCCTCAGAAGCCGTCGATGATCGCGTTGGATGGTCGGCTTTACTTTGTAAGCGACAAGGGAATCGTGCGAAGTCTCAAAGCGGAAACTGGCGATGAAGTTTGGTTTGAACGTTTGCCCGGAGATTACTCGGCCTCTCCTTTGGAGGCAGGTGGGAGACTCTACTTTTTTAATCAGGATGGTGTCTGCACGGTGCTGAATGCCGGTGACACTTTCAGCCAGCTAGCACAGAATAAACTCGACAGCGGCTGTATGGCGTCGCCTGCTGTGGCCGGAAAAGCGTTGTTTGTCAGAACGGGAACGAGTGTTTATCGGATCGAAAACTGAAGTCAGGACCGGAATTGATCGGGAGAAAAAGGTAATGAAGCGAGTATTGATGGTAATTGCCGCTACGGCCTTCACAAGCGGAGTTGGAGCGGATGACGATAACAACTGGGTCAGGATAAAACTGGACGAACGATTTCGATCCGAAGGTGTTGCCGCTGCGGATGTCAACAAAGATGGTGTTCCGGACGTGATTGCCGGAGATGTCTGGTACGAATCTCCGAGACTCGCCACGGACGATCATGTCGATGGAACCGCATGGAAGCTGCATGAGATTCGAATGCCAGGCGAGTTCGTCGCTGGCGTTGGCTACAGCAACAGCTTTGCGAATTTTGCTCACGATATGGATGCTGACGGACTGCCGGATGCTGTGATTATCGGTTTTCCCGGCGATCCCTATCATTGGTACAAAAATCCTGGTCCGGGAGAAGAATCTCATTGGAAGCAGTTCGAGATCTGGACCAGTGCGTGCAATGAGTCTCCCGAGTTCGAAGACCTGAACGGCGACGGAGTGCGTGAAATCGTGCTCGGATCACAGCCGGAAGCCAAAATGGGTTTCAATGTGATACCGAAGCCCGACAAAATTGCTGAATCTTTCGGCTTCCACGCCGTCAGTGAAGCGGGAAATCCCAACGAGAACGGAACCTTTAAGTATTACCATGGTCTGGGTGTTGGCGATATGAACGGCGACGGCCATCGCGATATCCTTATCGCCCATGGCTGGTGGCAGAACCCCGGCGATATCACCAGTGCGAAAGTCTGGGAGTTTCATCCCGTTCGAATTAAGACCGAGAGTGGGGAGCAACCCTTGCCCGGCTGTGCCAATCTCTATTCAGACGACCTGGATAGTGATGGTGACATGGATCTGTTTCTGTCGTCGGCACACGGATTCGGCGTATGGTGGGCCGAAAACCCAGGGAAGGGGCCGTGGATCTTGCACGAAATCGACAAATCCTATTCTCAGACTCATGCCGTGGAATCAGTGGACATCAACGGTGATGGTCAACTTGACTATGTCACGGGAAGTCGATTCTTTGCTCACAATGGCGGCGATCCGGGAGAACATGATCCGATTCGGCTTTACTGGTACGAAGTTGTTCGTGAAAAAGGCAAGGCTCCCAAGATCACGCCGCACCAGATTGTGGCAGGGCTTGGAACCGGTGTGGGCACACAATTTGAAATCCACGACATGAACAACGACAAGAAGCCGGATATTGTGTTGTCCAATAAGAAGGGCGTCAACATCCTGCTTCAGAAGTGACTCGCGTTCTGAAATCCCAGCAGTAAAGAATCGGAAGCCCGGCTGTTCAGCTCAGCCGGGCTTTTCTGTTGACCGAGCTGTTTCAGGCCCGCGATCATGTTGAGCCAGCGATCATGTGCGAGCCCGTCCATGCTACTCAACTGTGCGGGTCGGATTCGGCGTCGCCGCTGATTGCTGCAAGCACGGCAGCAGGTCGTCGAGGCATCTTTCGGCCGCAAGTCGAGCGACCGCAAATGCCGGGGCCGAGGCCGTGACGTTTCGAACGAACATTTCCACAAGATTGCTGATGGCTCCGAAACGATCTTCTCCAATTCTTCGGATTGCCCGCTCGGACATCCACGTTCCACTGCCACTGAGGACGATCTGCGTTTTTATTCCTGTGAGACTGGAAGTCAAACCCTCGAGATAGCAAACCCGGTTTCTGATTGCTTCGCAGATCTGTTCCAATTGTTGATCAGCAACATGAGCCGCGATCGCCAAAAGCTGGACTTCTGACAACTCACTCGCATCGCAACACAACATGTGAGCCAGCCGATTGAAGGATGCTGTGCGAGTGGCAGGTCGACCATCGGCAGTCTCCATTTCCTTTTCATTCGGAGGGATGTCACCATTCAGCAGATGAACATCGAGCGCCGTGGCAAACACTTCGGCGGCTACGGGAATAAAGACAGGGACGCCTGACCCTTCTTCATTGATCAATGGAACGGAACGCACGATGGCGCACACAGGCGTTCTGTGAATCCCGGTATAAAGAAGCTCGGATGCGGCCAGACGCTCGAGATCCGTGCGCCCTTCCGGGACAGGGCACCCGTCGACCAGCGGAATGATGTCTGTTGTTGTGGAGCCGATGTCGATCACCAGTGCCGGGCCCGTCGGAATCGCACGTCCCGCCCAGGTGGCCAACGCATGCCAGTTGGATGCTCCAGCAAGCTCCGGCAGTTCGCTGGCATCCAGCGGTTCAGCAAACTCCCCGGACGTCAGCCAGATTCGAATCAGCGAATTGGGGAACGCTTCAACAACCGTGTTAATAACAAATGCGACTCCGTCAGCCTTCGAGATGAAACAATCCGCCAGCTCCGCCGTCATCGTGACAGCCACAATCTGCGGAGCCAACTGCCTGAAGTACGGCAATTGGCTTAAGACCTCGCGTAGCCCTTCTTTCTTTTGCCAGATCGGAAAAGGGATGCTGAGGCATTCACCGTCGGCTGTCGATGCTTTTACGTTTGCTCCGCCAATATCCAGACCGAGAATTCGCACGTTTTTTCCTGCAGATTCGTAGAACGAGTAAAAAAACGAGCCCGGCGGATTTAACAGCCGGGCTTCGGTCTAAACACTTAACAGCACGACATCAGATCTTGATTCGATAACGGGCCGTGACGTCTGACTTCAGCTCGTAATCCAGACATTTTTTTTAACCAATCCGGGACAGCCGTAGTTGCAGGAGCGTCAATTACGGACGCTTTGCCAGTTTGAATAAATGCTTGTCGCTTCTCACATAAAGTGCTCCATTGGCCGCACTGGGACTGCAAAGAATGGTTTCTGTCAGATCCAACTCTGATACGATGACGCCTTTGTCAGTTTCAGGCTTCACAACAAACGCTGTACCCGATTCGCTAAAGGCATAAAGGTATCCGCCTGCGAAAATCGGTGTACTGCTGAAGCTGCCTTTCAGGCGAAGCTGCCAGACACGCTCTCCCGATTTTGTGTCTCCTGCAGAAAGTACGCCAGCGCTATTCATAACAAAAGCCCTCCCATCAACAACCACGGGGCTGGAAGTTGCTGGACTCAGCCCTGAAGAACTCCACAACTCTTCAAAGGCACCTCCTGCAGGGCGAATCGCGGTAAGTCCATTCGATGGAATCACAACGGCTCCGTCGCTGACCGTAGCCGATGGAATGGTTGAAGCACCCTTTTCAAAGTTCCAGACGATCGCGCCAGTGTCCGGGTTGACCGCAGTCAATCCTTTCGAGGATTGCAGCAATGCCAGAGCCGGCTGGTCGTTGTTTGCCGGCAACATTGATGGCGACGTCCAGTTCGCTGCGCGAGGACGGTCGATCTGCCACTTGGTCTCGCCCGAAATCGCATCCACACCGCAGGCAAAGGCTTCCGCGTCGCTTTCCACCTGAACGACGACAGTAGAACCGATCACAATCGGCGAAGATGACATTCCAAGACTGTTGCTGGCATTGGGAAACTCGCTGCCAAGGCCCCGAAACCACTGCAACTTCCCATTCAGATCGAGACACACCAGATCATTACTCGAATACAGCGCGAAGACTCGCTCGCCGTCGCTCGCCATTGTGGGCGTGGCGTTGCACATCTTATCATGCGTCATCGTGCGCCCGGTCGCGTCAAACTGCCGCTGCCATCGCTGATCGCCAGTCGCTGCGCTGATGCAAACCACATGCAGTCGGTCCTGGTTATAGCCCGAGCTTGCCGAAACAAAGACTTTGTCACCCACGACAATCGGCCCGGACAATCCGCGACCGGGAAGTGGACTTTTCCAGGCCACCGTATCGCCACTCAATTCGGTGGGTAGCGATTCGCCAGCGGCGACAGAATTCGCCTCGTTGCCGCGAAACTGCCGCCAGTCAGCGGCGATGGTGAATCGACAACTCGCGAGTGTCGCAATGACCAACAGGGCGTGAAGATTGTTTTTTTTCATCGGCTAGCTCCTTGGTATGCAGCGTCCAGAGCGACTCTGGTCGCGGAACGAACAGCCGACCCCGTCGCGTCACAGATTCTTAATTGGAATTGGTATCGTTGGGCCCAGTCCTGCGTCTGCTCATTCTGGCATATTTTGAAAAGGAAAACGTTTTCACCGGCCGTCAGTGTGACAGGAACTTTGTATTGGTCCATTGCGGAACTGCGATGGTACTCTTCGCGTTCAAACACGAGTTTTCCGTTCACCCAAAGCTTCCATGCATTCGGTGTTCCTAAACGGATTTCGACAAGCTGTTCCTTGTCGCTGTTCCAGGATGTCGTGGCGTACATCAGGGAGCCTTTGAAGTTTTCTATCTGTTTTGCAATATCGACGACGCCAAAATCGTCTTCGGTCATCAGCGGCTTCCACTGCACCTTTCCGAGTTGTCCGTCATATTCACCGGAAAGATCCAGAGGCTTTCCTTCTGTGACGATGGTCTCTGGCTGATAGGCGACTGCGAAGCCTTTTTCTTCTTTGTTGTCGAACGGACCAGCGACGCTCCAGCTCGAGAGGAATCCAAAGTGCTGCTGAATGTTGACATTTTCGCCGCTTTTTCGCAGGGCTTCTGAAATCTGTTTCACCTGATCTTCATGCACAGCGCCAGAAAGTGCTTTTTGAAAAATTGGTGTTGCTGCCTTTGCGTCCGTCGCCAATCCTGCCTCTTTAATTAATCGTGCCACCGCATCTCTACGGAACTCGGGGCTTGGATCCAGAAGCATGTCGGGAATCAAGCGATCTTCGATTTCGGGTTGTTGGCCCTTAAGAGTTTCATAAGCAAGGCGCCGAGCCACAGGAGACTGGTCTCGATCGAGAATGAATTCTTCAAGAACAGCCGCTGGCAGTTGTCGTCCTGCGGCTCGCTCCGACTCTACGATTTCCTCAAACGCATTTCGAAGCCAATTGACAGCCAGTGGAGAAGCGTCTTGAAACCCCTGAAGGACTGGCAATAGCGACTTTTCACCAGATCCTGCCAACGACTGCACCGCGTTACGAGCCGACGCTGTTCCCTTGCCGCCCGGTGCCACCGATTGCAGCACTTTGACCGACAATGAAATTTCGTCACCTGCAGCCGATGCGATCCAGAAACAAACAGTTGTCGCGATTGTGCAGACAACAGAACCAATCCACATGAAGATTCTCCCTCAAGAGCAAAAGCCAGATCCCGTTCCGCCTTTTTCAAGACTGGATTGTGGGGTTCTAACAACCCTTGAGAAAAAACTCCAGCAGGCCAAATACTGCATGTCATTCCGGACGAATCAAGCGTCCCTGTTGTTACGTGGAGTGAAAATGTACTTACGAAGACCGCAAGAGAACCTGAGAATCTGTCCAAAGTCTCCACTACGGGTTGCCACTGTCAGGATTTCTGCGAAAATCCCACCTCCCGATCGTCACCGTCTGAACACTCCCTGAGAGAGTTTAACTCTAACAGAGCCTTACCGATATGTTGCTAATGATTTTAAGAGTGGCCTACCTGCTGATTTCAGCAGGGGCAATTCTTGCCTACATCACGACTGAAACCGTCGCTGGCCAGCCTGCACTGCTGCCAAGAATTATTGAGAACAACAAGGGTGCCGCATTCTTTGTGCTCTTGTCGATTTCACAACTGGTGACGATTGCAGACATCCTGGTCCGTAAAAAGCGGATTGAAGTGATTTCGGCGATCTACTTCGGAATTCTGATCGGAGTGCTGCTGGCCTACCTGATGATTCAGGCGTTGACTCCGGTTGTGCCTGTGACAAACCCCTATCATACGGCGGTCGTGTTGCTGACGTTATTGATCCTGCCTTACGTCTGCGTCGCGCTGTTGCTCCAGACGAAAGATGATTTTCGGTTTGTCATACCCTACGTTGAGTTTCAACGCGATCTGAAGAGTGGTCGACCGCTGGTCGTTGACAGCAGTTCGCTCATTGATGGCCGAATTGCCGATGTCGTCGAGACTCAGATTATTGAGTCCCAGCTGATTGTTCCCGATTTTGTACTTTCCGAAGTTCAGGATGTTGCGGATTCCAGTGACAAGAATCGTCGCATCCGGGGCCGTCGCGGGCTGGAAGTCCTGGCGAAGTTGCAACAGAGCACCATCGTTGATGTCAAGGTGATGGAAACATCACGAACAGATTTCAAGATGATGACAGTTGATCAGAAGGTTGTGGCTCTGGCCAAGCAGATTCGCGGTGGAGTGATCACCAACGACTTCAACCTGAACAAAGTTGCCAGCGTTCAGGGAATCCCTGTCATCAATCTGAATGATGTGTCGAATGCATTGAAGCCTCGATACATTCCCGGGGAGCGACTGATCATGAAAGTCATTAAGGAAGGGGAAGGGCCAGGCCAGGGCGTTGGTTATCTGGATGATGGAACCATGGTCGTCTGTGAAAACGCGGCCAACCTGCTTGGCAAAGAGATCAACGTCATTGTTTCAAGTGTGCTGCAGAGTAGCGCTGGGCGGATGATCTTTGTGAAAATGGTTTACAAGGCCGGCGAGTAGACAGTGGCACCTCGTAATCGTCGGATGTTGCGAGTTGACCGATGCGGCTGAGCCATGGACAAAATTTGATCCAGCGCTTCATTCCTCAAACGGAGCAATTCCTGATGATGTTAAGAACGCTGGTTGCCATGTTGTCTATTGTCCTGGGGTCGCGTTTGATGGCTGGGGAGCGCATTCAGCGAATCGAACCCAACGTCAGGACGGGAATCGCTTCGGCTGTTGTCGTGAGTCATGCAGCTCTGATTCACACAGAGCAGATTTTCGCTCAGCCTGACGCGGCGGGTCTGAAGCGGCAATCCGCTGCGGCTCAGTTGAAAAATATCATGGAACAGGCAAAGTCGTTGCTGGCGATTGCCCATGCGTCGGAAATCGTAAAGGTCCATCTTTACGCGGTGAGTGACACGGTTGCTGCAGAACTGTGGAACGAACTCCCCACCGTTTTCATTCAGACGTCTCAGCCGGCCGTTTCAATGGTCGTGACTCACCTTCCGGTCGCTGACGCATTAGTGGGCGTAGATTTTGTCGCCTGCCAGAATGCCGGGACGCAGGCTTCGCATGCTCGCAACACTCAATTCGCGTCTTTGCCCTCCGGCGCACGAATCTATGTTTCTGGTCAGGCTGAGCAGAGTGAATATCTGGCCGAAGCCACAAGGAACACACTGGAAAGTTTGCACCGTACTCTGGAATTCCTTGGCCGTTCCGATGACGACATCGTTCAGCTGAAGGCTTTTGTTACACCCATGAGTGATTTCGCAGTAGTGCGTGCTGAAGTTCAGAAATTCTTCGAGGGAAAGTTGCCTCCTCCGTTGGTGTTGGTTGAGTGGGAATCCACCAGGTTGGTACCCATTGAAATCGAGTTAATTGCTGCTGGTGGATCCTATTTGCACGATGCTCCTTCGATGGAATTTCTCACGCCGCCGGGGATGAAGGCATCTGCCGTTTATTGCCGTGTCTGTCGAATCAATCATCCATCGACGGTCTATGTGTCTGGCCTGTACTCAACACATGATCGAATTGCGCACCCCGATGCCACGGCCAACGGTGACCTCGAAGTCGAGAATATCTTTGTGACGCTGCGAAGAATCCTGAACCTCGCTGGAAGCGACTTTGCTCACCTTGCAAAAGCCACTTACTATGTGTCTACAGAGGCCGCGAGCACCAGCCTGAACAAACTCAGGCCCGCCTTCTATGATCCATTGAGACCTCCAGCGGCCTCGAAGGCGTTTGTGGGATCTACAGGAATTGAGGGACTCGGGCTGACGCTCGACATGATCGCGGTCCCCACCACATCGCCCTCTGAATGACCACCGGATCGATGAC